>CAZQAC010000044.1:0-11847 GCA_964591125.1 uncultured Lachnospiraceae bacterium
GGCGTCGCACTTGCTGACGACTCATATATAATACTATATTCTAAAAAAAAATGCAAGCGATTTTATCGTGTTTTTTAAAAAATTTTTAAAAAAATAATTTAAGCCCGATAAGCTAAAATTTAAATGCGTAAATTCGGTTTTTATGCATACAATAGATTAGGGATTGATTATGTATCAGATTAAGTTAAGTACAGACAATATTTATTATTTTTGGATTGATTATCTTTTAAATGAGACTCAAAAAAAAATCGTAGAAATAAACGGTGTATCCGCGGAGTATTCGTACAAAAGAAGAACCAGTATTTGTTTTGCAACTGAAAGCGAGAATTCGGCGACATTAAAACAAATTGTCAATCGAGCGTTGATAGATATGTTTTCGGTGGAACAGAAGAGAGCGTATTTTGAAAACAATCTTACAATGCGATTTTGTGATGTTACGTCAAAAAATATGCTGATAAATACATTGACCGCTTTTAATTCTGAAGCGGAAAAAAGTTTGATTAAATCTCGTTTAAAACTTACGAGCGATTTTAACTTGGACGGATTTTATAATTTCAGAATGAACGATATCGTATCCGAATGGAAAGAATCGATTCAAATGATTGTAAACAATTCGGAGCTTGTCGAAAACGAGGATAGTTTCAATATTATAATGAAATTTCTTCTCAGCGGAATCGAGGCAAGAATAAAAGTCGTTTCTGTTTCCGAAAACGACGCGGAATATATGCTGAACGAATATGGCGAAATAGGCGGTAGTCGTTTTTTGAGCGTCGGGCAACTTTTGTTGACGTTGGTCGATATCGCTCCGGAAAAAGTGATAGTCGAAAATTCTGTTACAGATCAAGAGTTAAGGAAAAAATTGAGTGAAATATTTTGCGTAAAAGAAGATAATTTTGAAAAATTGTAAATTCGACAAACTTTATTATTGTTTTCGGTTGATTTTTTTGTTAAATTATGTTACTATTAAAAAAAACAAGGAGACACAAAGATATGTTGATGAATTTATTTTGTGCAAGTGAAAATAATGTTTTTCTTTGGGTTATTGTCGCAGTTTTGATCGTTATGTTTTTCGGAATCACTATTTTTAACGGTCGAATGACAAAAAAACAGCAAAAAGAAGAGAGTGAAAGAATTAAAAATCTTGCCAAGGGCGATGAAATTATGTTGACAAGCGGTATTGTCGGAAAAATAGTGGAAATTAAAGAAATATCTCCGGTCGATACCTATATCGTGATTAGTACGGGAAACGAACCGAACGAAAGCACTTTGACCTTTGACGCGCGCGCTTTATACAGAGTTATAAAGTCGGTTAACGAAACGGAAACGCAATCCGTCGAAGAAAATGTCGAGACTGGCGATAACGCAGAAAAACAAGAAACGCCCGATAATACGTCCGTTTTCGAAGATAAATAATAATTAAGTTTCGATTCTAAAAAGATAAGCCTTCGCATACAATGGTTTTGCGGAGGTTTTTTTATGGGAAAAGAAATGAACGGCGGTGCCGTGAAGGAATATGTAAAAGGGGAAGTGGTCGCAATAATTTTTACGTTGTTGTTTATTTTATTTTTTGCGATTCTCATTAAATTTTGTAATATCGATTCGAAATACATTGTTATCGTTAATCAAGCGATAAAAAGCCTGTCTATAACGTTGGCAATGTTAATATGTTTTACCTGCAGACCGAACGGCTGGCTAAGAGGCTTTTTTTTCGGAATTATATATATAGTAACGGCTTTTATCGTTTTTTCTGCTTTTAATTCGTCTTTTGTTTTAGATATTAAATTATTAAACGATTGCGTATTGGGCGGAATTACGGGTTTAATTGACGGGATCATTGTCGTTAACGTAAAAAAAGAAAGAGTATAATTATGAAAGTGCGCTAATTTAGTTGCCAAACCATCAAAAATTTAGTATAATTATTCAGCAAGTGTATTAAGGCACATAAGAGAAGATATTTTATGGAATTTCATTAACGTTTTTTAATGCGAAGCAATAAAATGAATAGTTCTCCCTCGATGTCTTATTCGCGGGAGTTTTTTTGGATGCTGCGTTAAATCTGTTTTTGTTTCGAATCGAACGTTTTTGTCAATAATATATTGAATTCGGGCATGCGATGTCGTTTTTTGAGAGGAAGATTGCGCATGATTGTCCGTATGTTTGGTTGAGTGTTTTAAAAACGTAAATAATTTTAGCGATTTGAGCATATTTAATTGACTAAATTCGCTTAATTAGTTATAATATATCCATATTGTTTGGAGGCTAGAATGAAGAAAACATCGTCAATAATTAAATTGATTGCGGTTAGCTTAGCATTGGTTATTTGCATAATCTTGGCTACGTGTAGTTTTCCTATACCGGGCACAGATTATAATTACCATTCTTTTGCCAGCGTAATCGACCTTGGTTTGGATTTGAAAGGAGGCGTGTACGCTTTGTACGAAGCTTCTTCCGATGATCCGTCCAATTTCAGTGATAAGTTAAACGCTACTCAGTCGAGACTGACGGATTTGCTTACCGGCAGAGGTTATACGGAAGCAGTCGTTGTTACTGAGGGTAGTAACAGAATAAGAGTTTCTATTCCCGATAAAGATAATGCGGAAGGTCTTTTTGAGATAATCGGCAGACCTGCCGGCATCGAGTTCGTAATCGATGATACGAACGATGTCGTATTGACGGGCGACGATATTATTTCGGCAACCGGAGCTTACGGAAATACGGGAAGCGACAGCGGAACCGGCGCGTATGTGTCGTTGAATCTTACGTCTGCGGGAAATGAAAAATTTGCGCAGGCTACGGGTGCTAACATAGGTAACACAATGTCTATTTACCTTGTTTATGACGGTCAACGCGAAGAAAACGCTATTACTACGGCAAGTATCAATCAGCAGATTTCGTCTAATCCTATAATTACTATGGGTTCTAACGCGACCGAAACCGACGCGAAGAATCTTGCCGATCAGATAAACAGCGGAACTTTCCAATTGACGCTTTCTATAGTGGATAGCGGAATCGAGTCTGCTACGTTGGGCGAAAAGGCGTTGCAGCTTAGCGTAATTGCCGGATTAATCGGTTTGGCTTTGATTTTCGTTTTCCTTATCGTAAGATATCGTTTGATGGGTATTGCGTCTGTTATGACTTTGTTGATTTACTCTGTAATAGATTTGTTCATATTGGCAGAATTTCCGCTTGTTCAATTGTCTTTGCCCGGTATCGCAGGTGTTCTGTTAGGTATCGGTATGGCGGTAGACGGCAATATAATCATATTGGAACGTTTCAGAGACGAATATAAATCAGGTAAGTCCGTGCTTGCAAGTTTTTATGCCGGCATAAAAAAATCGAGAAGTTCGATTATTGATGGTAATATTACTACGATAATTGCGGCTGTGATTCTTATTGCGGTTGGAACGGGAACCGTTTACGGATTCGGTATTACGCTTGCAATCAGCATTGTATTGTCTGTGCTTTCGTCGTTGTTTGTGTTCGGGTTTATTGCAAAGCAGTTTATTAATTTGTGCGGATATGAAGATAATAACGCGAAAAAGCTGGGATTGAAGAAAGATAAAAATAATATTGTTCAGTCCGAATTGCCCGAAAATGGAGGTATTGTCGATGAAAACGCTAAATAAAGGTTTTAAAATTGTTGAAAATACAAAAAAAATCTTAATTGCTCCTATTGTAATAATCTTGATAACCGCGATAATGTTATTGATTTTCGGAATAACTACGGGCGAACCTGTTAAGGTGGGCACCGATTTTACCGGCGGATATAAGATGCGCGTAAGTATGGGTAACAGATTGACTGACGAGAATTATGAGTCGTACAGTCAACAAATAGTCGGAATCGCAGAAAATCTTACCGATGAAAACGGCAATTTGTACGGAATAAGCATTAAACAAGTTGAACGTTACGGCGAGAATAACGATTCTATTGCTATATCTTATCTAGGCGTCGGTGAAGACGAATATATGAGTGAAGTTGTTAATCCTGCATTAAAACAGGCTTTGGAAGAAGAAATATTAGCGATTTCTCCGAACATAACTTATTCCTCAAATCAAATCGTTGCCGCATATGACGGATATTTGTTAAACGGCAATATCGGAGATATAAAGGCAGATGCGCTTAGAAAAGAGGGCGTCGCGATTGAGTCCTACGAAATATCCGATAATAGTTTGGTTTTCAATGTATCCGGTAACGTTACGGATGAGAAAAAGACAGTTATCAAAAAGACTCTTGCAATTATGGACGAATATTCGGGTAATGTTGCTTCCAGCGGTTATGTAAGTTCTACGGTTAGCGACGAATTGTTATGGCGCGCTGTTCTTGCCGTTTCTATTGCAATTGTCTGCATGTTGATATATATTACGATCAGATTCCAATTTCTCAGCGGTCTTGCCGCTATAATCGCATTGTTCCACGATTTGGTTATTATGATGTGCGGTATGTTTATTTTCCACATTGAGATTAATCAAACCATTATTGCGGCGTTGATTACGATTTTGGGATATTCTATTAATAATACGATTATAATATTCGACCGCGTGCGCGAAAATATTAAACTTATGCCGTCGGCTTCAAATGCAGAAATTATCAATACGTCTGTGAAGGATACTATGTCGAGAACGATTTGTACTACGTTGACTACGTTGATTATGATTGCATTGATTGCCATGATCGGTGTTTCGAATGTTCAAGTTTTTGCATTACCTATTATTTTTGGTTTGTTGGCTGGCTTTTACTCGGCGAACTTTATAGCACCGGTAATTTGGGCTTGGCTTAGTAACGTTATGCCGTCTAAACGCAGAGGCGTGTCTAAGAAAGCGTAGTAACTTGTATGGAGAAAAAATAAGCCTTCAAATATGAAGGCTTATTTTTGTAATAAACGGAGTATATATGAACGTTAATTTAGTAAAACGAAATAACTTATCTGTTGATTTGGAACGCGTTTGCGCTGTATCTGAAAGTATGGGACTGAATCCTAAGTTCGTAGAGTTATTGTTTTCACGCGGAATAAACGATGAAAAAGATATACATTCGTTTATTTATCCTGATGAAAAGAATTTCTACGATCCTTTTTTGATGAAGGGAATGAGAGATGCTGTCGAACGTATAAACAAAGCCGTAAAAAATAAAGAAAAAATAGTTATTTACGGAGATTATGATGCCGACGGCATATGTGCGAATTCCATTTTGTCGTTATATTTTTCTAATTTAAATATTGATATCTATTCGCATACTCCGAACAGATTGGGCGAAGACTATGGTCTTAATGCCGATGTGTTGGAAAAAATTATCGAAGAAGTGATGCC
This sequence comes from uncultured Lachnospiraceae bacterium, assembly GCA_964591125.1. Classification (GTDB taxonomy): domain Bacteria; phylum Bacillota; class Clostridia; order Christensenellales; family Pumilibacteraceae; genus Neoclostridium. Next base: position 5,308 of record CAZQAC010000044.1, read on the forward strand.
CGATTTGATAATAACTTGCGATTGCGGTATTTCCTGTGTTGATGAGGTTGAGCTTGTAAAGGATTTGGGCGTAGATATTATAGTTACGGATCATCATGAAGTCGGTGCGGTTATTCCGGATTGTATTGTTATTAATCCTAAACAGGTTGATTGCGAGTATCCGTTTAAGATGCTTTGCGGTGCCGGTGTCGCATTGAAGCTTGTTCAGGCATTGAGCGGCAACGATGTTATGTATAAGTATCTTGATTTGTGCGCCATAGCTACTATTGCAGATCTTGTGCCATTGTTGGACGAAAACAGATTAATAGTTCAGTTGGGCTTAAAGAAAATTTGTTTGTCGGAAAATGTAGGAATTTTACTGTTGCTTGAAGATCAAAAAATTAAAAATCCGTTGGCATCGGATATCGCATTTAAAATTGCTCCGAGAATTAATGCTGCAGGGCGTATGGGTGATGCTTATAGAGCTTTTGATTTATTGACAACAAAAGACAGAGAAAAAGCCAAACGTATCATTGAAGAAATAAACATAGATAATAACCATAGAAAATTATTGTGCGAACAAATGTTCAATGAAGCAATTGAAGATTTGCAATATGAAAACATTGTCGATAATCGAGCGATTATGCTTAGTCATCCGACGTGGGAAAAAGGTATTACGGGAATTGTTGCCGCAAAGCTGTGTAATCAGTTTAACAGACCGGCGTTTATTATGGTTAAATCGGGCGACAGTTATAAAGGTACCTGCAGAAGTATAGAGGGGATTAATATTTACAATCTTTTGACGGCTTGTTCGGACCTTTTGCTCGAATTTGGCGGCCACAGTCAAGCTGCGGGTTTTTCCATTGACGTGAAGAATATCCCCGAATTTAAGGAACGTATATGCAGTTTATTGAACGATTTCGATGAACAACTGTTTTATCCGAAAGCTGAGTTCGATATGGAATTGGATGCCGAGAATATAGATTTTAATTTGGTTGAGGCGTTGGAATTGATGGAGCCGATAGGAAACAGTAATTCTAAACCGCTATTTAAAATTCGAGAAAATAGCCTTTTGGTGTATCCGTGCAAAAATAATTCAAATCACGTTTCGATTGTTTTGGAAAATAAGTTGCAAATATTTGCTTTTAATTATTCTACTTTGGCGTATCAGCTTTTGACGGACAAACCTAAAGATTTGGTTGTGGAATTGCAGCGGAATGTATACGGTGGTAGAGAAGTAAAGGGCGTTTTACGCGCTTGCGTCCCGCATGAATTGTATGTTAATTCATCGGTTGCGTCTTCGTATAATCTCGGTTTGATGCGGTATAATCGCGAAAATTTGCCCGAGTTTTCGGAATATAAAAAAATTGAAGATGTTTATTCTCAATCTTTATACGGAACATTGGTGATAGCGGATAGTTTTGATCGTTATAAGAATTTCATAGCTGAACATAAAATTCTGTTAAACGAGTATATGTATGTCGTTTCACAAAATAATTATAGCAGAATAATAGTTGCGCCCGATTTGGATCAAAAAAATATATATTTAAAGAATTATCATAAAATCATATTTTTATTCAGACCATATGATCTGGGTGTGATATCTTATTTGAATTTCATGACTTCCGCTAAAATTTTTATTCCCGAAAAAAAAGACGAGTTCCCGATTGTTTCGTCCGAGCGTAATGTTTTTATGAAATATTACGATATGTTGAAAACGGTTAATGGTTTGTCTTTCCCAAACATTCAGCGGCTGTTCGGCGGCTTGAAAAATAATTTTAGCGAAATAGATTTGAATCAACTGTATTTATGTATAAATGTTTTCAGCGAACTTGATTTAATTAAAATCGAGCGAAATCCGTATATAATTCATATTCAAAAAAACAAAGCGGATTTAAATGATTCTCGCATTTACAGATACATAAAACAAAGGGAGGTATAAATTATGCCCGAAGCGGATATACGCAATAAGTTTCAACAGTTTTTTTCCAAAGATCAGGTTGAGGTACTTAATCATGCGTTGGATTACGCAACAGAAATGCATAGCGGACAAAAACGTGAATCTGGAGAACCTTATATAATTCATCCTATTGCGGTAGCGAATATTTTAATCGATTTGGGGTTGGATTATAAAACCGTTTCCGCCGCGCTTTTGCATGATTGTATTGAGGACACGTCTGCAACAAACGAGGACATCAAAAGATTGTTTGGCGATGAAGTATCCGAATTAGTATTAGGAGTTACTAAACTTCAGAAATTATCGTTTAAATCCAAAGAGGAAGAGCAGGCGGAAAATTTTAGGCGTATGTTTTTTGCAATGGCAAAAGATATACGAGTCTTAATTATTAAAATCGCGGACAGATTGCATAATATGAGAACAATATCGAGCTTGTCGGCAGAACGGCAGAATGCCATGGCAACCGAGACGTTGGAGATTTTTGCACCTTTAGCTTCGAGATTGGGATTAAGTTATTTTAAGTGTGATCTGGAAGATTTGTGTTTAAAAGTATTGCAACCTACGGTTTATGAACAGCTTGTTAATGAAATTACATTAAAAAGATCGGAACGTAACGAGCTTGTTGCTGCGATTTGTGATCGACTTGCGTTAATGCTTAAAGAATTGAATATAAAATGCGAAATAAGCGGACGACCGAAACATTTTTACAGTATATACAAAAAGATGGTTTCGCAGAATAAAACTTTCGATCAGATTTATGATTTAACTGCTGTTCGAGTTATAGTTCAAAGCGTAAAAGATTGCTATGAAGTTTTGGGAATGATTCATACCGTGTGGAAACCTATGCCGGGTAGGTTTAAGGATTATATTGCGGTTCCGAAACCAAACAACTATCAATCTTTGCATACGACGGTTATGACTACGTACGGAATGCCGTTTGAAATTCAGATTCGTACTTTCGAGATGCATAAAATTGCCGAATACGGTATTGCTGCGCATTGGAAATATAAAGAAAACAGAGGTGCAGATAATGAATTTGACGAAAAACTTGAATGGTTGCGCGGCGTGATGGACGTTCAGAGCGAGAATACTTCGCCTCAGGAATTTTATGAGTCTTTGAAGTTCGATTTGTATTCTGGACAGGTTTTTGTTTTTACGCCAAGAGGCGATGTTGTTAATCTTCCGGAAGGTGCAAATCCTATTGATTTTGCATATAATCTGCATACGGAAGTGGGTAATAAATGTATCGGAGCAAAAATAAACGGGAGAATGGTTCCGCTCGAAACAAAACTTTGCACTGGTGATTATGTAGAAATTATTACTTCGAATAACGCTAAAGGACCGAGTCGCGATTGGTTGCGAATAGTAAAAACATCGCAAGCTAAGACAAAAATTAAGGCTTTTTTTAAGAAAGAGTTAAAAGAAGATAATATAAGACGCGGAAAGGATATTTTGGAACGCGAAGCCAAGGTGCGTGGATATAATATTGCCGATTTGCTTGAACCGAGGTGGCTTGACATCGTTATGCAAAGGTATTCAATATCTTCTATGGATGATTTGTATGCGTCCGTAGGTTATGGCGGATTTACCGTAAATCAAATTTTATCAAAATTAATCGATTTTTATCGCAAGGAAGAGAAGGCAAAGCAACCTGTTCGTCCGCACAATAACGCTAACGCAAGCAGTACTTCAGGCATTATAGTAAAAGGACACGACGATCTTTTGGTAAGAATTTCGCGTTGTTGTAATCCTGTTCCCGGGGACGATATTGTCGGATTCGTATCGCGAGGCAGAGGTATTGCTATACATCGCGTAGGTTGTCCTAATTTGAAAAACGTAGAGCCTTTTAGATTGATGGAGGCTCATTGGGAGGGCGAAAAAGCGTCGTCGTTTATCGTTGCCGTTCAGGTAGAGGCGAAAGATTCTAACGGTTTGCTTGCTCGAATTACGACGACAGTCAGTGATATGGATCTTACTATGACGAGTATGGTTGCTCGAATGGATAAAAACAATAATGTAATTATTAATTTTTCGATTAGAGTAAATAAAGTGGATGAATTTGAGCGTTTACAGAAAAAACTTCTACAAATTCCCGCGGTTGATAAAGTATACAGGAGTAACGGTTAATATGAATATGTTGAAAATAAAAACCGGGATTGTAGAGACTAACACATATTTTATTATTAATAATGATAACGAATGTTTAATAATCGATCCGGGCGACGACATTTCAAAAATATTCGATGTTTTGCGGGATAACGGAATAGTTTGTAAATATATTTTATTGACGCATGCGCATTTTGATCATTGTAATGCTTGCGCGGCGTTGCAAAACATCGGTGCAAAAATATATGTTCACAAAAAAGATTGGGCTTTATTGAAAACAGATGACAATTTGGCAAATAAGTTTGGTGTTGCTTTTAATAAATTCGTTCCGGATGGATTTGTTAAGGATAAACAAATTTTAAAGTTGCTCGGCTTTGATATTCGAGTTTTGCATACGCCTGGTCATACGTCAGGCAGTTGCTGTTATATTTTGGAAAACTTTTTGTTTACGGGCGATACTTTAATGAATTTGTCGTGCGGACGAACGGATTTTCCTAGCGGAAATAAACGTGAACTTGAATGTTCGTTGAAAAAATTGTTTGAATTGGATTACAATTATACGATTTTTCCGGGGCATTACGCGTCTACTAATTTGGAATTTGAAAAAAGGAATAATCCGTATGTTAAATGTTGAAACTAATTATATTCCCGATAACGAAATACGAGAAGTTGTTCGCCTTTTTAAGTTGCAAAGCGATGTTAATCTCATTCATAAGTATGTTTTGGCGGATAATTTTGTCAAGAATTTCGTTGTTGTTAACGGGAAAGAGTATAAATATGAAATCCTGTTGGGTGACTGTTTAAGTGAAAACAATCGTAAAAAATTAATAAAAAGAGCGTGCAAACATAGTGTTTATTTGTCATTGAAAGATTTTACGAATTTAAATATTCCGTGGGGCAGTTTAACGGGTATACGCCCCACAAAGCTTGCTTACGAGTTTTTGAATGACGGCGGTGCTTGTGAATGTATATCGGATTACTTGGTTAAAACATACGATGTTTCACGAAAAAAAGCCGAAATCATTCAAAATATAGTATTATGTCAGACAGAGTATCGTCCCGATTATAAAAAATGTGTCAATTTTTACGTGCATATTCCTTTTTGTGTTAGTAAATGTTCATATTGTTCTTTTACAACGCATATTGTGGATAAATGTTCGAAGCTTATTCCCGAGTATACCGATAAACTTATCGAAGAAATTAAAAGATCTTTGGATATGATTGCTATGGCGAATAAAGAAATATATTCGATTTATATCGGCGGAGGTACGCCGACCGCTTTGCCGGATGAGCTTTTGGAGAAAATATTGTCACAGTTTAATGCTTATAACGTCGAATTTACTTGCGAGGCGGGCAGACCGGATACTATTACGCAGTCGAAACTCGAATTGATGGAAAAATGCGGAGTTAATCGAATTTGTGTCAATCCTCAGTCGTTAAACGACTTGACGTTGAAAGCAATCGGTAGAAAACATACGGTGGAAGATTTTTACAAAGCGTATTATGAAGCTAAAAATTTCGGATTTGACATAAATGTCGATTTAATTGCCGGTCTTAACGGCGAATCGCCTGAAGTTTTCTTAAACTCGCTAAATAAAACGATCGAGTTAAGGCCGGACAATGTGACAGTACATACTTTAAGCGTAAAAAACGGTTCGGAATTAAAAAACAGCGGAGAAACGGTGAATTGCGACGTCGAAGCCATGGTCGATTTTGCCCAGGATGCGTTGCCTCGCTTCGGTTATGCGCCTTATTATCTTTACCGACAAAAGAATATGCTCGGAAATCTTGAAAACGTCGGATATTGTTTAGAAGGCAAACAATGCGGAAACAATATAACCACGATGGAAGAAACATTGTCGGTCGTTGCTTGCGGAGCGGGCGCTATATCAAAAAAAGTTTCAGAAGGTAATCTGATAGAAAGATTGGCTAACGTAAGAGATGCGTTTTTGTATGTCAATCAATTCGAAGACAGACTTGAAAAGAAAATAAAATTCTTTGAAAAATAGGCTTCAAACAGTTTACATTATTGTTTAATTCTGTTATACTATTTAAGTACCTTGTTCCTACGGGTTGCGGGATAAATCCGTCCGCTTACTCAGGTTTGAGGCGAATTATTTTTACGGAGGTCCATATTATGGATAACAATTGGAAAAGTGAAGTTATAGCTAAATATGCAACGAAAGAGGGCGATACCGGAAGTCCGGAAGTTCAGATTGCTCTTTTGACGTATCGTATCAATCATCTTACCGAACATCTTAAGGTTCATGCGAAGGATTATCATTCGCGTCGCGGTCTTTTACAGATGGTAGGTTCAAGAAGAAGTCTTTTGAACTACTTGAAAGATATCGATATCGAAAGATACAGAAATCTTGTTGCAAAACTTGAGATTAGAAAGTAATTATTTATCAAGGGCGTAATATCATTATTATGCCCTTGTTTAATAGGGCCTCGATTAGAGAAAATCGAGTGCTCGGGGAGGTTTTTATGAAAGATGC
>CAZQAC010000045.1:0-11312 GCA_964591125.1 uncultured Lachnospiraceae bacterium
TTTAGGATTGCACACGATCAACGCGTTCGATAAAATTGTAGAATGGGCAAAACCCGACAACATTAGCGGAAATATCGGCATAAAAAATTTACGATTCGGCAATATAATTACGGATATCGTTGCAAAAGAGAGTCGTTGCTACGTACAATCGAACGGCGAATATACTCTTATAATCAACGGAACGAGTTTCCATGTGCTTTCCGGACGAAACGAATTCGAATTGATATAGTTAACTTTCAACAAACAAAATTCAATCCCGTCTTTTTCAATCCATACGTTTTTACGATGTATTGAAAAAATCGACGTTAATAAAATTACGCAAAAATATTAATTCTCGAAAAACGGATTGAACATACTTGTTTGATTTGACAATAAAAGATATTAAATAGTATAATTAATATCATGAATATCTCGGACACGATCATTATCGGAGGAGGCGCGGCAGGATTGTTTTGCGCCGCTCGACTAAAAGGCAGCATCACCGTTCTCGAGCGCAACGAACGCGTCGGCAGGAAACTTTCTGCCACCGGAAACGGACAAGGCAACGTCACTAACACGCACGTCGACGCAAGCAATTATTTTTCGTCAACTGACAATAATATAATAGTACCGCTGATCGACAATTACGACAACAAAAAATTAGTGAACTTTTTGGAAAACATCGGCTGTCCCGTTACGTTCGACGAACGAGGCAGAGCTTATCCGTCCGGACGTCAAGCTTCGGCAGTCACAGATTTGCTCAGATACAAATTATACGCACAATCTACCGATATCGTAACCAATGCTTTCGTCACGGAAATAGTCAAAAAGAACGGTTTATTCAACGTTTACGCAAATATAGAGTCGAATATAAAAATATTCGCGGCAAAAAACGTCGTGATATGCACCGGCGGAAAAGCCGCAAAAAACTTCGGTAGCGACGGGAACGGATATGCTTTGGCGAAAAAATTCGGACACACCGTAACCCGACTGTATCCGTCGCTCGTTCAAATAAAAACCGACACTGCCTATGTCAAATCGCTCAAAGGAATCCGAACCTACGCCACCGTTACCGCAAAGATTAAAAACAACGCGATAAACAGCGTTTCGGGCGACGTTATTTTTACCGACTACGGAATTTCAGGCGACTCGGTTTTTAGATTATCGGCGTTTATCGCAGATAAAATCGATAAAAACATAATTCTCGAAATAGATTTTCTTCCCGACATTTCCGAATCCGCCCTCGAAAATATTATAGACCGAAAGAAAAAATGCACGGGAATTCCTCAAAACGAATTGCTTTGCGGAATAGTAAACAATCAATTAGGTCGCGTTATAATGAAACGCGCGGGAAATTCCGATACTCGGTCTATAATAAATAATCTGAAACGTTTTGCGCTTAGCGTTACCGGTTCGCTCGGATACGATTACGCGCAAGTAACGAAAGGCGGAATTCCTCTCAACGAAATCACAATCGACATGGAAAGCAAAAAAATTAAAAATCTGTATTTTGCGGGCGAAATTCTCGACGTCGACGGACAATGCGGCGGTTATAATCTGCAATGGGCATTCTCGTCGGCCTCCGCTGTTGCAAACGCTATTAACAATGAACAAATTCGTACTTAACAATATATCGTTGCGGCTCGGTCAAAGCGAAAATCAACTGACGGAAATTGCAAAAAAACACCTCGGCGGCGAACCGGGGTATTTTCGGTTATTAAAAAAATCTCTCGACGCGCGCGATAAAAGCGACATACGTTGGATATATTCTTTCGAATTTGCCGAACGTTACGAACCTGAAAAAAAAGAAACGGAACAAATAAAACAAGATAAACTACCGCAAAAACCCGTTCTTATCGTCGGCAGCGGTCCGGCAGGTCTGTTCTGCGCGATAAAATTAATCGAACGCGGAATAAAACCCGTCGTAATCGAACGCGGTGATCCGATAGAATTAAGAGCGAAAAAAATCGACGCGTTTTCAAAAAAAGGCATATTAGATCCCGAAAGCAATATTCAGTTCGGAGAAGGCGGTGCTGGGACGTTTTCGGACGGAAAACTCAACACACAAACTCACAGCGGCTACAACAGCGAAGTTTTGGATATTTTCGTTCGATTCGGCGCCCCTAAAGAAATTTTGTATTTATCAAAGCCGCATATCGGTAGCGATAATCTTCGCAACGTCGTCAAAAACATGCGCGACTATATAATTAATAACGGCGGACAAATTAAATTTCGCCAAACTTTAAATAAAATCAGAATCAAAAACGGACAATTAATCCAAGTCGTTATTTCTTCCGAAAACGGCGACTATACCATAGAGCCCCATTCGGTAATACTTGCCGTCGGGCACAGTGCGCGCGACACGTTTCATATGTTGTTTGAAAGCGGAGTAAGAATTATTCAAAAAGATTTTGCCGTAGGCATCCGAATAGAACATCTTCAAGAGCAAATAGGTTTGGCTCAGTACGGAAAAAATTTTTCGCGTTTGCCGGCAGCGGATTATAAACTCGTTTCTCACGTCGGAGAGCGCGCCGCGTTTTCATTCTGCATGTGTCCGGGCGGTTATGTCGTTCCCGCCGCAAGCGAACAAAACGGCGTAGTAACGAACGGCATGAGCAATTACGCACGAAACGCGGTTAACGCAAACAGCGCGCTTATCGTTCCGGTTTCGAAAGCGGATTTCAAAAGCGATCACTGTCTTGCAGGGATAGAATTTCAACGGCAAATCGAATCGAAAGCATTTGTTTACGGCGGGAGTTCTTATGCTGCTCCGGTACAACTCGTCGGGGACTTTTTAGCCGACAAACAAAGCAACAAATTAAGAGAAGTAACACCCTCTTATCCTCGCGTCGAATTTGCGCGCATGGACGCTATATTACCGTCGACGGTAACCGACGTTTTGCGAGTAGCCATTAAAGACATGGGCAAAAAATTGCGCGGATTCGACAATCCCACCGCAACGCTCACCGCCGTCGAATCGCGGACAAGTTCTCCCGTCAGAATAGAACGCGACGCCGACATGCAATCGGTTAACGTCAAAAAACTTTATCCGTGCGGAGAAGGCGCCGGATACGCAGGCGGAATAACCTCTTCCGCAGCAGACGGCTTACGCGTAGCCGAAGCAATAATTCGGAGTCTGACATAAAACGAGCTTTTTTATTTTATCGTCGGACAACCGAATTAAAATAATTATCGCTAAAAAATCAACGCTTTAAGAAAAATCCGAAATGAACCCTTGACAAATAATTCAAAATAGTATATACTATTAATATTCGGAGGCATAGCTCAGCTTGGTTAGAGCGCTACCTTGACATGGTAGAGGTCATAGGTTCGATCCCTATTGTCTCCACCAATCGGAACCGCGATAGAACCCGTGGTTCCTTTTCATTTGTGTTAAATGCGTCGCTGGAATTATCGTTCAGACAAATAAAACCGAAAAGAAGGTTTCACTCGACTGGCAAGCAAAGCCAAGACGTAACGGTAAATTTATTAAAAAAGCATGCTTCTGCATGTCAGAATTATCGCAAGCCGATAACGCTACACACAAGCAAGACGCAATACATACCGAAAGAAAAATCGTTAACAGTTTTTTCATTTCTTCGCCTCCTAAATTATATTTTTCGCTATTGTAACTACCCATATTCAGCTCAAATACAACCAAACGTATAATTGCATAATAATTCCGTATAAAAATGTAATATAGTCAACTCATTTAATGCGATTTTAATATGTTTTAAAAATAATTAAATTTTTCGACAGTTTAAATGATTTATAACACAAATGATATAAAGTCGTACTCTTGCCGTTAAGAAATATTCGCGCAAAGAAAAAAGCACACTATCGTCGATAAATGCTAAATAATGCGTATAAATTATCGTTTTTATTGCAAAATCCGACTATTTCCATATTAAAAAACAGCGCGCACAACTAAATTACAAGGTGCAAACGCTTTACGATTAGCTTTTCGCAAAAAAATATTGACTTTTTACGATTTTATTTGTATAATTAGCTATGTTTCGTGGCTTGTCGCATTAAAACAAAACCGAAATTATCGCTCAAAACAATGAAAAAATAACAATAATTCGAATGAGGATATATTATGAACGAATTTAATTACAGATTTGCGAAAGAAAAAGATATCCCGTTAATCTTGCAATTTATAAAAGAATTAGCGGAATACGAAAAAATGCTCGACGAAGTTGTCGTAACGAAAGAGTTATTAAAAGAATGGCTTTTCGAAAAAAACAAAGCGGAAACTATTTTTTGTTTGGAAAACGGAGTAGAAGTCGGTTTTGCATTGTTTTTCCACAATTTTTCTACTTTTGTCGGACGTGCCGGCATTTATCTGGAAGATTTATACGTAAAACCAGAATATAGAGGAAAAGGCTACGGAAAAGGTCTTTTAAAAAAATTGGCGCAGATTGCCGTTGAACGCGGTTGCGGCAGAATGGAATGGACATGCTTGAATTGGAATCAGCCGAGCATCGATTTTTACCTATCGTTAGGCGCAAAACCGATGAAAGATTGGACCGTTTATCGTCTTGCGGGAGATACGTTAAAAAATTTAGCCGAATAATTTTTATTCACGATTTATTTACCGTACATGTTTAAAAATCAATAAGATTTATATAAAAATTAATAGAATTAATATATTTAATATGTGAATACTAATTTTTTCTATGCTATTCGCATATTTTTATTTTATTTGCAGAGAACTCGAAATATAGAAAAAACAACGCAACAGTTGCGTTGTTTTTTGTTTGGTTGCGGGGGTGGGACTTGAACCTCACGACCTCCGGGTTATGAGCCCGACGAGCTACCATCTGCTCTACCCCGCGATATAACGTCGCTAATGTTTCATAGCTTAACTATTATACCATATATTTTACTCGTTGTCAAGGCAAAATATGCGAAATAAATGAAATTTAGTTGTCAATTTCATAAAATTCATGACTTTGACTTAGATTTTTTCGATTAAAGGCAAAAAATCGACAAAAATCACTCTAAACAAAATACAATAGCTTTATTTTTTCCGATTTATAATTATATTTACCCGATCGGCACATAGTCGTTAGCGAATTACGAAAAAATAATCGATAACATATTGAAATCATTTGACAACTTACCCAAATGCAGCTATAATTTTATCATACAATCAAAAGAAACGAAAGCCTAAATCTTTAATTGTTTCTCGAGTTTAAAAGGAGATTGAAATGGATTTTACAAATAAAACCGCTATAGCTACCGGCGCGGCGTCGGGAATGGGGTTATTGTTTTCACAAAACTTTGCCGAACTCGGCGGCAACATAGTTATGTGCGACGTTAACCAAGAAGCTTTGGAAAAATGCGTAGCCGAAATAAACGCAAAAGGCGCAGGCAAAGCGATAGGCGTGATATGCGACGTGCGCGATTACGAACAAGTATGCAACGCAAGAGATAAAGCGGTGGAAGAATTCGGCAGAATAGACATAATGTGTAGTTTCGCCGGCGGTACGGCGGTTCGCATGCAAAAAGTGGACAGAGAAAAATATCCCGAATTCCCGGACGTTCCGATCGATGTTTACGATTGGGGCATAGACGTAAATCTTAAAGGACCGTTTTATTTCGCTCATGCCGTCTTAGCTCAGATGAGAAAACAAAACGGCGGATTGATCATAAACATAGGCTCGATAACCGGACAGGAAGGCGACAGATACGGCATGGATTATCCGACCTCCAAAGCGGGAATCATGTTCGGATTAACCAAATCCATCGCGCAATACGGTTCGAAATACAACGTAAGATGCGTTTGCGTTTCGCCCGGTCCGGTATTGACTCGCGCAGCCATGGCTAACATGAAAACGTTGGAAGGTAGAGCAGCCGATCCTCAAGAAATAATCGATTTGATTTTGTTCGTAGCGTCGGACAAAGGACAATTTATCAACGGCGAAAACATAATGATCGACGGCGGCAGAAACGCAATGTCGAGAGGTTGATTTTTTCGGTCGTTTCAAACGAACGCAATTCGCAAAAGTCGTAAAAACACTTTTTAAAACGAAATGCAATTTATAGCGCACAAAACACGCGTAAATTCGTTATCGACAATTAAAAACATAGCTCCGCGCGTTAAAAATTTTCTTTGCCGCGCGGCGTTTTTTTGTTTATACCATAAATCGGTAAATCAAATTTTTTATAATACCATTTATAATTGCATATAATAATGCGGTAAGGCACGTAAAATTAAAAACTTAACACAATTTTCATTGTTTCTTGTAATATATTAACATATTTTTACTTGATAAAAATTCGTATATTTGTTATAATTATTCAAGCAAAGGAAAAGCTTCTTTGGAGGTGTATAATTGAAAAATAAAAATAAAATATGGTTTATGGTTATTTTTTCGCTGTTTGCGATAGCGATCGTAGCGCTCATAGTTTCTATGGCGTCGGCGGCGCAAACGGTTACCATAAGCGATTTCGTGAAAAAAGTCAATGACGGCGAAGTTATCGAAGTCAGCGTTAAAAACGACAATACCGAATTCCGCTGCAAAGACGGAACCAGATACAAAGTTACCGTTCATTATAATGTCGAAGAAATAGTCGTTAATCCCGGCGAAAACGAACAAAAATATACGGTTGCGGCATTTGTAAACGCATACAACGAACAAGAAGGCGTTACGGCGATAAAATTGACGGTAAACGACAGAAATTCCGGAGATACGTTCGTTACGATAATGTATCTCGTGCTTATCGTAATAGGATTGCTCGTAATATTCTCGATGTTCCGTCACATGGGCGACGCAAGCGGAAAGAATTCGATGAATTTCGGCAAAAGTCGCGCGAATATGCAAGGCAACATTAAGGTTCGTTTTGCCGACGTAGCGGGCGCGGACGAAGAAAAAGAAGAACTTAAAGAAATAGTCGAATTTCTGAAACATCCGCAAAAATATACCGAGATAGGCGCACGAATTCCGAGAGGAGTTCTGCTCGTAGGTCCTCCCGGAACAGGTAAAACTTTATTTGCCAAAGCCGTAGCCGGCGAAGCTAACGTACCTTTCTTTTCGATATCCGGCTCGGATTTTGTCGAAATGTACGTCGGCGTCGGTGCAAGCCGCGTACGCGATCTTTTTGAAACTGCAAAAAAGAACATGCCGTGTATAATTTTCATCGACGAAATAGACGCAGTCGGTCGTCAAAGAGGCGCAGGTCTTGGCGGCGGCAACGACGAACGTGAACAAACGCTCAACCAATTATTGGTTCAGATGGACGGATTTGCCACCAACGAAGGAATAATAGTAATGGCAGCGACCAACCGCGCGGATATTCTCGATCCGGCGCTTACTCGTCCAGGCAGATTTGACCGTCAAGTATACGTTAATGTCCCGGACGTGAGAGGTAGAGAGGCTATTTTCCGCGTTCACGCAAGAAACAAACCGCTCGCAAGCAATGTAGATTTTAAGGTTCTCGCAAGAATCACGGCAGGATTTACAGGCGCGGACATCGCAAACGTATTGAACGAAGCGGCTATTCTGTGCGCGAGAGACAATCGAACCAAAATCAATATGGAAGACATCGACGAAGCCATAAACAAAGTAAGCATGGGTCCCGAAAAGAAATCCAGATTGATCACAGAATACGACAAAAGAATTACGGCATATCACGAAGCAGGACACGCAATCGTTCTTAAAAAGGTTTGCTCGGCTGAAAACGTTCATATGGTAACCATCGTTCCGAGAGGAATGGCAAACGGCTTTACTTCGTACAGACCGGAACGCGATTCCAGCCACAAATGCTTAAGCGAATATAAGAGCGATATAGCCATGTCAATGGGCGGAAGGGCTGCCGAAAAACTTGTTATTCAAGATATTACGAGCGGAGCAGTAGCAGACATCCAACATGCCACAAAAACGGCAAGAGCAATGGTTACTCGTTTCGGAATGAGTTCGCTCGGTCCCGTTTGCTTCGACGAATCGCAGGAAGTATTTATCGGAAGAGATTATCAGCATACCGTAAGTTATTCGGAAGAAACGGCGGCTAAAATCGACGAAGAGGTTAAAAAAATTATCGACGAAGGTTACGCTACGGCTATAAACGTTCTCGAAGAAAACCGCGACAAACTCGATACCATGGTTCGCGTATTGCTCGAATGCGAAACTATTTATTCGGAAGAAGTAGATATGATTATGAACGGCAAAACGGCAGAAGAAGTAATTTTCGCGCTCAACGAACACGTCGCTCAAAAACAATCCGATAAAAAATCGGTTTAACGCTCAAATTAATTTAAAATTAAAACGAACGATTCCGCGTCTTAAAACGAATCGTTCGTTTTTTAATAGGCAAAAATGTCCGAAAAACAATCAAATTCATTAGCCCGATTTTTTAACGGGACATCTTATAACCGTTTTCAATTTATTTACGGCGCATTTTCTCGGATCGCTCAAATATATCTCATGATGCAATCTCGTATCCGATATATCCGATTCCCGACCGTTTTTTTCCGCAAATTCAAGCATCGATTTAACCGTCGCGGGTTCGTCGTCATAACTTCCTATATGCATGCATTGAACACATATACCCTCGTCATATGTAAAAAATTCCACTCGCGAAAAATCTTGTTTTTTCTTTGTCGAAGCCTCGTTAATCGCCCAATCTAAATCCGATCGCGTAACAAAATCCGGCAATCTGATAACGGATATAAAACGCATTGCGTCTTTATGACCGTAATCGATTGTTCCGGTAATGCCATCCTGCCACCAAAAACCTTCGAGAGGCGGAACGACGTATTCGAAGAATCCGTCGATTTTATGAGTACCTTTGTAACTCATTTTTATCGTATAAGCGATACCGTACAAAAGACCTATCGAATTCTTATAATCGCCGATTTCGTCATTCGGATTACCGCTTCCCCTAACAGCGATATAATTCATTTTCGGAATTTCGACTATCTCGGGTTTATTTTTCGGTAAATAAAATTCTTTATATTCTTTCTTAAAATCAAAAGCCATTATCCTACCTACAATCTAAATAAAACGTATATCTGTGGAATATTATACCACAGAATTCTACTTTTTTCAATACTTTCTATTAAACAAAAACTAGTTGTCTCCGAAACTAAATTTACGCTTGTCTTCTTCTGTTATCTCGCGAAGAACTCTGCACGGCACGCCGGCAGCAATAACGTTCGAAGGGATATCTTTAGTTACGACGCTACCCGCACCGATAACGGTATTATCACCTATCGTAACGCCGCCGAGAACAATAGCTCCCGCCCCGAACCATACGTTATTGCCGACGATAACGGGCAAAGCGACTTCCAAACCCGCATTTCTTTGCGTTGCGTCCAACGCGTGCTCGGCAGTGGTAAACAAACAGTTAGGCCCTATGAACACGTGATCGCCGAACGTAACTTTTCCTCCGTCTTGAATTTGACAATTGTGATTGGCGAAAAAATAATCGCCGACAATCGTATTATATCCGTAATCGCACCAAAAAGGAGTATTAACGCAAACGTTTTCCCCCGCTTTTCCGAATATTTTTTTCAATATTTCTTGTTGAGATTTTCTGTCCGACGGTTTTATCTGATTAAATTCGTGACACAAATCGTTGCAATGGCTTATTTCCGCAAGTATTTCCTCATCATAATTTGCGTTATATGGCAACCCCGCATCTCTTTTTTCTTTTTCAGTCATAGAACTAATCCTCCGAATACCTTATCGCGCGAATCATTATATCATAAAATCATATTTTTTGCAATATATCGAAGCTTTGCGGCTCGCTATTTATAAAAAAATAATAGCTGTTTTCGAAACAAAAAAATAAAAACCTTACAAAAGTATTCGGAAGATACTTTTACAAGGTTAAACTTTATATTGCGAACAAAAAACAAATTCATCTTATTTTAATCTAATTTATTAAACTTAACCGTTATTTCAGCTTTATAGTTAATGGTATATCCGGACATATCGTTCTTTACACAAGCAACGTATTGTCTAATAAGAGTTTTAACTGCGTTATCCGCCGAACTTCTATCAAATTCTCGAAATAATCAACAATCCAAATAAAAAATGATATCCGATTTTCCTTCCTGTTTTGTTCCTTTATATACCTCGGTATCCAATCCTCCGATACGAAAACCCGACTTAATATAGAAAAGGCAAGCCGTAAGATTGTTGTCTTGTCCCTGCGTATATATTCCCGAATAACCGCGTTCCTTGCAAACTTCCGCCGCTTTTTGTATCAATGAGGTAGCGATGCCCTTGTTACGATACTCTTTTAAGACTTTCAAGTCATACAAATACATATATTTAAACCAAGCGTTCTGCATAATCGCAAGACCAATACATTTATCGTTATCGTATGCCCCGATAAAAACGCTGTTTTCTTTCATTGCATCAAAATCGTAATTTTCATCGGGAAAACACATTTCCTTAATATCCGTTTTATCGAAATAACGAACGCTGTAATTCCATTGCTCGTTAAAAAAAGACGGCGTCATTTTTCCGATCAATTTAAACGGCTCATTGGGAATATTTATATCCTCTTTATATTCCGCGTTTATTATTTTTATTTCAATCATATATTTCTTTTACCTTTTCCGACAATAAGCTCTTATTTATCACCGATTTATTATATCATAAAATCTTAATTTTTGCAATATATTTAATCCTTTCCTCAACATTTTTTGAGAAATAAAACTTCCATATTTCAGGTAACTTTCGTCCAAAAAGCACTTTACAAAAAGTAGCCCTGCAAAAACACCTATTGATACTCCTACAAGGCGAACTTTTTACATTACAGATAGAAAAAATTCATTTATATAAAGAAAAAAGGGTTAACACAAATCGTATTAAACCCTTGATTGTCTTATGTGTTTGTCGAAGTATTTTGATACAAACGACACCCCTACTTGAAAATTCCGACACCCCAAGGTAAAAAAGCGACACCCCTTAGTGTTAGAACGATTACTTTGACACCCCCAAAAAAATATATTCAAAAGTAGAAAATTACTACTTGACTTTTTGCCTTTTTAGAGTGATATATAGACACCACGCTTAAGGAGGTAAATGTCATGAACCAAAAACAAGCTCAAGCAGAAACAAAATATCGTTTACTTATTCTTCTGCTAAATAGACTTTTAGAAGATAAAGAAATTACAGAAGATGAATCCAATAAAATAAGAAAGGCAGCCGTCAATAAATATAGACCCGTTATCGGTTGGTTGGAGTTAGACGAATGAAAAAAAGTGTTACAGTTGTTGACGCAAAAGCAAAGTCAAAATCAAAGGATAAAGAAAAAACAAAAATACGAGTTGCCGCCTATACAAGAGTATCAACCGAGCAAGAGGAACAATTAAA
>CAZQAC010000046.1:0-10495 GCA_964591125.1 uncultured Lachnospiraceae bacterium
TTTTCATTTTTTTCGTTAAAAAATCATACACGTTTTTGCGCGTAACGCCGTCGTTTTTGTCGGTAACGTATATCAAACAACTTCCGCCGTTGCTTTTCGCATATGCTTTAGCTTCGATTATTTCCTCCTTATCGTTACAGGTAATAAAACCTCCCTCTCTCAACAAAACGTTAGGATGCGCCCAACGACTGATATTCATCTGCCCGTGATCGGACATCATGACAAAATCGGTATATTCCAGCGTTCCGGCTCGTTTGCAAGCCTCAATGAGCATTTCCATCCAAAACGCCGTATGATCGAGGTTGCAAAGCAATTCTTTGCCAAACATTCCGTCGCCGTGACGAGCTCCGTCTATTCCGGCAGGATGAACGAACATAACGTCAGGGTTATATTTTTCTATTATATCGCAAGCGCACGACATAACGAAATCGTCTGCCCAAGGATGTTTTCTTTGTCTACCCGCGATATATTTGTAATTAGGTTTAACAATTTCTTCGATAACTTTATCGGTAGTCCCCATTCTTTTGAGGGCGTCAAAAAGGCTATCCTCCTTATTTTGCGACCAATATTCGGGAATATTATAATCTATGTTCTTATCGTTGCCGAGAACAGGCCAAAAGACGTTTGCCGTAGTGCAGCCGGCTTCTTTTGCCGCATCTATCAGCGTCTTGCAATTATTCCACTTACGCTCCCACACCCACGGAGTACCGCCTTCAACCGGACGTAAAATTTCTTCTTCGTTACTATAAACGCCCGTTTTATCGGGATAACAACCGGTTATCATCGAACAATGACACGGATAAGTTACAGTCGGATAAACGGTACGCAAAGTTTTTACCGTGCTACCGTTCTCGGAAAAATAAGCGAACGCACTGCGTTTTGTAAGATATTCCAAATCCTCATAAATCATTGCGTCATGAGACACCACGATTAATTTCCTTTTCATTATTCCGCCTCCAGAAACAAAAACATATTAGCTATATTGTAACACATAATAATTATAAAATCAAACGAAAGAACGCTTGCCGAACATAAAAAGTCCGACAAACGTTCTTTAACCGTTTTATTATTATTTCTTCAATACGTTACTTAAAATGGATTGACCTACCATATTACCGATCTTAATGCAATCTTTGTAATTCCAATGCCATTCGTCCGAACCTACTATAACGCTCTTTCCGTCTTTATATTCGCAAATATCGATATCTCCGTTTTTGATAACATAGCAATTGTCAATATTATCGGGAATAGTATTTTGCATTTTAATAAAGTTCTTGTTAGTGGTCTGAGTACCTGGATTAGCGCTGCCCGACGTTCTGGAAATTTCTCCGATGAATATCGGCATTTTGCTACAATCCTGTCCCGATTTAGTCGTAATATCCGCGCGTATGTCTGCCGCGAAATACTTAAACGCTTTAAGATATTCGGTAGGATTTCCCTTATCTGCTTCGCCTTGCATCCAATACAAGCCCTTAATGACCGGAGTATAGCCTCTTGCAATCAAATCGCCCCACAAGCCTGTTCCGTGATCGTTACCGTTGCGATCCAAACCGCCGAACATTTCCGCCATAAAGTTTTTATATAAACCGCCGGTCAAATTGTCCTTGCTTTGCTGATTAAGAGTTTTCGCATAAGAAGGCGATACCCAGTTACCGTCGGAAGCGTTCAACCCGCCTACATAATCGGTCAAATTAGTTCCGCCGACGGCATATTTAAGAATGACAGCCTGCTTTCCGCTTTCGGGATTATAATAAGTCGAAAGAGCTTCCGCCATACCGAGTTCGGGGCCCATCTTCGTTGCGGTTTCGCCCAAACCTGCGCGAGAAAGTCCGAACTTCATATTATGCATCCAATTCGCGCCGCCGTTACCGGCATAATAAACGTTATTATATCCGTAAATATAATGATCGTCGAGAGCGGCAACGGTATCGAGATCAACGTTGGTACAACCGGACGCATTCGACTGTCCTGCAACGAAATAAACGTCTATCTGAGTATTTTCTTTAACGGGAGCCGAAGCTTTAAGCGCCTCGATAAGCTCGTCGTTCTTGGAACACTTGAAGCTCGAAACTGTAATATTAACGCTTGCGCTTGCGACAACGCCGACGCCGCATTCGTTTTCGATTTCGGGAAGAACGTAATCGCCGACATATACCCCGTTTACGAAGAACCAATACTTAGTTCCGTCGCGAACGACGCCGAGACGAACGGCGGTAAGATCGTATTCTATCCAGAGATCGTCGAAATTCGCGATAATGAAAGTATTTAACGGACTCCAATTATCAGGTATATAACAACCGACTACGCTTTTTCCTAATATAGCTACTTCGAATTTCTTATCGCTCGTTGCCGAAAGATTTTTCGGTCCGTGCGAAATCAACATTCCGCCGAACGAGCTACCGAGCTTAAATTTCTGATTAGTGTTGAACGTTCCTTCCACATAATATTTAGTACCCGTAAAATCTTTTTGGAACGCGTAAGTATAACTCGTAAGAGTAACGGTATCGCGCTTATCGTCGACAAGACGCCAACCATTGCCTGCAGTTGCATTTTCGCCTGCTTCATCGAAAGATTTGAACGTCGTTCCGTTAAGAGTGATACTTCCTCCGAGATATGTTTCGGAAACATAACCGTCCACGACAACGTCTTTATTGTTTTCGGCTGTAAAATAAACCGAATATTCGTTCGACGCATAAACAACCGTAAGCTTGTAATATCCGCTGTCGATGCCGGAAATAACTTTACTTAGCGATTCCAAAGCATAAACCTGTTCCTGCGCTTTGGTAACGTTTAAAAGTTTAACCGTAACTTTTGCGGGATCGATGTTCATGTCGTACAAATTATACTCTTTGTCGCCCACTTTAACTTGCGGTAATTTGACGTTAATCGTAACGTTACTCGTTCCCGCGTCCGCAAATTCCACTTCGACTTTGTATTTAGCGTCATTTTCGGGCGTAAATACGAGCTGACCGTCGGAAAGTTCCACGCCTACCGATTTACCGTCTTTTGTAAGAGAATAGTTCTTTATCACTTTACTTTCCGGAATATCGAATTTAACGGTAGCGTACGCACCCGTAAGCAAAGTTTCGCCGTTAGCAATTTTTTTGCCGAACTGTTCGATCACTACGTTGTCGCCGTATTCGATCGTCGCGCCGCCGATATATTTACCGATTACCGCAGCGTCGGTCGTATAATAATAATCGCTGAACGTAATTTGCTTGCCTTCTTCGCTGAAATTGGTTCCTCTGAAAATTCCGGCTGCGGACATATTGTCGGCAGGCAAAGCAACGCTATTATCCTTGGTCGAATATGCCGTTACTTTTTCGGAAATAACGAGCTTATCGTTTATAAATACGTAATAGTAATCGTTTGTTCTCGCGACTCCGAGCTTAAACGTATCTCCGGATACTCCCGAAAGCGACGTTTTCCACGTTCCGCTACTCCAGCTTCTGTCAAACTCATGCAAGAAAATAGAATCGCCGCCCGAATAAACTCCGTAACCGTACCAACCGCAATTGTCGAACGGCTGACCGTCTAGCGTATTGACGATAAGTCCTACCCAACCTTTTTCTCTAGTGAACGTTGCTTCCTGATAATAAACGTTGCTCATCGTATCGGCAGCGTAGAGATAGGTGGTGTGATTGAGAACGCCCGAATTAGGCGAAGTAAGCCACCAACTGCTACCGAAAGAGTTGTAAGTCGTTCCGTCGGGATAAGTAATCGAACCTCCGAGAAAAGCGCTAGGCATGTTGTCCTCTACCATTTTCTTAACTTCGTCTTCGATAACGCAATAACGAACGTTAGACAAAGTAAGATTTACCGCGCCGCTCGTATTCGCGAATCCGAATCCGCTCTTTTCGAAAGAATCGGTTTCGTAATGAGCGATCATCTCGTCGTTCATGAAAATATAATAATCGTTGCCTACTCTCGCAACGCCGATTTTGCAATTACGAATATTATAAACGCTCGAATGTAAAGTAATAAGCGGAGTTACCCCGGCTCCGTTCCATTCCTTCGTTTCCTGATAATACAATTTATTATTGCCGCTGTACGAGAATAAAAGCTTATTTCCGCCTTGACTGAGATCTTTCTGCTCGCAAGCAGGCATAAAACCAGCCATCTGACCTACTCCCGACGAAAAATCGGTTACAGCCTCGTAATAAACGGTATCCGTCGGTTTTTCTCCGCCGATATAAGCGTAAGTCTGATTGGTAAGCGTAACGGAATTTCCTTCAACGGTATAATTCTGTCCAAACGATTGGAATTCGCCGTTCGCGCCACCGAGTTCAACGTTTTGATTGATTTTTATCGTCGCTTTTCCGTCGGCAACCAATCTGCAAGTTTTGTTTATTTCCTGATTTTTATAGGTAATTTTAAGCAAATAAGTTCCTTGCGGCTGTTTTACGGTAATTTTTCCGTCCGCTACGTCAAGTTTGCCCAACGAGTTTTCGCCTTTGAACAATTCAACACACATAGCGGCATAATCTTCTTCGCTCAATTCGAATAAAGTATAACTTCCTTTACCCACTTCAATCGTTTCCGTTTCAAAATCGTAAACGTATGTATATTCACGCACTTTTTCGGTAAATACCGGCGTCAAAGCGACGTCGCCTTTAACAACGTCCGTTTCAAAATTCCATTCGGTTTCGGTTCCCCACAATACCCATTTTTCAAACACGTACTCGGTTGTTTGCGTAGACGGTTTTGTCGGAGTTTCCGGCGTCGGAATTTTCCCACCGTATTCGACATAAACGAACCGACCGTCGATATTAACGGAATACTTTCTTTTGTTTTGATTGAATTTAGCCTCGAGAGTAATGTTTTCAGTAACGGTATCGTTCTCGAAATCCCATTTTTTATCGCCGAAATACCAACCGTCAAACCAGTATTCGAACTCGTCGGTCTTTTCTTTTGTAGGATTAGACGGTTTACTTATCTTCTCGCCTTCTTTGTACTGCTTAACGTCACCGTTAACGGTAACTTTGTAAGTGGCGACTTTGACTTCCGCTTCCTTAACGGTAACCGTCAAAGTTTCCGTTTTATCGCCGAGCGTTATCACGACTTCGGTAGTTCCGGGCTTTAATCCGGTTATTTTTCCGTCCGCATACGACGCTATGCTCGGATCTTTTACCGAAATTTCCGCAATTCCACCGATTACGTTTATTCCGGCGTTCTTGCTTTCTCCGACGATAAGCGTTATCGTCGGAATCGTCAATTCGATTTTAACCGTGTTATCGTCGGGCTTTTCGCCGTCGTCGGTATCGCATCCGAAAAGCGGAACGACCGAAAGACTCAAAGCCAAAACACAAGTTAAAAACTTAAATCTTTTTTTCATAATTTGCCTCCTGAATATATCTTATTAATATATCTTGATTATAATGATACTATAAAAATCGACCGCTGTCAATGTTTTAAGCTCCCCCCCCCCCGCGTTTTTTTTGCAAAAAACTTTTTTTCTGCTCGCACAAACCCTTTTTATCTCGTAATTTTTTTATTGTTCCGGGAAAATCCGTCTTATTCGCAATACTCTTTTTTCAATCGAAATTCAATAAATTTCACATACAAAACCGCTTACATTTGTTTAAGTAAATATTTTCGACGCAAACTTTTTACTTTTTAGATTAAAAATCGTTGCTTTTTATCGTGAAAAATACTACAATATTACGGTACTTTTCTAAATGCGTTCAGAGGAATACTAAAAATGAAAATAAACAAAAAGACAAAACGTTTGTTAAACGACATATTCACAATAACCGTTGCGGCAATAATATTGGCTTTCGCGCAATTCTTTTTTGTATACAGTAACAAGTTTGCGCCGGGCGGAGTATCCGGCGTAGTAAACATGGTTAACCATTTTATCGGCTTGCAAGTAGTCGCGCCGCTCGTATTCGCGATAAATCTTCCGTTGTTGATATTGAGTTTTATTTTTCTCAACAAAGAATTCGCTATAAAAACCACGATAGTAATTATTTTGCAATCGGTTTTCCTGCAGCTATTAACGGACTCGCCGCTACCTCAATTTTCCGCGCAAATGCAATTAGTCGTGGGCGAAGAGGTTATTACTTACATCGATTACGGCAGAAATATTATCGCCGCAGCTTTTGCAGGCGCTTTGGTCGGAATCGCGCTCGGAATGATGTTCAAAATAGGCGGAAGCACGGGCGGAACGGATATTGTCGCCGCCATTTTGCACAAGAAAAACGAAACCATTAACATTTCGTGGCTTATATTCATGATCAACGGAATAATAATAGCGTTTTCTATTTTCGTTTATTCTTTCGATCCGCAAACGTATGAATTCGCACTGTCGTTGGAATCCATCACGCCGGTACTTTTATCGATGATATACATCTTATGTTCTTCCCAAATGAGCGATATTATTCTCGCAGGCGGTAAAACCGCGCTTAAATTCGAAGTAATCACCAAGCATCCCGAACAAATCGCCGAAGAACTCATGCAAAAACTTCATCATGCCGTCACCGTCGTAAACGCGACCGGAATGTACAGCAAAAACCAAGAAAGTATTCTTATCTGCATCGTTTCGCGACGTCAAATAACCGAATTCAAACGTATTCTTGCAAAATATCCCGAAACGTTTACCTATCACTCGACGGTAACCGAAGTAATCGGAAAGTTCTACAAACCGGGAGATCCGTCAAGCGATTATTCCGACATCATAGACGATTAAACCGATTTCAACCGAAATCGATTCGAATACGCGCATAACCTCAATCAAATGTTTTTTCAAATAACGAAACGGGGATTGCCGCTCCATGCGACAATCCCTTTTTTATACAAAAAAACGGCAAAGAATAAATCTCAAGCCGCTTTTTGTTTTTTATGTGTTATTTAATTTTTAATTCGCCGTTCTTTTCTTCCAATTCGAAAAGTTGCAAATGTTCGTAATCGCCCTCTTTGGTTTTTCCGTTAGGTCCGTGCAAAGCCAATCTGAGCTTTCCTTCTTTGTCGACGAAGATCATTGCGTGTCCGCCGTCGGTAGTGAATTCGGGGCGCAAATCTCTTTCGTACAACAATTCTTTACAATGAGTCCAAGGCCCGGTGATCAAGCCGTTTTCGGACTTAGCGACCGCGGTAACGTAACCTTTTTTACTACCATTGGACCAAAGCATCAAAAGTTCTCCAGTGTCGCAAGTATACATATACGGACCGTCGGTTACTCCGCCTGCAGCCCATTCGGGATCTTTTGCCAAAAACAACTGAATCGGTTCGGATATGAAATGTGTAAAATCTTCGCTCAATCTTGCGGCTACCATTGCTCCGTTATGATCGGGCATGCTGGTCCATTCGTGAACAAAAACCATCCAAGGCGCGCCTTCGTTATCGACGTAAAGAGTTCCGTCTATTGCATCCCAATCTGTCGGCGAAATGCAATTGTTAGCAATATCTTCGAACGGTCCGAGCGGATTGTTCGCGCGATAAACCGAAATGGTTCTGTGATTGTACAACGACGAGAAAACAGACGTGAAAATATAGAAATTACCTTTATAATAATGACATTCGGGCGCCCAGAACATATCTTTTACGCCGTGGAAATTCTCAGGTACGGTATAGACGGTTACCGCTTCGGACCAACTTTCCAAATCGTCGCTGACCGAGCAAATTATTCCTCTAGAACCTGCCCCCTGATAAAAATAATACTTTCCGTTATACAGCAATATATACGGATCTCTGCAACCGTATTTTGCGGAAGTCTTACGAGTATCGGACGGAACGACCTTTATAACCGGATCATTTTCCTTCTTCACCGGGATTTCGTAGTTTGAAATTTTCATTTTTTAACCTCTATTGAATTTATTTGCAGAAAACTGCTTTACTATATTCTAACATAAAATAATAATCGTGGCAATCAAAATACGTCAATAAAATAATTTTTTACCAACAAAACGCTCGGCGTTCAAACCTTGATGATTTTTCCGTTTCCGTAATATCGTTCTTCCTGCGCGTCGATGCAAAGCCAATCGACGGTTTCTATTCCGTTACGTTCCAAGAATTCGTTGGCTTTACGAAAATGTCCGCAACCGAAAAAGCCTCTATACGCGGACAACGGACTCGGATGCACGCTTTCGAGAACAAGATGCCGATCTCCTATCAAACGTTTTTTCGCAATTGCGTTCGCGCCCCAAAGGATAAAAACCATCGGCTTTTCTCTTTTGGAACAAGCTTTTATAACCGCGTCGGTAAATTGTTGCCAGCCGTAAGACGAATGACTTTGCGGTTCTGCTTCGCGCACGGTCAAAACGGTATTAAGCAACAAAACTCCCTGATTCGCCCAGCCTTTAAGAGTGCTTCCTATCGGAGCTTCGCCGTATTCATCCTCGATTTCCTTAAAAATATTAACTAAAGAAGGCGGTAAAGCGACGCCTTTATTGACGGCAAACGCCATTCCGTTCGCCTGTCCTTCTCCGTGATACGGATCTTGTCCGATAATTACTACTTTCAGATCTTCATAATCCACCGCTTTCATCGCCGAAAATATTTCGTTTTTCGGGGGATACACTTTTTTAGTCGCGTATTCGTTATCCACTTTTTTCATAAGCTCGGAAAAATAACGAGCTCCGAATTCGTCCGCCAAAACATTATCCCAATCGTTTCCTACGTAATCCATAATACTCTCCAAATGCTTTTCTTCAATATTTTATCATACGACGTTCGATTTGTAAAGTTTATTGATCGAAAAATACGCATCGACTTGGCAAAGTTTTTTCACGTCGCTCGATTCAACGGCTTGTCATGAATGTCGCCGCCGAAAGCAGAATATCTTGAAGCTTTTCGTTTTTAATGGAATAAAAAACCGTTTTTCCTTGTCTTATGAATTTAACAAAGCCTATCGACCGCAAATTTTTCAGTTGATGCGATACAGTCGTCTGGTTTATTCCGAGCAATAACGAAATATCGCCTACGCACATCGGCGTAATCGATAAAGCCGACAAAATTTTGATGCGCGTTCTATCCGATAACGCGGAAAACAAATCGGAAAGATTAAGCAAAGTATCCTCGTCCGGAACATAATCTTCCACTCTTTTCGCGTTGACTTCGTCCAACATAAGATTATTTAACATCGCTCGATTCATGTGCAATTCTCCTTTCATATCGCTTATTTCAACGGCATATAATAAATCGAGCGTTATCGAACGCGTCGCAACGACGCGAGTTTTGTAATTATTTACGCGCCTAATTTTATTTAACCGAAAGCAAAGCCTCTTCGCGAACGAACCCTTTCTTTCACCCGCGACGTGTACATTATATCACAAAAGATTGCTCGCATTTCGTCGATTAATTTGCTTTGAACGCTAAATAGGGAGAATTTTATGGATCAGGAAAACATATTCAAACTACTTTTGATTATTCTGCTCATGGGCAACAATCAAGCAAATCAATGCCGCGACGACTGCCGAAACGATTCGTTTTGGAGCAGTGCGAACGAAATCATGCTAACGGCTTTGCTTCTCGGACTTATTACCGACCGCTCCGAGCAAAATTCGACTTCGACCGAATCCGATACGAACACGACTTTCGGCTAAATATAAAACGCGTTCTGCAATTAAACAAAACGCGTCGTAAACTTTTACGTTCTAATTCCGAAAATTATTCTAATTTTCTCCGTAAACGGCAACGATAACCCGTCGTCACATTTTTTCGGGCGATTTTAACAAAATCAATTCCAAGCCTTTTTTCAAAGCGGATTCCACGCATTTAACAAGCGTTAATCTCGAATATGCAGTGTCTGGTTCTTCGCCGATAATGCGACTTCCCACATAAAATTTATTAAACGCCTGAGACAGATTGATTAAATATCTCGAAATAAAGCTCGGTTCATACTTTTCCGCAGCGGATACGACCGTCGAATCGAAAGCGTCCAACAATTTAATCACGGCAAAAGCGTCCGAATCGGCAAGCTTCGAAAAATCGAGTTTGCCTTCGATTCCTCGAGCTTTTTCTATAATGGAACAACATCTTGCGTGAGTGTATTGCAAATACGGACCGGTTTCCCCTTCAAAAGAAAGCGCCTTATCTATAGAAAAAGCTATATCTTTAATTCTTCCGCTCGAAAGCGCACCGAAAACGATTGCTCCCGTGCCGATTGCTTTAGCAACGTACTCTTTGTTTTCCAACGCAGGATTTTTCTGTTCGATGATTTCCAAACATTTGGAATGGCATTTTTTCAACACGTCTTCGAGTAAAACGACAGTACCGTTTCTGGTGCTCATTGCGACTTGATTGCCGTTTTCGTCAAGCAAAGACACCATTCCGTACGAAACGTGAACCAAATCCTTTGCCCAATCTTTGCCCATCAATTCGAGCACTTTGAAAAGTTGCTTAAAATGCAAATCCTGCTGATACGCCACCACGTAAAGACATTTATCGAAATCGTAATGTTCTTTGCGATAACATGCCGCAGCTAAATCTCTGGTAGCGTACAAAGACGCTCCGTCAGAACGCAATATAAGACAAGGAGGCATACCGTATTCTTCCA
>CAZQAC010000047.1:0-10180 GCA_964591125.1 uncultured Lachnospiraceae bacterium
ACAAATAAACATACTTGTGTGCCATTTATTATTATCTCCTTTAAAAAATTACTTTTTAAATATTACCGCTCGTTTATTCCGAAACGATAACGCCCGCAACGTTAAACCGTCAAACAGGCTTATTCTTAGTATAACACATTTTTCCTTTCAAATCAATCGTTTAATGTTGAATAATCAAAAAAAACAACGTATTTTTACGGATTTACTTAAAATATTTGTTTTCTATCGCCGTAATTTTGTCGATACGCGCAACATGTCTGTCCGCATTCGAAAAAGGAGTGTCGATAAACGCGTCTACTATATCCAAAGCAAGCCCGGCGCCTACGACGCGTTCTCCGAACGCAAGCACGTTGGCGTCGTTATGTTCTCTCGTTGCGTGAGCAGAAAAAGTATCGCTGCACAGCGCGCATCTTATTCCTTTAACCTTGTTTGCCGCAATGCTCATGCCTATTCCCGTGCCGCAGATCAAAATACCAAGATCGGCTTCTTTCGACGCAACCGCTTCGGCTACTTTTATCGCATAATCGGGATAATCGACCGAATCGGGAGTGTTCGTTCCGAAATCTTCGACGGTCAAACCCTTTTTTCTTAAATGTTCCGTCACCAAAGCTTTCAACGCAGGCGCGGCATGATCGCAAGCAATCGCTATTTTCATAATTTATTAATCCTCCTCGGAACAAGTCCGTTTTTTATATGTTCTGTTTTTCACATCCGATCGTTACGCGATACCTAATCCGCCTCAAAATAACGTTATTAACAATCTCAACGCAAAAAATCGCCGTCCGTCGTTATCGTCGCATGTGAACATACTCGCAAACATTTTTAAAAAATAAAAAGATTTTATTTCGCCATGAATGGTTACTCAAAAAAACAGTAGATATTCTTAACGCTAAACATTATAGCATATAAAAACCGAAAGAGCAAGAGAAAACATAAAAAAAGCGCGTCCGAGCAAAAAATTCCGCTCAAAATCGACGCGCCGATTTCGAATTATCCTAATCCTCCAAACAATAAATATTATTATCTTTTCTATAAACGACCTTTTTTCCTTTTTTCTCGGCGAAATAATTGCGAACCGTAGATAAATATCTGCAAAACGTAGGAACGGATATGCCGTATTTTTCCAGATACGCTTTTTTTTCTATTCCGCCTCTCTCCGACAACGCTTCGTACATATCCAAAACGACCACACATTTGTCTGTTGTTCCTCGCATTGTTTTTCTCCTTTGAGCAAAAATTATCACAAATAACTAAGTATCGTACATGATATATACATTATACCTATTTTTACCAAACGTGTCAAGATTAATCGATCAATATTACATGTGAAATTTTTATGTCGCATTTAGCGATTATAACCGTGCAACCGACGCAACGCAAAAAACAAACAAACAGTTAAAAACACAGCCGAATTCTCGTTAAACATTTAAAAGAAAAATACCGATCAAAACATCGGTATTAGCTTTTTTAATACACTACGGTTAAAAACATATAACGCCGCGGATCTTCGGACATCTTACGTAAATAGGAATTAACTTCCGTAAAATTACAACGAGATATGAAAGGCGAAACTTTGACTTTTCCTCCGGCAAGCATATTTATCGCCGTCGTTATATTCAAACCGTTACTGCTTACCGTCGAAACAGTCACGTTCTTGTCCAACACCGTTCCGATATTCACGCTGATATCAACATTCTCTCCGTCTATAGCGGCGAATAGAACTTTTCCACCCGTAGAAACGCAATCGAACAATCTGCGGAAAGGCAAAATTTCGGGAAGCGTATAAACGGCGGCGTTGGCAAGTTTTCCACCCGTTATGGCAAAAATTTTACGATATGCGTCTTCCGCTCCGACGTCTATGGCGTAATATATTCCCAACTTGTCGGCAATCGCCAATCTTGCCGGATTTATATCCAAAACTATCGGTATCGCCTGACAATAAATAGCAACCTGAGCTATCAACAACCCCAAACAGGAAGCGCCGCTTACGATAATGTAATCGCCCACGTTTAATTCTGCTTTATCGACAACGCTTTTCGCAACCGAAACGGTTTCGAGCAAAGACGCTTCGTGAGTATCGATTTTATCCGGTAATTTATACAATTCCGACATGGACGCGACGACAAAATCGCGCAACAATCCGTCTGCGGTTTTTCCGTAAACTTCACGATGAGCGCACAACTCCGGTTTCCCGCTTCTGCACTTACTGCACTTACCGCAATATATTTGAGGGCGAACGTAAACTCTGTCTCCTCTTTTAAGTCCCGTTACTGCCGAACCGACCTCGCTTACCATTCCGACGCCCTGACGTCCCAGAATACGAGGAAAAGATTTCATTCCGAATTTTCCTTCGTACAAAAACAACTCCGTATCCGTTATCGCCGACGCCAGCATTTTAAGCTTAACGCTATCGTCTTTCACCTGTTCGGGAGCCGCTTCTTCAAGTATAACGCTGTTAATTCCCGAAGCTTTCCAATATTTCATTCAATCCTCCGCTTTTAGCAAACATTCGCGCCATTAACATTTTTGATAAAAACAAGATATTCTCACTCCGTCCGCTACGACGTTAAAATCCGTGCCAAAACGATATATTGAATAAATTCTTACTCGTTTACAACAAAAAATCAAAACGACTTCCGTTTTGCAGCACCGTTATTTCAACAGAATCTTCACATCCCGCGTCACCGCTCACATAAGCGAAACAATTCCGTTTTCCGCCGAGAACAGCAAACGGAGCGATAAACTCTATTTATCGTTTTCGATTATTTGTTTATCGACGAAAAAACAAAAAATCATCCGCGACAAAAAGTATTTTCGATTATTTTTCGCGCGATTCGCCAACGACAATCGGAAACGCCTAAATTTCCAACTTCAATCCGTCAAATGCCAACAAAAATCCGTTTTGCTCTGCGAGTTCTTTCATTTTATCGTAACCGACCGACTTGCCGTTGTGAGAAAAATGAGTAAGAATTCCCACACAAGTATCTTTCAAATTACCGTTTTCGGTCAGTATCTTTCTCGTTTCGATATTATTCGGCAAACCCATATGACTTGCGTCTTTACCCCATTCGACGTAAGTATTTATATTTCCGCCCGTGCAATCGTAAGAAACAAAATCGAATTTCTTCCCGCTTTTTTTCAACCATTCGAAAACTTCCGGCTTCATCATTCCGCAATCGTTCAATATGAAAATCGTTTTGCCGGATTTTTCGATAATGTAAACGAACGGATTTTTGGTTCCGTGCGTAGCGGGCAAAGGCGTTACCGAATATCCAGCGACTTCGTACGTTTTGTACGGTTGTAAAACGTCAAACGCCATTCTACCCTGTTTTATAAGATAATCGTTTCCTTCCATACAATAATCGAATTGCGTTTTGACGTCCTCCGAACCGTGAATCGTCAATGCCGAATATTTCATGTTATACGAAAAACCGTTTTGTCTGTTATGAAATTCATATGGATAATAATGATCCTCGTGAACGTGCGTAATCAACACATCTCCGAGTTTCGACATATCGTAATTGTATTCCAAAGTATGAGCGTACGTATCCGCGTTAAAGTCTATAAGAAGAGTGTCGTCGATCATAATTTGAGATCTCGTTCTTACGTAACGTCCGCCTTTTTCTCTCGCTTCCCGACATACCTCGCAATCGCAAAATATAGAAGGAATGCCTTCTGCCGCAGCAGTACCCCAATAATGCAATTTCATTTTTATACTCCTTTTATGTTTTCTTTTTATTTTAACACAATACGGCGTAAAAAGCAACTTTCTACGCCATATTTTTATCGAATTTATTCAAATGCCGTAATCGACCGATTTCAAATACAAACCGCACGCCGGAACTATATCTTTGATTAGCTTACCGTCCTTTGCTTCCAAAATACGTTTCACGTCGTTTACGGACATCTCGCCTTTGCCTGCTTTAAGCAAAACGGAAACCAAACGGCGAACCATATTATATAAAAATCCGTTCGCTGTTGCCGTAACTATTAAAAATTCGCCTCTTTTTTCCGCTTTCAATTCATACAGCTCGCGTACCGCGCTGCTAACGCAACTTCCGGATGACATAAAAGAAGAAAAATCATGCGAGCCTTTAAGCGTTTCCGCGACTTCGTTCATTTTATTTATGTCGACGGGATAATATATTCTCAACGCCCTATCACGAAAAACGGATCTGTCCGTCTTGCTCTCGTAAATAACGTACTCGTAAGTTTTTTTATGCGCCGAAAACCGAGCGTGAAAACTTTCGTCCTCGATTTCCGCGTCGAGCACTCTGATATCGTCCGGCAAATAATTGTTCAACCCTTTAACGAAATTATAATTTCTGCCGCGGTCTTCCATTTCAAAATGAGCGACCTGAGCAAGCGCATGCACGCCTGCGTCCGTTCTTCCGCTGCCGTGTACGGTTACCGATTGCCCCGTAAGACTTTTTACGGCGTTTTCTAATCGTTCCTGTATGGTGTCGGTACAATTCTGCCGTTGCCAACCGTGATATTTCGTTCCGATATAATCGACCGTTATTTTCACCGTCATACAAGCCACCATATTGAGGAAAGGTCTATTAAGCTCGGGAAGAAATCAAATTTTATCCAAAAAACGATAAACATCAACGCAACAAAAAAGATAAGCGCGAACACGTCCGAAATTCTGACTTTCATTTTCTTATAACGAGTCCTTCCTTTTGCGCCGCGATAACAACGCGAATCCATTGCTTCAGCAAGATCGTCGGCACGCTTAAAAGCCGACACGAAAAGAGGAATCAACACAGGAACCATGGCTTTGGCTCGTTTGAAAATATTTCCGCTGTCGAAATCGGCACAACGCGATTTTTGCGCGTTTATGATCTTGTCCGTTTCCTCTATAAAAGTCGGAATCAACCTTAACGCGATTTGCATGATTATGGCGGGATAATGCACGGGAATCCCCATCGCCGACAACGGTTTCAACAAACTTTCCAATGCGTCCGTAAGTTCCACGGGCGTCGTAGTATAAGTCAGCATGGTAGGTCCCAAAACCAAAAAAATCAATCTCAAACACATGAAAAGCGAACGAACAACCGCTTCTTTATAAATATTTATTTTCCAAAAGCTACACCAGAGTTCGCCTTCTCCCGTATAAAACAATATCGTCATGATAAACGTAAACGCAACGAGAAATATTATTACTTTAAGGCTTTTAAGAACTTTGATCAACGGTACTTTCGAAAACGCTATCGTCAAGGCAAGAAACACAAAAAAAGGCAAAAATGCCACAAATTTTTCGACAAAGAAAATAGCCACGATATATAAAGTAAGTATTATAAGTTTAATCCGAGGATCGACGCGATGAACGGGCGACGACACGGGATAATATTGTCCGAGGGTAATTTCTCTCATTTTTCACCCTCCTTTATTTTTAATATTTCACACTCGAGTTCTTCCTCCGTCACGATTCCGCCGACGTCCATTCCTTTTTCGGACAGTTTACGAGCCAATTTTGCGGCGGACGGCAACTCTATTCCGAAACGATCCGCTTTTTCATAATCCGAAAAAAGCTCTTTCGGAGTAAAAACGCCTTTAAGTTCGCCGTCGGACAAAACGGCTACTCTATTGCAATACTCGGCGACCTCGTCCATATTATGAGATATGACTATTACAATTTTAATTTCTTTTCTAAGACCGTCGACAAGCGTCATTATATCGCGTTTTCCCCGAGGATCCAATCCTGCGGTAGGTTCGTCCAAAACCAATATACTCGGCTTCATCGCGATAACGCCGGCAAGCGCGACTCTGCGCATCTGTCCGCCCGAAAGTTCGAAAGGACTGCGATCTTTAACCTCGTCGTAGTCCAATCCGACAAGTCCCAGACTTTCTTTTACTCGAACAAAAATTTCATCGTCCGAAAGTCCGAGATTTTTAGGACCGAAAGCGACGTCGGCGTACACCGTTTCGGCAAAAAGCTGGTATTCGGGATATTGAAAAACCATGCCGACTTTTGCTCTAAGCCTTTTCGCGTCGTACTTTTTCGTCAAATCGATATCGTCAACCGTCACCGATCCGCTTTGAACGGGAATAAGTCCGTTAAGATGCGTGACGAGAGTACTTTTGCCGCTGCCGGTAGAACCGACTATAGCCAAAAAATCGCCGTCCTCCACGTTCAGCGAAATATTTTTCAACGCTTGTTTTTTAAACACCGCTTTTTTGTCGTATACGAACGACAGATTTTCTATTTTTATCGGCATAATGCGTCCACCAACATATCTTCGTTTTCGATATCACCCAAATCCAATCCGCTTTGCGAAAGTTTTTTCGACAAACGCGCGTAAAGAGGAGTTTCCAAACCGATTTTTTCCAATTCTTCGGCATGAGAGAATACCTCGTGAGGCTTTCCTCTAAAAAGAATTTCGCCGTCCGACAAAACTACTATTTTGTCTGCGGTCATCGCTTCGTCCATAAAATGAGTTATCAATATAACCGAAATATTTTCTTTCCGCTTAAGTTCGGAAACCACTTTCATTATTTCCGCTCTGCCGGCAGGATCGAGCATTGCGGTCGATTCGTCCAAGATAATAACTCGCGGCTTTATCGCCAAAACGCCGGCTATCGCTATCCGCTGTTTTTGTCCGCCGGAAAGCTTGAACGGTTCGCGCTTGCGATATTCTTCCATTCCCACGCTTTTTAACGCCCAATCCACTCTTTGTCCGATTTCGTCACGAGAAAGTCCGAGGTTTTCCGGTCCGAAAGCGACGTCGTCTTCTATAATAGTCGCCACCATCTGATTGTCGGGATTCTGAAAAACGATACCCACGTTCTTGCGGATATCGAACAAATTATCGTCGACCGAAGTATCCAACCCGTTTATTTCTATTTTGCCGGACGAAGGCAACAAAAGACCGTTAAGCAATCTCGCAAGAGTGCTTTTACCGCTGCCGTTTCGACCGACTATCGCCACCGTTTCGCCCTCGCTTACAGTAAGCGAAACGTTTTTCAATACGTCGCGGTCGTCGTCCGAATTATAGTGAAAATTTACGTTTTCGACTTTAATTATTTCCATAAATAATATTATAAAGTTTTTAAAGCGAATAATCAAGCAATTATGGCTCTTTTTTCAATATTTATCCTTTCACACACTTGATTAAAATTCAAATGCGTGCTATAATTATACTATTCTACCGATTTATCGGATTAACGACAGAGGAAGTCAATGTCTAAAATCATAGCAATAGCAAATCAAAAAGGCGGAGTCGGAAAAACAACGACTTGCGTAAATCTTGCCGCGTATCTGGCAATTATGGGAAAACACGTGCTTGCGGTCGACATAGATCCGCAAGGCAACTGCAGTAGCGGTCTCGGAATAGAAAAAAACTCTATCGATTATTCGGTGTACAGCGTTCTGTCCGGCGACGTTCGAGCTCAGCAAGCTATTCTGCCCACGAAAGTAAAAGGCTTGGACATCATGCCCGCTAACATCGATTTGGCAGGCGCGGAAGTGGAACTCGTTTCCGTTCCCGAACGCGAAAAAGTTCTTAAAAAAATGTTGTCGCCTCTGCGCAACGTTTACGATTACATAATCATCGACTGTCCGCCTTCTTTGGCGTTGTTGACGGTAAACGCGCTCACGCTTGCGGATTCTATTTTAATTCCCATTCAAGGCGAATTCTACGCTTTGGAAGGCTTGAGCCAATTGATGAACACAATTAAGCTTGCAAAAAGGCACCTAAATCAATCGCTGTCGGTCGAAGGCGTTGTTCTTACCATGTACGATTCCCGTTCGCGACTCGTTCAAAACGTTACCGACGAAATAGTTAAATTTTTCGGAAATAAAGTTTTTGCGACAAAAATCCCCAGAAACGTGCGTTTGGGCGAATCGCCGAGTTACGGCTTGCCAATCATGCTTTTCGATCCCAAATGTTCCGGTTCGGTCGCATACAAAAATCTTGCGGAAGAATTTCTGATGCGTAACGGCGACAAATACACGTCAGTCAAAGACTTGAACGCACTTAAATACAGAGGCTGATAAATATGCCGACGGGCGTCAAAGAAAAAAACAAACCCAAGCTGCTGCTCTACATGAGTCATCAACAGCCCAAGCAAGGTTGGGGATGGGGCAGACAGCTTCACTGTCATGATTTTTGCGAAATAATGTTCGTTCGCGAAGGCTCCGGAAAAATAGCGATAAAAGAACAGATCGTTCCTTTCAAAAAGGGCGATATAGTCATATACAATCCCGGCACGATGCATCGCGAATATATCGACGACGTCAATCCTCGCACGATTAACTTTTTGGGAATATCCAATCTCTCCATAGACGGTTTGAATCCCGGTTGTTTGTGCGAAGACGAATTTTGCGTGCTTTCCACCGAATCTTTTTATCCGACATTCTGTTTTTATCTCGAACAGCTGTATTTCGAAAAAGATTTAAGAGATTTGCAAAGTCAGACGATTTATAAAAACTTACTCAATATAATCATCGCAAGTATTTTAAGATTATCGGAAGACGCGTCCAAAGCGGTCGAAAACAAAAAAACATACGCCGACGCAAAACGTTATATAGACGAGAATTATACGAAAATAAATTCCGTCGACGATTTATGCAAAAGTTTGTACATAAACAAATTTTACCTTACGCATTTATTCAGCGAACATTACGGAATATCTCCGTTGCAATATTTAATAAAAAAACGTATTACTCTTGCCAAGCAATTATTAATCGTCACCGATCAGAAAGTGGACGAAATCGCCGATATATGCGGTTACGACGATATGGCGTATTTTTGTCGAATATTTAAAAAGCAAGAAAACATCACCCCGCTGCAATTTCGAAAGTTACACAGAAAAGACAGCTGAATTATCGTTAACCATCTTTAAAACAACAAACAGTCCGTCAAGCTTTTTAGGCAAAGTTTACGGACTGTTTCGTTTACTCTCTCTTATATTATTTAACGGAATCGTTGAAAGTTATTTTTGCGGTCAACATTTTCAAATTAATCAATTGTTTGATTCGCAACCCCGTTCTCTCCAAAAAGAACAAATCTACCGCTTCCCAAACAAAAACCCACGCAACTACGTCCATCACGTTAAGCCACAAATGTTTTACGCCCAATGTCTCCATTATTATGGCAATCGAAAACAATAAAACACCCAAAAGAGACAAAATTACAGAACGAACCGTATTCGAATGAATGTCGCGGCGGTTCTCGACAAGTTCTTTATGAAAATAATTTTCTATAGCCTTTTTGTAAACGGGCTGTTCGTCTTCGGTTATCTCGTTTCCCGAAAATACGATATGTAATTTATTGGCGGTTTTGAGATGTTTTACGCTATGAACGAGAAAACCCGCAGTTTCTTCGCTTATAACGGGATCGTCATTATCCGAAAACGGCGATAAAAAATTACTGTCGTCCGTAACTTTGATTTTAACCAAACACAATCCTTCGTCGTCGACCGCAACGGAATTTTCGTTCGTCACGTCTTTGGATAATTCTCGTATTTTCTTTATTCTTTCAAACATATGTTCTCCGTTCGCGATTTATTCTCGCATTTCGAAAACACCGAATTCCGTTCGTTTCCGAATATAATATTTTTGCACGACGATATTTTACCACATGAAAATCGATTAGTCAACAAAAGCGATTACAATATCCGCCGCAAAAATCGTTTCTTACGAGCAAACGTTTTTCAATTCAAAAAGAAAATTGCTTAAACTATGCCTTAACGGAAAATTATTTAGGTAAACTTAAACCGAAAATGAGTCCGATATTTTATCGGACTCATTTCCAACGGTATTTAATTAATTCTTTGACTGAAGTTCGGTTTTTACCTCGAACCAAATTCCGTCGTTTTTGCTTTTTACAAAACGGGATATCCGGCTTTCGTGTGAGCTTCGATAAGTTCGTCGCACATAGCGATAATTTCGTCGATAGTAAGTTCCGCACCCGTATGAGGATCAAGCATTGCGGCTTGATAAACGTGCTCTTTCTTTCTCGTTACGGCAGCTTCTATCGTAAGAAGCTGGCAGTTAATATTTAGCATGTTCATTGCGGCGAGCTGAACGGGCAATCTGCCGACATGCGTCGGATGAATTCCGTTTCCGTCCACAAGACAGGGGACTTCAACGCAAGCGTCCGAAGGCAAGTTATCGATAAGTCCCGTGTTGATAACGTTTCCACCTATCTTATAAGGCGTATCGGTAACTATCGCT
>CAZQAC010000048.1:0-9533 GCA_964591125.1 uncultured Lachnospiraceae bacterium
TGGGACAAGTTGCTGATTTTTTGATGTCTATGGGTTACGGATTGATTCCGTCAATAATGTATTTTTATAAAAGAACAAGAAAAACCGTCTTTATAGGGTTGCCGCTTGGTTGTATAGGACAGACGATAGTTGCGTTGATATCCAACAGATTCATAACTTTTCCGTTGTATATGGGAGAGGGCGCGGCTGCCGCGTTTGAATCTGTTTGGTTGTATTTGATTGCTTTTAACGTGGTCAAATCGCTTGTAATAAGCGTTATTACTTTCCTCGTGTACAAAAGTTTGTCTAAAGCTATGAAAAGAATATTCGGCGAAGATAAGGAACAGCATTGTAAAGACGAAAAAGAAGAAGGACAAGCGTTATGAAAATTTATTACAGCGACAGCGAAGAATATACACGCGATTTAGCGCGCGATTATGCCGAATGTATGAAAGGCGGCGAAATTATTTCTTTATGCGGTGATCTCGGTGCGGGTAAAACGGTTTTTGCCAAAGGATTTGCGGCGGGACTCGGTGTAAAAGAAGAAATAACGTCTCCCACTTTTACGGTTATGAACGAATACGTAGGCGACAAATTCAATTTATATCACTACGACGCGTATCGTCTTAAAAGCGGCAGAGAAGCGTATGAAGCCGGGCTTTGCGATTATTTGGGCGATAAAAATTCGGTATGTCTTATCGAATGGGCGGAAAATATGATTTCGGCATTGCCCGAAAAAATAATTAAAATCGAAATTAATTATATTGACGAAACAAACAGGGAGATAAAAATAAATGAACAGTAAACAACGCGCGAATTTAAGATCGCTTGCAATGAATTTACAGCCTATTTTTCAGATAGGAAAAGGCGGCGTCGGCGAAGCAATGCTTACGGGACTTGACGAAGCGCTCGAAAAAAGAGAGTTGATAAAAATTTCCGTGCTGAGAGCTTGCGAAAAATCAGCTAAAGAGTTGATCGGAGAACTTGCCGAACGCCTTGAAGCGGAACCGGTAACGGCAATCGGCAATAAAATAGTTTTATACAGAAAAAGTAAAAACGAAAATATTAAACACGTCGAGTTTTGATTATGAATTATATACTTATAAATACAGCCGGAACAAGTACCGAGGTTGTGGTGAAGTTTAACGGAATCGCGCGCTTTTTTCGTGACGAAAACGGAAAAAAGGCTTCCGAATCTTTATTGCCGGCAATAGAAAAAATAATGAACGAAACTAACGTTCGACTGAACGACGTCGATTATTTCGCGTGCGTTACGGGACCGGGTTCTTTTACGGGAATAAGAATAGGAATAGTTACGGTAAAATCTCTTTGTTACGCGCTTAATAAGCCTGCGTCAGGAATATCTTTCAACAGAGCCTTGGCTTTATCGTCGAAAGGTAAACGTATTACCGTCGTAAACGGCTGGGCGGATAATTATTACGTCGCGACTTATTTCGACGAAGAAGAAATTTCGCCGCCGAACGCCGTGACGAAAGGCGAATTGACGAATTTTATTAAGAAAAATCCCGATTATGCGGTTATTTGCGACAAGGTTTCTTTCGAAACTTTCGGAGGTATTTGCGCCGAAGACGAAACATATCTCGAAAAGGCCGGCGACGCATGCGCGGCGACGCTTGTTTCCGCGACCGAAATAGAACCTCTTTACGCAATGAAATCGCAGGCGGAACGAGATCTCGAAAAATGATAGAAAAAGCGTCAAAAAAACATTTGTCGCAAATTGCGGAATTGGAAAAACTTTATATCGACGTTCCGTGGAATCTCGAACAGCTCGAAGAAAGCTATGATAGCGGATTGTACGATTTTTTTGCCGAAATACGCAACGATAGCGTTATCGCTTACGGATTCGTACAATGGAGCGGCGACGAAGGAAACGTTTGCAATATAGCGACGAAAGAAGAATATCGTCACAAAGGTATTGCTTTCGACATATTAACTATTATGGAAGAAACAGCGAAGTTAAGAAATGTCAACAAGCTCTATCTTGAAGTATGCGAAGATAATGTCGCGGCGGTGAACTTATACGAAAAAAAAGGTTATGACCGGCTTTACAGGAGAGCGAAGTATTACGGCGAAAAAGCCGCGATAGTTATGTCGAAAAGTATTTAGCCGGAGGAAAAATGTTTACCTATAAAGGGGTTAATGTTTTTTACGAAAGAAGCGAAACAGGCGACAAGCCTGTTTTATTATTACACGGATGGGGCGGGAGCGGAAAAACGATGCTCTCGTTGTACAATTTTCTTAAAAACGCGGGCAGAGATACGGTTTTGCCCGATTTGCCCGGATTCGGTAAATCTACGCCGCCCGACGAAGATGCCGATATCTACTATTACGCCGATGTTATCGAAGCGTTGCTCGACAGCCTGAATATAAAAAAAACAGACGTTGCGGCTCATTCTTTCGGCGGACGAATAGCTTTGATTTTAGCTTCTCGCGGTTTTGTGGATAAATTGATTCTTATGGATTCAGCGGGAATGAAACCTCGGTGGAATTTTAATAAATGGCTTAAAATTCAGGGGTATAAACTGGCGAAAAGAAAGGGTAAAAATCTTGATAAATACGGTTCTGCGGATTATATAGGCTTGGATAAGTCGATGCGAAAAGTTTTTGTCAGGATAGTGAACGAACATCTCGATTTTTTGTTGCCGACAATCGGATGCCGTACATTGATTTTGTGGGGAAAAGAAGACACCGAAACGCCGATATATATGGCTAAACGGTTGAAAAAAGGAATAAAAGGCAGCGAAATAATATATTTGAGAGGCGGACATTTCGCGTATATAGAAGATAGATTCCGTACCGAGAAAATAACGGAGGCTTTTCTATGTTGCGATTGACTATTTCTTTTTCGGTCTGCATTTGCCTTTTGTCACTGTTGTTTTCGGCTAAATTTTTACAGATATTGCAGCTCGAAGGATACGACGTAAAACAATACCTGAAATGGCTTTTCGGAACGGGAATTTCCTCTTTTTCGGGCGCGGTAGCGTCAAGCGTCGTTTTGGTAGCCGCAGGAATTTTAACTCGTTACGCATGGTTGTTCGCTTTGCCCGTTACGTTGACTTTCTTTTTTGCGTCGTATAAAATTCCGTGCAAGGTAAAATTAAAAATTACCAAGCGAACAGCTCGATTGTCGATTATTCTGTTTGCTCTCGATTTTATGGTAGTTTTTTTAGCGGCGAAACGTTTCGGGTACAATGCTGCGTTGTCGGTTTTTGCCGTTCAACCGTTAATGATTGCAGTTTCGACGATTATCGTTTTGCCGATGGAAAGAAGAATAACTGCGTATTATTTGAAAAAAGCGAAAGAAAAATTAGATAAAATCAAGCCTGTAAAAATAGCGATTACGGGTAGTTACGGCAAAACGACGGCAAAAAACATATTGACCAAAATGCTTTCTAAAAAATATAACGTATGTGCCACGCCGAAAAGCTACAATACGCCGCAAGGCATCAGTCTTGCGATCAATACCGCTTTAAAAAAAAACGATCGAATATTTATTGCGGAAATGGGCGCGAGAAGACGCGGCGACATCAAAGAGCTTACCGAAACAGTTATGCCGGACATAGCTATAATTACCGCTGTCGGGAAACAACATCTCGCCACTTTTAAGACTTTCGAAAACGTTAAGAAGACCAAATACGAACTTATAGAAAATCTCCCTTGCGGCGGAAAAGCTTTTTTTAACGGAGACAACGAGGTTTGTCGAGAATTCTACGAGAAATATGACGGAAATAAGGTTTTAACGGGAAAGATCGGTTATGTTCGATACGATAACGTGGTTATGAGTAGTCGCGGATTGTCGTTTGATATGATTATAGACGGGAAAAGCGAGTACGTGACCACAAAGCTTTTGGGTAAACATATTCCGTCTATGATATGTCAATGCGCAGCGGTGGCGTTGTCGTTCGGCGTTTCGGTACAATCTATAAAAAATGCGATAAACGAGCTTCAACCGGTTGCACACAGATTGCAAATGATATATAATGGTAACGATGTCATAATAGACGACTCGTTTAACAGTAACGAACAGGGTTTTGAATCGGCTGTCGGCGTTTTGTCGTATTACAGTTATCTTATTAAGGTTTTAATAACGCCCGGCGTGGTGGAATTGGGAAACGAGCAAAAAGAAATAAATTACAGATTGGGCAGACTTGCGGGCAAAACTTGCGATTACGTCATTGTGCTCGGAGAAAATTCCGAAGCGTTAAAAAAAGGCGCATTGGAAGAAGGTTTGCCGAGTGGTCGAATTTATGAAGCCAAATCGATCGCGGCGGCAATGGAATTTTACAAAAAAATATCCGGAGGTAAAGCCGTTTTGTTCGAAAACGATTTGCCGGATAATTACAGGTAGGAGAAAAAATGAAAAGAAAAACTGCGCTCGTAACGGGAGCGGCAAAGGGAATCGGAGCGGCGATCGTTCGAAAACTTGCCGATAACGGTTATTCGGTAATAATAAATTATCGTTCGTCCGAACAAGAAGCTTTCGAATTAGTTTCGGAACTTCAAAAAAAGGAAATTAACTGCGCGGCGTTCAAAGCCGATTTAAGCGACGCGGCTCAAGCAGAAGATTTGTATGTGCGATGCAAAAAATGTTTCGGGTTCGTAGACACGGTAATAAACAATGCCGGAGTATGTCATTTCGGACTTGCGACCGAAGACGAAACGGACGATTATCGTTTTGTGATGGATAATAATTTCGGCAGCGTTTTTAACGTGTGCAGATTGTTTGCTCGCGATATGATTAACATGTGGGAAGGGGATATTGTTAATATATCGTCTGTTTGGGGTTCGAGAGGCGCGTCTACCGAATCTCTTTATTCGGCGTCGAAATCGGCGGTGATAGGTTATACCAAAGCGCTTGCAAAAGAATTGTCGCCCGAAAGAATCAAAGTAAACTGCATATTGCCCGGGTTCGTCATGACGGATATGAACGACCGTTTCGAACAATTCGAAATAAAGGATATTTTAAGAAAAATGCGTCAAAAGGAGATGTTAACGCCCGAAGACATAGCGGATTCCGTTTTCGAAACGCTTAACTCGTCGTACACCGGTAAAAGCGTAGTCGTTACGAAACGAAGCAAAAAATAAGAAAATTCATGTAAGATTCGATTAAACAAAGCTTGTAAAAAAGGATAAAGTTTAAGTTTGCATTCAAGATATTTGACTAATTTGCGCTCTTGTGGTAAAATATAAAAAATAGACGATATTATTCTTTAATAAATTTGCGCGTAAGTGAAAACGTAACGGCAGACGACGGGCATAATATCTTGCGGCTTTTAACCGATCGAATTGCCATTTTTGCGTCGATTTCGGAATTTGTCGCCGTATATTTATACTTTATTCAGGAGACGAAAATGAACAAGAAAAAATTTGCGACGATAGTTTCTTTCGTTATGGCGTTGATGCTCGCTTTTACGGCTGCGTGCAACGTTTCTAACGATAACGGTTTTAATAATGTCGATTACGAACGACAATCCTACGAAATAGCGATAGAAAAGGGTTACGAAGGAACGCTTGAAGAATGGATCGAATTGCTTAAG
Organism: uncultured Lachnospiraceae bacterium; assembly: GCA_964591125.1. Classification (GTDB taxonomy): domain Bacteria; phylum Bacillota; class Clostridia; order Christensenellales; family Pumilibacteraceae; genus Neoclostridium. Next base: position 5,538 of record CAZQAC010000048.1, read on the forward strand.
GGACAACCCGGCAAGGACGGAAAATCCGCTTACGAAATAGCGGTCGACAGCGCAGGATTCGAAGGCACCGTGGAACAGTGGATTGCTTCTTTGCGAGGCGCTGACGGCATTGACGGACAAGCGGGTAAAGACGGAAGAGGAATTTCCGATCTTAAGATAGTCGACGGAAAATTATACGTTTTATATACCGATTCCGACGGATATGTAGAGTTGGGCGTAGTTAAAGGCGAAGATGGGAAGGACGGCGTCGACGGGGCTGACGGACAGGACGGTCAGAACGGCGCGGACGGATTCAACGGTATGAACGGGAAACCGGGCGCGGACGGTAAAGACGGCAGAAGTATAGTCGACATGTACGTTTACGACGGGAAACTTTACGTTATGTACAGCGACAAAAACGAATACTCTCTGCTCGGCGACGTTAGGGGCGAAAAAGGTGAAACGGGAGCGACCGGAAGAGGTTTCGCGAGTGTTAAAGTGGTTGACGGAGAAATCTTTGTCAAATATACCGATTCGAACGAGTATATTTCTATAGGTTCGGCTAAGGGCGATAAAGGCGATAAAGGCGATCCCGGTCAGAACGGAACGGACGGTAAGGACGGATCGGACGGAAGAGGCGTCGAAGCCGTTAAAGTCGAAAACGGCAAGCTTTACATAAAATACACCGACGGAGAAGATTATATTTGCCTCGGCGACGTTAAGGGCGACAAAGGCGACTCCGGCGCAGACGGAAAAGACGGAGAAGACGGCAAAAATTTAGACATAAACGAAGTGTACGCGGCAGCGGTAAAAGGCGGTTACACAGGATCTTTTCTCGAATTTATTAGCGCGTATCTCAAGGTTGAAGTAAGCAGTTCTTCCGAGCAAATAGTCAGCAAAACGTTTTTGTCGACGGTGGCTATTGCGAGTAAATTTGCCGGCGACGCCGTATCCAGCGGTTCTGGAGTAATTTATAAAGGCAACAAGACGACGGGCGAAGTTTATATAGTTACGAACTTCCATGTTATATACAGCAGTTCTTATACGCCTGCGATTTGCAATGAGGTTTATGTTTTCTTTTACGGAATTCCCTTCGTTCGACTTTCTAAAGACAACTCGAATTACACGGCGGAGGAACTCGAAAAATACATGCTTATAGAGGATTACGGCGTAAAAGCGAAGTACGTGGCTGGCAGTCAGTCCAACGACATTGCCGTTCTCAAAATAGAAAATTGCGAATTATACAAGAACGGTCCTTATCGTCCCGCGGAATTGATTGACGATTCGGACGACCTGAAAGAGGGCGAAACGACTTACGTTGTGGGCAATGCGGAAGGAAACGGTATTTCGGCGACTTCCGGAATATTGAGTTTGCAGAGTTCGGAACTTACGCTTTCTCCGGACAGCGCTTCCGGCGTAAAATACACTTATCGCGTATTAAGAACGGACGCTGCGGTAAATCACGGCAATTCGGGCGGCGGATTGTATAACAAGGACGGCAAGCTGATCGGAATAGTTAATTCCAAAACGCAGAGCGTAACGGTAGACAATATGGGCTATGCTATTCCGTTGAACGTGGTGCTCGGAACGGTTCATAATTTGCTCGAAAGAGCCGGCGATAACGTGTTCCGCGGCGACGAAGTATATGTCAACGGCTACGGATACAATAAATGTCTGTTGGGCGTTACCGTAAGAGAAATTAACGCTTACGCGGATTATGACGAAGAAAGCGGATTGGTTACGAGTAAAGCGGAAATTTCCGTGGTGGAAGTTTCGGAGGGCAGCGCGGCAAGCGGGTATTTGCAGTCGGGCGACATAATTCTGGATATGGAGCTTAACGGAATAAAAAGAAAAATGTATCGTAAGTATCAAATCGGAGATTTGTTATTGTACGGCAAAAAAGGCGACGTGGCGATTTTGAGTGTGCGTCGCGGCGGGGAAACGATTACGGTAAACATTCCGCTGACCGTTACAGCCTATCAGTATTAGTAAAATAATTTTTAATAAAAGGGGATAAATTTATGATTATCAAGTATGCAGATTACGAACAAATTACTCCGCAAATAGTGGATATGCTCAAAGAAAGTTTTCTGGCTTCTTCGGCTTATGTCGACGCGATATTGTCCAAAAGCGGCGCGAAAGAATGGGCGGAAAGCACTGCGGGACTTCATGCTTTGTATCTTGCCATGGTAGAAGCTAAGCTCGATGTGAAAAACGCCGTTATCGAACGTTTGGAAAGCGGAAAACCCGTATTCGGGAATTTACCGTATTATTTCAATATTTCACATTCTTGCGGCAGAGCCGTTTGTGTTTTGCACGACAAAGAAGTGGGCGTGGACATAGAATTCACAAAGAAAAAACGTAATTTCGAACTGATAGCGGATAACTTTTTTAGCGACGGGGAGCGTGCGCATTTTTACGAATCTCAAAATCGTCAACTCGAATTTTACAGAATATGGACGAGAAAGGAATCGATACTTAAATGCGGTTCGGGAGAATTCGAACATAACGTTTTGCGTAGAATAGATACTTACGATTACGATAAGGTTAATTTTACCGAAATAATTCGAGGAGGATATTTGGTTACCATTTGTGTGGCTGCGGACTGAAAGTTTAAGTAAATTCCGTTTGACGGGTGCAAAAAAGATAGAAAAATCATGAAAATCGCTACGGAAAAAATAATTCGTTTCGGTTTAAAGCTTGCTTTTTATTATTAAATATAGTATAATAACATTACTTTCAACAAATGGAAAAATATATTTAAGATGAGGAGTTAAATAATGGAACTTGTGAAGTTTGACCTGAATGCCAAAGGCAGAAAGTTTAAAGTGATGAACGCGACTAACGGAGGTCCCGTTCATAATCGTCATGCAAACGATCAATTGCGCGATAATTTCGCAGAGTACAAAGCGGCGAGAATTCCCTATTCCCGTACACACGATTCGTTTTTCATATCGCAGTACGGCGGCCCGTTTTCTTACGACGTGAGCGCTATATTTCCGAATTTCGATGCAGACGAAAACGATCCGGCCTCATACGATTTCGCTTGTACAGACGAGCATATCGCGGTTACGCTCGAAGCCGGCACTGAAACGTATTTCCGTTTGGGCGAATCCATCGACCATAGAATCGTAAAGCATAACATATTTCCGCCCAATGATTTTGCAAAATGGGCAAGAATTTGCGAACATATAATTATGCATTACAACGAAGGTTGGGCGAACGGTTATCGCTTGAATATCCAATATTGGGAAATTTGGAACGAACCCGATCTCGATGCCGACGACGCCCAGAACAAGCGTTGCTGGGTAGGGACGAGAGCACAGTTCTTTGACTTTTTTGCTGTTGCGGCAAAGCATTTGAAGAGTAAATTTCCGAGCCTTAAAATCGGCGGTCCCGCGCTTGCCTGGAACGAAGAATGGGCAGACGAGTTTTTGTCCGAAATGAAAAAACACGATGTTCCGCTTGACTTTTTCTCTTGGCACATTTATTGCACCGAACCTAAGAAGATGATCGAAAAGTCCGAACGAATTCGCGCAATGCTCGATAAATACGGTTACGAAAAGACCGAAAGCATTTTGAATGAATGGAATTATGTAAAAGGTTGGGTGGAAGAATTTATATATACGGTCGATGCGATTCACGGAATGAAGGGCGCGGCGTTCACTATGGCTTGCATGCTCGAAGCTCAAAAATCCACCATCGATATGCTTATGTATTACGATACTCGTCCTAGCGTGTTTAACGGCGCGTTCGACTTTTATTCGCTCAAATCGTTAAAAGGCTATTATCCGTTAAAATGGTACGGTATGTTTTATGACATGCAGGCGGAGGTCCGCGCGGAAAATAAGCTCGAAAACGTATATACGCAGTGCGGCGTCGACGAGCAAGGCAAAACGCTTACGATTCTTTGTTATTACACCGATAACGAAAACGAAGCTCCCGAAAAGGAAGTTTGCGTGGATTTCGGCGAGCAAAAGAAAGGTGCGAAGTACGAAATTTATCTTCTTGACGAAA
>CAZQAC010000049.1:0-9211 GCA_964591125.1 uncultured Lachnospiraceae bacterium
TTTGTCAATCTGAAATTTTCAGATACTCTCTTAACGAACTCGCTATTTGCTTTTTATTTTTGATTTTTACTTAATTCCCCGAGAGTATCTAACTTTTGGGGTTCACATCATGGGTTTAGGGCGCGTTTTTTTAATTTAATTAGTTTTTTATTGTGTTGACGACGTTGATGAAATGGTCTGCGACACGTTCGGAATCGGAAGCCAAAGACAAATATCTGGCGCCGATGTCCGCCGAACATTGCCCGTTTTCGAGACGATTTATATGATTTTCCGCCATGTTGAGAGTAATGTCATCTATGTATTCTTCTATCGCGTAAGCCTTAGCGAGCGAGTTTTTGTCGTTATTTTCGTATGCCTTCATGACTTCGACGAACAGCTCTTTGACGGAATTTTTGAGTTTTGTTATTTCAGCGACAGCTTCATCGGAAAAACGTTGGTTTAAAGCGTTTAGTTTGTCGGCGTATTCGACTATGTTTTCGGCGTAATCGCCTACGCGTTCGAGATCGGAAACAGAACGTATCGCTTTAGATAAATAAACGCGGTCTTTTTCGTTCAAGTCTTCTTTTAGAAGTTTAATTATAAACGAAACAAGTTCTTTTTGTAAAAAATTGAGTCTTTTCTCGTTGATCCTGAATTCGTCTATTTTTTCGTAATTAAGCGAGCCGATAATATCGCAAGCCGATTCGAAGTTGTTTATCGCGGTGTTCGCCATATCGGTAATTTCTTTTTTTACTTGCAAAACGGCGATGGAGGGAGCGGAGAGCATGTGGTTTTCGATAAAGCGGAAACCTATTTGATCGGGCTGTCTCGCAGCTGTTTTTTCGGGGAAAATCGCGGTTACGATTTTTACGAGCAAATCGGTAAGCGGCAACACTATAATAACTGTAACGACGTTAAAAACGGTATGAAACATAGCCAATTGAATTTGCGGTGCGTTGGGGAACATGGCTTCGAATATTTGTTCGAAATCCGTTCCGCCCGTTCTTAAAAACAAACCTAAGAGCATAAAAACGATTACGCCGCTTACATTGAAAATAAGATGAATGAAGGCAGTGCGTTTTGCGTTCGTGGTGCTGGTTAATCCGGCGATGAGAGCGGTGGCGCACGTTCCGATGTTTGCGCCCATCGTGATGTAAATACCTTGATTCAAGGTAATTAATCCGGTAACTACCATTGTTATGGTCATGGACGTCATTACCGACGAACTTTGTACTATGGCGGTGAGGATGACGCCGGTCAAAACAAGTAAGAATGGATTTTTGAACATCGCGAGAAAGTTTTTTACCGAATCCAATTGCGAAAAATAATTCATTGCGTCGCTCATCATGGAAAGACCGACGAACAACATTCCGAATCCCGCCAATATTCCGCCGATTTTTTTCAGATTGTCTTTTTCGGAAAACGCGAGCATAAACGCGCCTATTCCTGCAAACGCAGCGAAAATGACCGAAGTCGAAATGGAATTTTCGCCGAACATTCCGAGAGCTACGAGCTGACCTGTAATCGTCGTTCCGATATTTGCGCCGAATATTACTGTTGCGGCTTGAACCAACGTCATTATGCCGGCGTTAACGAAACCTATGACCATGACGGAGGTTGCGCTCGAACTTTGAATAACTGCTGTGGCTGCCGCACCGATACCTACTCCGACGAGTTTGTTTTTAGAAGTTTTTGAAAACAAAGCTTTTAGTTTTTTGCTGCCGAGAGCTTCGAGGTCGGAACTCATCATCGAACACGCGATAAGAAATACTCCCACTCCGGCTATCAATGTCAGTATCGAAGAAATTATTGTCGTAACGTCCATATTTACTCCTCTTTAGTTGAATACGCGTTTTTTTGTGAGAAAGTCGCCGCTAAACCGTTCTGTAGAACAGATTGCCTACAAAAATCCCCAAAAAAAGACTTTTACTGAATTTTTAATCGGTAAAAGTCTCGAAATTTAAGCGTTGCCGAGTATCATGACGATACCGAGATGGCGGCTGTCGCACGTAAAAACGCTTTCTACTCCCTTTTAGGAAAAGTGGTTTGATTGTTGGTTTCGTTATGACGCCGAATAATTTCTCGGTTAAAAATCGAAAAAGCGTTCGGCATCGGTCATGACGACAAAAGCGTTTTCGAAGCTTCTGCGAACATATTATAGCAAAAAGCATAATCGCTTGTCAAGAGTTTTTTTTGTGGTAAATATTTACGAAAAAATCGCGGAGCAGTGGATTTAGATTGCTCCGCGATAAAGTTTTTGTTATGAATTTTTTGAATTTTGAGTCGAACCGATTAAAAACATTTAAATTTTTACCTGCTTTCGTTCGAATACCGATTATTTTTTATGCGTTGTCCGTATTCGGTTTCGCTTGCCCTACGAAATAAACGGCAAGCATTTTTGGACCGCAAGACGCTCCTACGATGGGATCTAACATGCCTACTGTGATTTTTACGTCGGGCAATTGTTCCGAAACGATGCGTTTTAACGTTTCCGCTTCTTCCAAACAATCTCCGTGAGAAATGAAAATTTCGTTTATTTTTTCGCCTGTGTATTTTTCTTTGGTTAATTCTGCCATGCGGCGTATCGAATTTTTTCTTCCTTTTGCTTTTTCAACCGAAACGTTTTCGCCCTTCGTATTCGAAACGATAATCGGTTTAATGCTCATCAGAGCGCCGAAAAACGCCGTGCCGGAAGATATTCTTCCCGCTCTTTGCAGATAACGCAGTTCGTCGACTGTGCCTATTTGATTGACGTTCGTTTTAATCGTTTCGAGTTCTTCCGCAACTTCGTGAATATTTTTACCTTCGGCGCGTAATTTACTTGCCAAAATACAGAGAATAGCCAATCCGTAGCTGCAAGTCAAAGAGTCGATGCAAACGATTTCCGCGTCGGGATATTTTTCTTTTAATTCGTCGCGAGCGACTTTGCTCGCTTTTATTGAAGCGGAAAGAGCGGAGGAACAGGATAAGGATAGAATATCGTAACCTTCGGTTATGTATTTTTCGAAACGCTCGGTATAATCGAACGCGGTAACTTGCGACGTGTAAATTCGCGTATCTCCGCGCATGATGTCGTAAAATTCTTTTGCCGAAAGTTCTTTCCAATCCAAATCGGCTTGTAAAGATTTATCGTCGTAAGATATATACATTGGTATATATTCCACATCGTAGAGCTTTCTTGTTTTTTCGTCCATATCGCAACATGAATCGCTTACGATAATGAATTTTTTATTCATGAATTTTCTCCTTTCGTAATTAGTTATTTATTTTTTTTGGCAAATTTCAACGCTTTTTGATGGCTATCTGTGAACGGCATGGAAACAAACGCCGACTGTATCCGGACCGCAATGACTGCCGGCGGTAGGGTTAACGACGACTATTTCGGTTTTTAGATCGTCGCCGTATTTGTTTTTTAACTTTTCGGACAGTTCGAGCGCCAAATCGTATGCGTCGGCATGTCCGACTATTACGCGGTGGTCTTTAATATTTTCTTGTAAGCTGTCGACATATTCGAGAACGGCTTTCATCGCGCCGCGTCTGCCTTTTGCTTTCGCGACGGAATTCATGACGCCTTCGGAATTCATCGTAATAATCGGTCTGATCCCCAAAAGGCCGCCCATCGCTGCGGAAAGACCGCTGACTCTGCCGCTGCGAGAAAAGAATTTCAAATCGTCTGCAAAAAAGTATACGGCGAATTTATCCACTTCTTTTTCCGCCCAAGCGACGATTTCTTCCGCCGTCGCGCCGTTTTTTGCCATATCTCCGATTTCTCTTACGATATTATAACTGCAAATGGTAATGCCTTTCGTGTCTACGGTATACAGCTTTCTGTCGGGGTATTTTTCTTTTAATTGTTCCCATGCGAGATTCATGGAATTAAACGTGCCGCTCATTGCCGCAGAGAAATGAACGTATAAAATATCTTTGCCTTCCTCGAGCGTCGGTTTGAAATAGTCGATGTATTTTTGAGGAGAAAGAGCGAACGTTTTTGGTAGTTCGCCGTCGCGCAATTCGTCGTAAAAAGTTCCGTAATCGAATTTTTCGAAATCTTCGTAGGGATATATTTCGACGCCGTCTTTTTTCTGATAAGGCATGCTTATGAGTTTGTAGCCGTATTCGGCTGCTATTTCCGGCGTAATGTCGGTATCCGTGTCCGTAAATAATGTATACATAATAAATTCTCCTTTGTATTTTATTTTTTATGGGGGGATGCGTCTAAAACGCATTTTTACGATTGTCCGTTTTTATTGTCTTTTTGAGCTTTCTCTTTCCATGTTTTAGTATAAAAGTTTATGTATAATAAAAGCGAAACGACCATGAGCGCCATGCAGATCGAAATAAGAACGTTTGCAAGGTTTCCGTCGATGTTCGGGAACAGAACTAGCGCCGCCATGACGCCGTATAGAACGGCAGTATTTATTTTGCCGTACCATTTTGCGCCGTTTATTTCGCCGTATTTTTTGAGCGTGAACGCGCCCATGCAGCCCATGATCATTTCTTTGACCGCAAAAAGAACGATGAGTACGCGCATGAGTTTATATTTAACGGTTAAACACAGCGCGACGGCTCCTTGCGTAAGTTTGTCCGCAATCGGATCGAGCGCTTTGCCGAGATTGGAAATCATGTTGAATTTTCTTGCGACGAATCCGTCCAAAACGTCTGTGAACGCGGATAAAGCTATTAGTCCGAGCGCAAGATACGGGTTGTCGATTCCGCAATACGCCCATACGATAAAAGGAATGATCGCGATTCTTATAACGCTCAATATATTTGGAATGGTCACGATATTGCTTTTGTTTTCGGTGTTGTTTTTCATAATGTCCTCGCAACGTTTTCAGATCAAGCGTTCTTTTCTTTTTTCGCTTGCGACGGCGTACGCGCTTTTTACCGTGTATTCGGTAACGTTTTTAATCGTTTCTCCGTCTATTTGCAAAGCGCGCGGTCGGTCGAATTTAACCGTTATTTCGTTTCCGGAAAAAACGCTTACGTATTTTTTCTTTTTTACGTGTTTTCCGCTGAAAATTCCGGGAAATAGACAGAGAGCTTTTAATTTTCCGCAACCGTGAAAAATCATAACGGATATTTTGCCGTCCGGATTTTCGCGAGTTTGATCGGGAGCGGGCATCATTCCGCCGCCGTAATATTTTCCGTACATAGTAGGCGCAAGCCACGTTTTTTTATAAGAGTATTTTTTTCCGTTCACTATAACAGTCGCTTGCGTCGGTTTGAAACTAAACAGTAGACCCTTAATCGCGATAGAGGTGTAATTGATTTTTTTCTTCGGTTTTTTCTTGCGTATTTCGTCTCCCGTTTCGCAACAATAACCGTCGATTCCGAAGCCGACTCCGTTAACGAAACGGTATTCTTTGCCGTTCACGCAAACTATCGGCAAATGTCGTATGTAATCGCGAACGGGAATCAGTTTTCGATCGCTTTTTATATCGCGCGCGAAGTCGTTTCCGCTACCGCAGGGAAAGTAATAAATTTCTTGATTGAAACAAACCGATTTCGTGTCGTTGACAAATCGATTCAGCGTGCCGTCGCCGCCGCAAAGAACGACGTTCGTTTCGGGTGAAAGCTTTGTAAAAAAAGTTTTGTAATCGGTAATCGCGGTTGCGTCCGTATATTCGAATACGTCCGACGGAAACAGAGCGGATAAACGACTCGCGTTTTCTTTTCCGTTGCCGTTGTCGGCGTGAGGGTTGTAAATCACCGTATAATTCATATGTTTTTCTCCTTCGCCGAATATCAGCGGCGATTGTTTCTTCTGCCGAATATCGTAAGAACGTAAACGAGAAATCTCAGGAAATAAACGAGAGAGGTTAAAAGCGACGAGAGATAGGTGAGCGCCGCCGCAGACAAAACTTCGCTTGCTCCCGACATTTCGTCTTGCGATAAAATTCCTTCCGCGACGAGCATTTTTTTCGCTCGTTTGCTTGCGTTTAATTCCACGGGGAGCGTTATTAAAGCGAACAAAAAAGAACCGCCGTAAAGGATAACGCCTGCCATTGCGATGTAAAAGCCTATACTTCCGCTTGTCGACGCGACGAAAAGGTCGAGAAGTATGCCTATCAAAACGAGCGGAATCGCCAATCTCGAACCGAAATTCACTATAGGAACGAGAGACGTTCGGATTTTATAGAACACGTATCCGCTTTTTTCTTGCATGACGTGTCCCGTTTCGTGAGCGGCTACGGCAACTGCGGCAATCGAATTGTTTCCGTACGTGCTTTCGGACAAATTTACGATTTTTTTTGCCGGATTATAGTGGTCGGAAAGCGTTCCTTGCGTGCGACCTACCGAAATTCCGCGTATGTCGTTGGCTCGCATTAAACGAATCGCGGTATCGTAACCGGTCATTCCCGAACGGTTAGGTACGTCGTTATATTTTGCGAACGCGCTACGGACTTTTCCGTTCGCGAAAAGCGCGAAGAGCATACACAGCAACATTGCGCCCAAAAATAAAAAGTAATCTTGTAAATACATTTTTATCCTCCTTATGTTCAATTCGTTTTTGTTTTATTCGATTCTGAGCGACGATTGTTTCGGATAAATTAAATTCGTAGCCGATTTACGTGCAAACAGAGGCGCGGCGCCCGATCGTTTTTCGCTTTTTAAGCAAAAGGCGAGATAGTTAATATCGAAGCGTTTTTAACATTATATTGAGTTTCAATCTTCGTTTATGCTCGATTTTCTCGAAACAGATAGGATGCCGCGCGGTAAATTCATTTGTTTATTTTAGTGAGCGTTTTTTGCGGATTTTATGCCGTTTATTCGCTACGGAGCGCCACTACGGGATCTTTTTTCGCCGCGCTGCGAGAAGGAATAATGCCCGCTATAAGCGTAAGCAGCATGCTGATTCCGATTAAAATAAGCGCGAATACGGGCGGCAAGTATGCGCTTAAATTGCCGATACCCGTCAATGCGTGCAAGATTGCGTTAATCGGTAAGCACAACAAATAGGTAAGCGCTACGCCGAATACGCCCGATGCGAATCCTATAATAATCGTTTCTGCGTTGAACATACTCGATACGTTTCGTTTGGATGCGCCGATTGCGCGAAGAATACCTATTTCTTTTGTTCTTTCCTGTACGGAAATAAGAGTGATAACGCCGATCATAATAGACGATACGATAAGCGAAACCGCGACGAAAGCAATCAAAACGTACGTTACGGCGTCTATAATGGTCGTTACGGACGACATCATAAGCCCGACGTAATCGGTATAAGTTATTTCGGAAGCTTCGTCAACGCTTGCGTTATACGCGGTGATTGCGTTTTCGATAATTTCTTTATCCGCAAACGTAGAAGCATAAAGACTAACCGACGACGGCGTATTCAAATCGACATAACCGAGCGTTCTTAAATTACTGTCGTAGGTTGATGAAGAAAAAGTCAAAACTTCTTCGTAATATGTCGCGCATTGTTCGGTCGTGTAGTTCGGGAATGCCGCGTCGAACGCCGCCGACTTTTGTTCGACGGGAAGCGAAGACAGTTGACTTTCAACACTTGCGGCATATTGTGCTTTTATTTGTTCCGTAACCGCCGTTTTAATAAGTTCCGTCAATTCTTCGTCGCTCATTTGCTCGACGTACCCGCGAACCTGATCTTCGCCAATACCCGTTTGTGCCGTCATTGCTTGAACGATACTTTCTATCATTTGTTCTTTGGTCATAGACGACATAGTTTGTTCCACAGCCGCGTTCAATTGTTCTTGCGGCATAACGCTCATAATCTTCGCGTATGCGTCCGCTTTTCCTTGTGTATTGAGCGTTGCCGCGTATTTTTTGAAATCTCTCGCTTTTTCTTCCGTCGTCATTTTCGAGCCGCCTTCTTCAAAAGGAAGCCCCGTAAAAATGTCGACGTTCGGAGTTGCGAGTTGTGCCGCGATGGCACTTGAGTTTTTATTATTTTCGATGATATATTCGGTTAATTTATACGTATATCCTATCGAACCCGAAAGCATGGGCGCGAGCGTATCTTCTTTCGGTCTGATAATACCCGATATCTGCAAATCGATTCCGTTGTCGTAAATGTATTTCAAACCCTGTTTCGTATCTCTCAAATCTTTATACGTTCCCGTAATGGGATCAAATTGATAACAGTTACCGTTTAACACCGTTCGGAATTTCATATTGCAAATTTCCTCGAACGTCCATTTTTTCGCCGTCGTTTCGGGAAGTTCGACTTTATTCAATGCGGAATCCACGATTGCGTTAATTTCTTCTTCGGATTTAAGTCCCAAAGCGTACAAAGTCATATCGTCAAGTTCGTTGTTTTCGTCGACGATGAGCAAAATTTGATTGTATGCGGTAGGATAACCGCCGTAAACCAATTCGTATTGATTTTCGATAAAAGAATTGACAAGTTTACCGTTATCGCCCGGCAACATTTCCTGCCATAACCCCATAGAGGACGCCATTTGCGTTAATGGTGATTCCACGCCGATGGATTGCATGGACGAGAAGATGTCGCCTATTTGCGCCGAACCGAGCCATTTCGCCATCATTTGCATAATTAAGGTTTGCGTGTCCGATTGAATGATCGTTCCGTCTACGTTTTCGGTGTAAACGAGCAGGGCGAAATCATAGGTGTATTGAATCCCGGCAAGAGCGGAGGAGAGTCCCGTAGTGCTTTCGTTTGCGTCCAAGGCGTATTCTTTATCCAGATAAGCCTTAAAAGACTTCAGATCGTTTTGTCTGGTTTCTTGCGCGTTTACGGTCGCGACAAGATTATAAAGAGCGTTTTTTTCGTATATGTCGTTTTTATCGTGATTGCCTGAACTTTCGGCAGAATTTATAAACGTTTGCAGCATTGCGCTCATATCCGTATGCTCGGCTTGAATAGTCAAAGGATAAGAAGAAAGCGTTTCTTCTTGCACGATATTTATATAATTGGTCATACCTTGCGAAACGGCGTATATGAGCGCGATTCCGATAATACCGATACTCCCGGCAAACGAGGTAAGTATCGTGCGACCTTTTTTGGAAAATAAATTTTTAAGCGAAAGAGAAAAGGATGTCCATATTGACATGGAAGGCTTTTTTTTGCGTTTTCCCTTGTTCCCCGCTTGTATTTCTTTTTTCGCCGCTTTTTGTTCGAGTTCGATTTCTTTTTGTTTTTCTTCGTCGGAAAGCGGACGAGAATCGCTCAACACTTCTCCGTCGAGCATGCGAACGATACGAGTCGAATACTTTTCCGCAAGTTCGGGATTATGCGTTACCATAATAA
>CAZQAC010000050.1:0-9203 GCA_964591125.1 uncultured Lachnospiraceae bacterium
ATGCACCTCCTAAAGTTTGTCACTTTCGTGTCCAACTTTTGGGGTGCATTTCATTTTTGCAGTAAACGGTTTTAGAGGAGAAAAATATGAAATTAGTAGAAAAAACGGTTTTGAATAACGATGATTTGATTTCTTTGAAAGTCGATGAAGTCGGTTTTTGTGATGAATCGGAAATGCAGATCATAAATATACACGATGTCGAAAAACAGGAAGTTTACGGATTCGGCGGCGCTTTTACGGAATCTTCCGCTTACAATTATTCGCTGATGAGCGAAAGTCAAAAAAAGGAAACGCTTGAATATTTGTTCGGTGAAAGTGGTCTTAGATATAATTTTTGCCGTTTGTGCTTAGGTTCTTCCGATTTTACGTTGAGTGAATATTCTTATGTTGATGAAAACGATTTTACGTTATCTTCTTTTTCGATCGAACGCGATAAAAAATATGTAATTCCGTTTTTAAAAGACGCGATTGCATATTCGAAGAATGAAATTAAGTTGTTTGCATCGCCGTGGAGTCCTCCGGCATTCATGAAAGATAACGGCAAACTTGTCGGCGGAGGAAAACTTAAACGCGAATATTATGCTTTATATGCCGATTATATGTCTGAATTCGTAAAACGTTACGAAGAGGAAGGTATTAAGATTTTTGCGCTTACTTTGCAAAATGAACCGCATGCGATTCAAACGTGGGAAAGCTGTGTTTTCGATGCCGAAGATGAAGCTCGCTTTTTGCCCTATTTGTACGATAGCTTAAAGAAAAAGAATCTCGATGTTAAGCTCATTTTCTGGGATCATAACAAAGAACGTTTATTTGACCGCGCTCAGGTGGTTTACGGCGAGTGCGGCGATAAAGCATGGGGAGTTGGTTATCATTGGTACAGTGGAAAACATTTTGATGAAATAGAGGCTGTTCGCAGTGCATATCCGGATAAAGCTATAATAGAGACAGAGTTTTGCACGGGACTTAACGGCGGTAAGACAGGTTCGTATTTATTTGATATATCCGGAAATCTTTCTGCGGGAACAAATGCCATAGTTGAATGGAATATGATACTCGACGAAGTCGGAGGTCCTTATCATAACAGAACTTCCGGTTGCGCGTCACCGTTGTTATATGATAAAAATAAAAAAGAAATTGTTCTTCATACCAATTACAGACAAATGTATGTATTTTCGCATTATATCGATTGCGGAGCAAAAGTTCTTTGGTCGTCATCATATATGGATGAAATAAAAACGCTCGCGGTAAAGAATCCGGATAATTCAATCGTTTGCGTTATTCTCAATAAGAACGAAGAGGCTAAACCTGTTATAGTAAAATTCGGCAAAAGTCAATGGAAAGTCGAAATCGCTGCTAATTCGGCTACTGTCATAAAATTGTCCGATTAACCTATTTATTTAAAAATTTAATCATTTTTCCAAGAATATCGTCGTTCACTACTCCGAGGATAGGAGTAATGCCGACGATATTATTTTTTATTGTTTTGCGATTTTTCAATGCTTCGGTAATTAGTTCCGACGGAAGATTGTTGTTTTTTTCTTTCAAAATCTTGTTTAAGAATTCGCTTTCTTTGTTTTCCTCTGTTTTCTCGCTTTTGTTTTTTGTCATCATGTTGATTATCGGCATGATTTTGTCCGCGTTTTTATTTCCCGCCATTAAAAAGGGCATAATCGATTTCAAGTCCATAAAAACCTCCGCATACGGTTTTTTTAGTGCTTTTTGTTCGTACATTTAAATATATGTCGGCATATAAATAAAAGTACGAAAAATGAATTTTTAGGAGAGGTTAGGATGAAACAATTAAAAAACTATAAAACTTCAAAAAGTGTTTCCGATTCCGAATCGGAATTGAAACAGGCGAAAGCAAAATACGGCGCAATGGAAGAAGACGAACTTATTGAAGAATTAAAAAAACAGATTTCGGAGCAAAAAAAAGCCGGGAATTATTCTTTTGCTTACATGACGGAGATTGTCGATCGACTTTCTCCGTACTTGAATGAATCGCAAAAGGAAAAGATAAAGAAAATTATCGGCTCCGAATCAAATGAATAATTTCAGACTTTCGCCGACAGGCAACGGCGAAACGCAGTGCGTGATTTTTGCAAACGATTATGAAGAAGCGCGAAAAATGCTCGGAAAATATTCCGCGACTGTCGTAAAAAGTTATCCGTTTATTTCTGCTTTCGGCGTATATGTCAATCTTTACGATTTGAAAGATATCATGCGATTGTCTTGTATTCATTCGGTTGCGGCTAATTCGGTGGTTAAGTTAAGTTCGTTGGCTCAAAAATTCAATTATTCGAAACAACGTCGAGTGTTTTCGTTGTATACCGACGATAACGGATTTGAAACTGGGGTCACGGCGGCGTTTATAGATACGGGTTTTTCTCCGCCTTTGGATTTTTATTTGCCTCGAATAAGGCTAAAGGAATTTGTTGATTTTATAAATGATCAAAAAATGCCTTACGACGATAACGGGCATGGAACGGCGGTCGGGTGTTTGATTGCAGGCGACGGAAGATTTACTCAAGGAAGTAGAAAAGGTACGTCCGAGCGTTCCGACGTAGTTGCGTTGAAAGCTATCGGTGAAGACGGAACGGGCAATGTTTTCGGCATTTTGGAAGCGATGCAATGGGTGTACTCGAATTCGGAACGCTATTCCATAAAAGTTTTGTGTATGTCGCTTGGAAGTGCACCTGCGGACAGAAACGATCCGTTGGCGTTAGCGGCGAAAGTGTTATGGCGTAGCGGAATTACGGTTGTGGCGAGCGCCGGTAACGGCGGCGAAAAAGAAGGCGTTGGAGCTCCCGGTATATGTAAAGAAATAATAACGGTCGGGAGTGTGGAGAAACTTTCGGACGGGAGTGTAAAACGAGCTCCTTTCAGTGCGTTTGATGTTGCTGCCGGAAAACCTGATGTGTGTGCTGACGGAATGAACGTAGCGTGCGTCGGCATCGACGGAGAACCCGTTCTTCTTAGCGGAACAAGCGTTTCTGCGCCGTTGATTGCGGGAATTTGCTGTAATATTCTAAAAAACAATCGCGATTATTCACCCGATAAAGTAAAACAAACGATTTTGTCTTTGGCAATTCCGTTAAATGAAATCGGCACAGGAAGCGGATTTATCGATATTTAACATATAATTTTGAGATTTTGAGGTAAAACAAGTACTATGTCTGATATAGTATTTGTTTTTTTCTTTTAAATTTAAAATTATTGTTAAAAAACCCTACATGTTTGACGATAAACCCATTGTCGAATCGGTAATAAAAATGTATACTAATAAAGCTAACGGTAGGTCGATTTCGCGTAAATATAATCGGATCTATTTGTTGACAAAAATTTGATTTAGAGTTATAATTTTACATATAGTGAATGGGAGAATTATTTAATATGAACGACAGATCGGTTCTTTCGTTTGATTTCGGAGCGTCGAGCGGAAGAGCAATTGTTTATACGTACAAAGACGATAAGATAATCGGAAAAGAGATTAATCGTTTTTCGAATACGCCCGTAGTTAAAAACGGAATATTGTATTGGGATACCGATTATTTGTTCGGAAAAATAGACGAGAGCATTGTTCTTGCGTTGAATTATGATATCGAATCGATCGGTATCGATACTTGGGGCGTGGATTTCGCTATTGTCGACGGCGACGAAATCATATTGAATGCCATCAATTATCGCGACGAACATATCGAGAACCTTACGGAAAAAACAGATAAAAGAATATCTCGTGAAAGAGTTTACGAGCTTACGGGAATCCAAACGATGGATATAAATACGGTAAATCGTTTTGTTTTTCTCGACGAATACATTCCGCAATGGCGAAAAAGAAAAGGGACAATGTTGTTGATGTCCGATTTATTCGCGTGGCATTTGACGGGGTCTGAACGCACGGAATTAACTAATGCTTCCACAACGTCAATGCTGAATGCAAAAACGAGAAAATTCGATTCCGAAATAGCCGCAAAGCTCGGAATAGAGGAAAATATGTTTGCGCCGATTATTTATCCCGGCGAAGTTTACGGGTATCTGAAAGAAAAATATACTGCTCGAAAAATACCGGTTTTGGCTGTTTGTACGCACGATACGGCAAGTGCGGTTGCGGCCGTTCCTGCAAAAGAAAAACAATTCGCTTATCTTTCTTGCGGCACTTGGTCGTTATTGGGTACGGAAGCCGATATGGCAGTTACAAACGAATTTGCGCGTAAATTTAATTTCACTAACGAAATAGGTTACGGCGGAACGGTGCGTTTATTGAAAAATATCGTCGGATTATGGATTATTCAGGAAATTAGGCGCAATTACGTCGAAAACGGCAAAGATGTTTCTTTTGCGGACATAGCCGACATGGCAAAATTCGCAGAAATTGATTCGTATATTGATCCTGATGCTGATTTGTTTATGCCGAGAGGCGACATGTTGCAAAGAGTTTCTCGCTTTGTCGCGATGACGGGGCAAGCCGAGTTGAAGTCCGACGCCGAAAAAATTAAATCCGTCTACGAAAGTCTTGCTTTGAAATATCGTTACGTACTTGAAAAATTAAGTTGCGTGACGGGGCAAAAGTTTGACGTCCTTCATGTGATAGGAGGAGGGATTCAGGACAAATATTTGATGCAAATCGCGGCGAACGCAACGGGTTTGCCTGTTTGTGCCGGTCCGATCGAGGCGACGGCAATGGGTAACGCTGCGGTTCAATTCATTGCGTCCGGAGTAATCGAAAATCTTTGGGCTGCGCGTGAAATCATTTCGCATAGTTGCGAGCAGAAGACATATATTCCTCAAAAAACCGATTTGTGGAACGATAAATATGAAAAATTTAAAAAAATAATGGAGGCAGGTAATGCTAAGCGATAAGGAATTATACGAATACGCAAAAGAGCTTTACGCTCAAAACGGAATAGACTGCGATAAAGCAATAAAGACTTTATTAAGCGTTCCGATTTCTATCCAGTGTTGGCAGGGTGACGACGTCATAGGATTCGAACGAAGAGCAAACGGACTCGACGGCGGTATACAAACTACGGGAAATTATCCCGGACGCGCGCGTAATTTTAAGGAATTGACCAAGGATTTCGATTTAGCGTTAAAGCTTATTCCCGGCGTTAAAAGACTTAGTTTGCATGCAAGCTACATTTCAGATAACGCCGACTGCGAACGCGATTCGATAACTTATGACAATTATGCGTCTTGGATAGAATATGCTCGTCAACGCAATATAAAACTCGATTTCAACGCAACGCTTTTTTCTCATGAATATGCAAGTAGCGGAATGACTTTGTCCAGCTCTGATCCCGAAATCAGAAACTTTTGGATACGTCACGTAAAGGCGTGCAGAAAAATCGCTGCCGAAATAGGTAAGGAACAAAAATCGCCTTGTCTTATGAATTTGTGGATACCCGATGGACTTAAAGACATTCCCGCCGACAGAATGGGACCGCGACAGAGATTAAAGGAAAGTTTGGACGAAATTTACAGTGTTCGTTACGATAAAAAATATCTGATAGACTGTGTGGAAAGTAAGGTCTTCGGAATAGGATTGGAAAGCTATACCGTCGGAAGCGCAGAATTTTATAATTATTACGCCGCGCAGAACGGAGTTTATAATCTTTTGGATAACGGACATTTTCATCCGACCGAAAACGTTGCTGATAAAATTTCTTCCGCTTTGTTGTTTGCCGATAAATTGGCTTTGCACGTTACTCGTCCCGTTCGTTGGGACAGCGACCATGTGGTTATTTTGAACGACGAGGTAAAGGAAATAGCAAAAGAAATAGTTGCTTGCAATGCGCTCGATAAAACGTTGATAGGACTCGATTATTTCGATGCGAGCATAAACAGGGTTGCCGCTTGGGTTGTTGGCGCGCGTTCAGTCCACAAGGCTTTGCTTAACGCTTTGCTGACGCCGCACGAGCAAATGAAAAAGTTGCAGGATAACGGTGATTTTACACATTTGCTTGCATCTTCCGAGCAATTGAAAGATTTACCGTTCGGAATAGTTTGGCGACAGTATCTTATCATGACGAACACGCCTATAGATTGGATGAAGTACGTCGATAAGTACGAAAAGGAAATTTTTGCCGAAAGAGGTTGATTTATTATGAAAAATAATGTTGTTGAAAAAAATCTTTCCGTCGAAAACGCGTCGTTTATTCGCGAATTCGTAAAAACGGCTTCTAATCTTTATCGTTTGGGTTGGGACGAGCGTAACGGTGGAAACATGAGCATGATATTGAATGAAAACGAAGTCAGTTGTTATATCGACATCGAGCGCCCGATTCGTGAAATAGAAATGTCTTTTTCTGCTCCCGAGCTTGCCGGCAGGATCTTTTTGGTAACGGGAACGGGAAAATATTTTAAGAATATCGAAGACGATCCTGAAGACAATTTGGGTATTTTCAGAATATCAAACGATGGTAAAAAAGCTCTTTTGTTGTGGGGATACAAAGACGGAGGACGTTTTACGAGCGAGCTTCCTGCTCATTTAATGAGTCACATGACACGTTTGAAAAAAGATCCCGAAAGCAGAGTCGTAATACATACTCATCCTACGAACATCGTTGCGATGACGTTTGTTCACTTGCTCGACGATAAAGAATTTACGCATACTCTATGGCAGATGTGTACAGAATGTGTGGTCGTTTTCCCTGACGGAATAGGCGTGTTGCCGTGGATGTTGTGCGGCAATAACGAAATAGGTGTCGCAACTGCTAAAAAAATGAAAGAATACAGATTGGTTATTTGGGCTCAGCACGGCATATACGGAGCAGGTAAAAATCTTGACGAAACCTTCGGATTGATAGAAACCGCCGAAAAAGCCGCTCAGATTTATATGTTGATTTGCGATAAAAAACGCCTTAATACGATTACAGACGAAAATCTCAGAGAAGTAGCCAAGGCGTTTAATTTGACGATGAGAGAAGATTTTTTGAATAACTGATTGCAATAAAAGTTTGCGGTCTTACTGTTTGCGGTAAGACCGTTTTTTATATTTCGATAGCCTTCCCGAAACGATCTTTAAGATATCGTTTCGGGTATTTTTTAATTTTTTGCATAAATTATCGCAATGCAAAATAAAAATATAGTAATCTTCAATTTTGTCAATAAAAATCTGCAAAATTCGACAAATATAATCAAAAGCGGTCAAAATTCGCTAAAGATATTTTAGTATAATCGGAGAGTAAAAACAATGTTTGCGGTAATAAAACGAAAAACCATCATAACGTGTGTTTCGGCGTTCGTCGCGCTGGCTATTCTTGTTCCGTTAACGGTTTACAGTGGTTCGTATGCCGTTTATGTCGGAAAAACAACAAGAAAGTTGCCGATTTATAACGTAGACAGAGAAGATAATCTCGTCGCATTATCTTTCGATGCAAGTTGGGGTTGCGAAAGCACGGAAAAAATTTTAGCCATTCTCAAAGATTATAACGTTAAAGCAAACTTTTTCGTCGTGAGTCTTTGGGCTGAAAAATATCCCGAACTATTAAAAAAAATATCCGACAGCGGCGTGTTTGAAATAGGACTTCATTCGGCAACGCATCCGCATATGTCTAAACTCGGAAAATCGCAGATGCGCGAAGAAATTTCTTCGAACATGGCAACGGTTGAACGGATTATCGGAATAAAACCGACGCTGTTTCGCGCGCCGTTCGGAGAATACAGCGATTCGGTTATAGAAACGGCTTCGGAGTTGGGTTTGTACACGATACAGTGGGATGTGGATTCGTTGGATTGGAAAGGTATATCCGCGAGTGAAATCGCAAATCGCGTTATCGGACGAGCAAAATCCGGTAGTATCGTTTTGATGCACAACGACGGAAAACATACGGCGGAAGCTTTACCGCTAATTATAGAAGGACTCGTTAACAAAGGGTTAAAGTTCGTTACGATAAGCGACTTGATTTATCATGACGAATTCACCATAGATCATACCGGTAAACAAATAAAGACAAAAAACAAGGAGTAACTAAGATGAACGAAACGCAAAAGCAAAACAACCGCGTGTATTTGATGGGAACGGTAACTGCCGAACCGTCATTCAGTCACGAATTGTACGGTGAAGAATTTTATGAATTCATGCTCGAAGTACCGCGATTGAGCGGACAGAACGATTGTTTGCCCGTAACCGTATCCGAAAGATTGCTCGAACAAACAGAGCTGTCGGTCGGAACAAAAATCGGATTATGGGGACAATTCAGAAGTTATAACAAATTGCAGGGCGAACGTAGTAGATTAATGTTAACCGTTTTTGTTCGCGAATTTATTCGGTACAGCGAAGATGAAATAAGTCCGAACGTTATAGAAATTAACGGATATATTTGTAAACCTCCCGTGTACAGAACGACGCCTTTCGACAGAAAAATTTGCGACTTATTGCTTGCCGTAAACAGAGGGTATAATAAATCTGATTATATACCGTGCATTGCTTGGGGGCGAAATGCGTTGTACGTAAAAAACGCGCTTGTCGGCAGTAATTTAATAATTACGGGAAGAATTCAAAGCAGAAAGTACAATAAGAAGCTTTTGTCGGGTGAATTGGAAGAACGCACGGCGTACGAGTTGTCAATTTGTAAACTTGAAAAAATCGATTCCGTGTCAGAGTCTGCGGCTACCGCTGATTATCTGATTTGAACATATTAAAACAATAATACGACGAATTATCTCGAATTATATTTGTTTTTTTAAATTTCAATTACTATGTCTGACATAATAATAAAATCAACACATTAATTTCTATCATCCTAAAACATCGATTTTTATGAAAATATATTAAAACAGTTGACAAAACGGCTGCGTGTGTTGTATACTCACAGCATAGTTGTGGAACGCGCCTGATTGTTATAAAATCGGTGCGCGTCCGTTTTATTTTTACAGGAGAGATCGGTTTATGGACGACATGACAGGATTATACGGAAGCAGAGTTTTCAACGACAAAGTAATGAAAAGTTGCCTCCCCGGTCAAACGTACGATTTGCTGAAAACGGCAATCGATAACGGCGGCGAACTTACGTTGGAAGTTGCTAACGTTGTGGCGAGTGCTATGCGTGATTGGGCGATAAAAAACGGAGCTACTCATTTTACTCATTGGTTTCAGCCTATGACCGGCATTACAGCGGAAAAACATGACAGTTTTCTTGCACCGACCGGCGACGGCGGAGCCATAACCGAGTTTTCCGGCAAAGCGCTCGTTAAAGGTGAAC
>CAZQAC010000051.1:0-9200 GCA_964591125.1 uncultured Lachnospiraceae bacterium
GTTTTTGCAAGTTCTTCGGCTAGATACGTCGTTGTCGCGCCCGAACCTATAATGGCAACGTTTTGAGCCGAGTGTCTGTATAAGCCTATATCGGCGATAAACAAATCGGCGTTCTTCGGCGTAGCAGCGAAACTAATTTTATCTCCTTCACATAAAGCGAATCCGCCTTTCGGAATAGTGACTTCTCCGTTTCTCTCGACCGCGCATATTAAAACCTGTGCGTTGCTGACCGAGGACAATTCGAAAATTTTTCTTCCTGCGATTTTACTGTTTTCGGGAATCGTCGCAGTAATAAGATACGCTTTTCCGTTAACGATGACGTCGACGTTATCCGCGTTCGGATAACGAAGTTTTCTACTTATTTCGCGAGCAAGTTCAAGTTCCGGGTTAACGACAAAGTCAAGATTCAAAGCCTTACACATATCGTCGGACTGCAACGAATATTCGGGATTTCTTAATCTTGCGGCGGTTGCCTTCGCTCCGGAATATTTTGCAAGATTGCAGCTTAAGATATTCATTTCATCTGAAGCCGTAACAGCTATGAACAAATCGCATTTACTTGCGTCTGCCGACTTGAGCGTAGACAAAACAGCCGCATTGCCGTTTATTCCTACCGCGTCGTAATAATCGGCTACTTCTTCGAGCTTTGCCGAATCGCAATCGATAGCTATGATACGATGCCCTTCTTTAGCAAGGTTTTTAACGATGTTCGTACCTACGTTACCGCACCCCGCTACTATAATTTTCATTGATACCTCCCGCAGGCATACGCAATGTCCGCGAAATATAGTATAGCACTATGCTTCGATAAAGTAAAGCGTTTGAAAAAATTCCTTTTCCGCCGCCCGTCGTAATTTTGAATCGCGTTTTCGCTGTTATCGGTATCAAAACAAAAACAAACGCGTTTTCGTTTCGAATCGCGTCTGTTATAAAATTCGATTATTAAATATAATATTACACCGAGCCTTTTACGGGCAAATGAATCGTCGTTTGTTCGTTTTTATTATCCGTTTCGACAAAAAAACGAAATCTTTCGCTCGAAAATTTACGATTAGCAGCTCTTAAACTGTCAAAATCACCGACGTCACTCCAATAACCTTTATGTTTGTAAGCGTAAAGCGAACCTTTTTTTACTAGTTCAGGAAATAAATCGTTTGAAAAATCGACAAAGCCGCCTTTTTGAACGTTATTCAACGCCGATTTGTTGAAAATATAAATTCCCGCGTTCACCAAATTCCCGTATCTGTCGTCACTCGGTTTTTCATGAAATTCGGTTATTCTACCAGATTGTTCGGTTACGACGCCGTAAAGAGTCGGATTGTTTACTTCCGTAACCGCGATCGTGGCTTCCGCTCCGTATTTTACATGCGTCCGAACCATATCGAACAAATCGATGTCGGATATGCAATCTCCGCTCGCAACTATAAAACTATCGTCCAAATTATCCGACGCTTCGACAACCGAACCGCAAGTTCCGAGCGGCTGTTTTTCAATAACGCACGAAGCAGATACTCCGCGATAATTTCTTACATGATTTTCTATTTGTTCGGATAAATAACCGAGCGCGTATATAATTCCGTCAATCGAATAAGCGGCCAGCTGCGCGGTTACGTAATCGAGTATAGGTCTTCCTGCGACTTTTAACATGGGTTTAGGCGTAAAATCGGTCAAAGGACGCAGTCTTTTTCCTTGTCCGCCAGCCAATACTATTGCTTTCAAATAATTTCTCCTCTTGTTTATTATGTCGAAGAAACCGCTTTTTATTCAGCGTCCTTTACCGTTAAAGAACGGTTACCTTCCGAACTTTCTTCTTCACGTTTACGAGGTAACCAGAACGGTTTTTCATTCTTTTTTGACTTTACGTAAGAAACGGTAACCGTAATCATTTGATAAACGCCCAGCAAAATCAAAAAAATACCGTAAAATTTCGACAATGCTTTTCCGTTCACTTTTAACGCTAAAAAAGAACACAATACGGACGTTACGAGCGAGGGCAATACGACCGGCAATACTTTTTTATATTCGACCAACTTATTTTTGGAATGAATTATAAGCGCGATAATCGACATGGGAATAAATGCGACAAGATTCACTGCTTGCGCCGCATGCTGTTCCATTCCGCAAAAAACGATAAGTAGCGGTATCATGAGCGTTCCGCCGCCCATTCCCATTCCGCCTATCAAACCGCCTATTACGGACGCGCCAATCAATAAAACGACGTTTAACATAGCGCAAGCCTTACCCCTGCAATTATCATCAATACGGAAAAAATCGCGCCTATGATATCGGCAGGCAATTTTTTTAACAAAAGTGCGCCCGCAACGCCACCGACGAACACGCCGCCCGTCGAATACCATAACTGCGGAAAAGGCGCAGCGCCTTTATATAAATATGCCGCTGCCGAAAAAAGCGTTATCGGAGCGATTACCGCAATTGCCGTAGCATGCGCTTTTTTTGTGGGAATTTTCATTATTTTTTCCAAAAACGGTACGCACAACATTCCGCCTCCGCCGCCAAAAAAACCGTTTACGCAACCGATTAACGCAGATAAGGTTATATTGACGACTGTTTTAAAAAACTTTTTCATGATAACATTAGTATGTCGCCGCAAAAAAATAATATCCGCTTAGGCCGTGATGTTTGAAAACATCAAAATAGTATAAAGAAATAAGAGCATATTTTTGAGATAATCTCTTATATATGCGCTCTCTTTTTTTTGTAAAGTTGTTGTATATATCGATTTTCAATAGTATTAAATCACCAAATATACATCATATAGTTTTGTTGTAGTTTTGGTTGTTTCACTCACTGTTAAATATTCTCGCGGTTGAGTAAGCCTCCGCAAATAGTTTTTTAGATGTTGTTTCGGCTTGAACAATATTTACATTTGACTTTATTACAAGCATTTTTAATCTACGCATATAAAATACACTTCATTTTTAAACGTGTTTCATTTAGGTGCGATATAAAAAAATCCAGTTGTCAATCAATTGGATTCTTTTTTATTCTGCTAGTTTCAAGATGTATAACCCTTATTCACGTTTTTTGACTCAAAATAAACAAACGACCGTAACATAATGATTACGATCGTGAATTCACTAATAACAAGACAATCTGTAAGCCGAATTCTGTATTATACGGTTATCTGTCTAGATCTATCGTTGCCGATAGATTCAAGCGATATAGAGAAGCGAGCGGACAACTCATAGCTTCTGCATCTTGCACCGGATGGGGTTTACATAGCGATCCGCGTCGCCGCGAACCCGGTGGTCTCTTAAACCGCCTTTCCACCTTTTCCCTTGCGGGTAGTTTATTTCTGTTGCACTTTCCTTAAAGTCGCCTTCACCGGTAATTAGCCGGCATCCCGTCCTGCGGTGTTCGGACTTTCCTCGTGATAATCACGCAACCGTATGACTGTCTTGCTCAATATTTATATCACATTTCACGAAATAAATCAAGCGTTCAAAGAATATAATCGGATATTTTCTTAATAATCTTTTTTTCGATACGCGAAACGTAAGACCTTGATATATTCATTTTATCGGCAACTTCGAGCTGCGTCATCGCATTCTGCCCGTTTAATCCGTAACGCATTTCAATTATTGCTCTTTCTCTATCGGACAAATTCGTCTTCACAAACTCGGATATTTTTTTTAACGTATGATTATTTTCCACTTCCGTAAACAAACGATCGCTGTCGGCGGGAATTATTTCCATAAGCGATATTTCGTTACCGTCTTTATCCGTTCCGACCGGCTCAGATAAACTGACGTCTCCTCTACGCTTTTTATTCGAACGTATATACATGAGTATTTCGTTTTCGATGCACTTAGCTGCATACGTCGCCAATTGAGAACCTTTTCCGTATTCAAAAGTTTCAACACCTTTTATCAGCCCGATCGTCCCAATCGAAATAAGATCGTCAGCTTCACCCGCGGTCGAATACTTTTTTACTATGTGAGCGACTAAACGTAAGTTATGTCTTATGAGCATTTCACGCGCTTGCATATCACCGTTTCGACATTGTTCGACATATTGTTTTTCCTCTTCGCGAGATAAAGGTTCGGGGAACGACGAGCCGCCGTTCACATAAGCGGTAAAACAAAAAATCTTGCTCAAAAACGCCAAAAACGATTCTATTATCATATAATGCCTCCGTAAACACGTAGTTATACATTATATGTAAAATTTTGCTGAATTTTGACCGTATAGCAAGATTTTGCTTTTATATTTTTTGTTGCGAATTATTCTAAATCGCTTTTTTTCTTAACATATCGCCAGGTTGCAATTTAACGTCGCTGTAAATTTTCAATTCCTGCTGAACGTTAAGCGCGTCGGTGACCGCGTTTCCGGAAAGATCTTCCATTTTTTCGATTTTAATCGGTTTATTATGATTTTCGCTCGGCGACATCGCTTCGAGAACGTCTCCCGTTTTGAATCTGTTTCGCATTTCGACTACAAATCCGTCCTCTTCCGATTTTTTTACCAAAGCGACGAAATCGTATGTCTGTTTCGGCTTGCTTGTTTCGAAGCACTGATTCACAGAATCTTTGCCGAAATAAAATCCCGTACAATACATGCGATGCGAAGGCTTCAATAAATCGGCATACAATTCATCCGGCAACACGAATTTTTCGGAATCGCGATAATATAAATCGATTGCTTTGCGATAAGCGCCCACAACGCTTGCGACGTAATACGAAGTTTTGATTCTGCCCTCTATCTTAAAACTCGTTACGCCGGCGTCAGCGAGTTTGTCGATGTACTTTATCATATTCAGATCCTTACTGTTCAAAATATACGAACCTCGAGCGTCTTCTTCTATCGGAAAATATTCTCCTCCGCGGCTTTTTTCCATTAAAGCGTATTCCCATCTGCAAGACTGAACACATTCGCCGTGATTGGACAATCTGCCGGTCGTGTAATTAGACAATAAACATCTGCCCGAATACGATATGCACATAGCGCCGTGCACGAAAGATTCGATTTCTATATCGTCGGGAATAAAATCTCGAATTTCTCTTATTTCGCCCAACGTAAGTTCTCTCGCGGTAACGAGTCTTTTTACACCCAAATCGACATAAGCTTTCGCCGCGTATTTATTCGTAAGATTGGCTTGCGTCGACAAATGAATCGGCAATTTCGGAGCAATTCTTTTTACCGTTTCGATAACACCCATATCGCTTACGATAACTCCGTCGACATTGCATTCCGCCAAAAGAGCTATTATGTCAGGCATAGTACTAAAATCTGCATTATGAGCAAAAATATTAAGTGTAATATAGGCTTTCTTACCGTTTTTATGGCAAAAATTCACAGCCGTTTTCAATTCGTTTTCGTCAAAATTATCAGACGCGGCTCTAAGTCCGAACTGTTTATAAGCGAAATAGACCGCATCTGCGCCGAAATGCAATGCGGTTTTTAATTTTTCCATGTTGCCCGCAGGCGCAAGTAATTCTATGTTTTTCATGATTTTCTTATAGTTAAAGACATTCCGTCTCCGACGGGTATGACGCTCGTCGTAAAATCTCGCTCCGAACAAAGCGTTTTCAGGAACTTATCCAACCCGTTTATTATAGTCAATTTACTCTTCTGTTTTTGATTTTCACCGGAAACCATTCCGTTAAAAAAAACGTTATCGCAAAGCAGAACTCCACCCGGATTAAGCATGCGCTTCAAATGCGGCAAATATTCGATATACCGAGTCTTAGGTCCGTCCATAAATATAAAATCGTACATTCCGTCCATAAAAGGCAGAATATCGCTTGCGTCGCCGAGAAAAACGGTAAACCTACCGCTATAACCGAGTTCTGACAAAAATTTCTTTCCCGTTTCGACAAACTGTTCGTTTATCTCTATCGTAGTAAGATGCTCCGCACCGTTACGCAAAATCAATTGCGCGCTGTACCCGACAGCCATTCCTATTTCCAAAGCTTTTTTAGGCTTTTTCAAAGAAACAAGCTGTTCGAGCAAAACTGCGGATTCCGGCAATAAAACGGGAATCATATTCTCATCCGCATAATTCAGAATTTCGGCAACGCGAGGATCGGATTCTTCTTTAATTAAAGAACGGATATACTCCGACGCCTGCGAAGGTGTTTTGAACGGCATATCAGTTTTCCAAAATAACGGGAATAACCATCGGATTGCGGCGCGTGCGTTTGAAGAAAAGATTTTTTAATTCTTTTTTCATAACGCTTTTTACCGAAGCCCAATCGCTTACGCCTTTGAGATCTATATTCGAAAGCGCATTTTTAAGAACGCTCTTGGCTTCCTCTATAATCGCCGCAGCTTCTTCATCCGAATACATAAATCCTTTTGACGAAATATCTATACCGAATATCTCTCCCGAAAGCGAATTTATGCCTACGACGGCAACAAACAAACCTTCTTCCGAGAGATGTTTTCTGTCGCGCAAAACCAAACTTCCGACGTCGCCCACGCCCAATCCGTCGACAAGCAGACAGCCCGAAGGAACGTTGTCGCTCATTCTGAAAGTTTTACTCGTCAATTCGACGCAATTTCCGATATCGGGTATAATTATGTTATTAGCAGGTGTTCCCATCTTAACGGCAAGTTCGGCATGTTTTTGCAAATGTCTGCGTTCGCCATGAACCGGAATAAAATATTTCGGTTTAATGAGAGCATGAATAAGCTTCAGTTCGTCCTGACACGCATGACCGCTAGCATGGACTTCCGCCAAACGTTCGTAAATAGCACGCGCGCCGTGTTGATAAATATTGTTTACGACGTTATAAACCATTTTTTCGTTACCGGGAATGGGTGACGCCGAAATAATGACGGTATCGTTATATCCAAGCTGAATTTTAGGGAATTCGCCGTTTGCGATACGAGATAACGCACTCATAGGTTCACCCTGACTGCCGGTAGTAATGATAACGAGATTTTTATCTTCCTCTTTATTTATCATTTCGATATCGACGACGCTCGCCTGATCTAATTTCAGTTCGCCTATTTTCGTAGCGCATTCGACTACGTTAATCATGCTTCTTCCGGCAAAAGCTACTTTTCTCTTGAATTTTTTTGCCAAATCGACTATTTGCTGCAAACGATGTATGTTAGACGCAAAAGTCGCTATAAAAATTCGCCTGTCCTGATTTTCGTTAAAAATATGCGCGAGCGACACGCCGACGTTAGCTTCGGACATCGACGAACCGTCTCTTTCAACGTTGGTACTTTCTGCAAGCAACAACAAAACACCCTTTCCGCCGATTTCGGCAATACGCTTAAGATTGATAACGTTTCCGTCTATCGGCGTATAATCCACCTTAAAATCGCCCGTATGAAAAACCAATCCGATAGGCGTCGTAATAGCAAGCGCGCAACTGCCGGCTATAGAGTGACTTACGTTTACGAATTCCACCTTAAACCGCGTTCCGAGCGTTATTACACTACCGGGACGAACAACGTTAAGCGATACTCCGTCAAGTTTCTGCTCGCGCAATTTGTTATCAACAAGCGCAAGAGTCAGCTTCGTTCCGTATACGGGAACGTTTAATTCCTTCAAGACATAGGGTATTGCGCCTATATGGTCCTCATGACCATGCGTCAAAACTATTCCTTTTACCTTCTCTCTGTTCGCTATAAGATATGCCGAATCCGGTATAACCAAATCTATTCCCGGCATGTCGCCGCCGGGAAAAGTAGAACCGCAATCGATAATGATTATTTCGTCATCGTATTCGAGCGCAGTCATATTTTTTCCTATTTCGCCTACTCCGCCTATAAAACTCACTTTAAGAGTAGGTCCATCATTACGCTTCTGCAAATGAACCTCCTAAAATTTAAATATGTATTTTAATATATTTCATAAACATTATACTACTTTAAACCGAAAAACGCAAACAAAATAAGCCCGTCTAAATAAATTTATTAAAGACGAGCAAAATTCAACAAATAAAACGACAAACGTTTTTTATTCTTTTCATGAAAAATATGGAAAATCTTAACTTTTTCTGTCGAAACTGCCAAAAAGAGCTTTTTGAATGAATTATCGATTCTTTCGACTCGGCGACATCACAACGAAATATAACTTTATTCCTTATTAAAAAAGTGACAAAAAAGCGTCTGCAAATATTCGTCAATCAAACGACTAGTAAGGTACGCTATTTTTCGAGCAAACGGCAACCGATTGAGGCAAGAACGCAGTTCGCGATCTCCTCCATTCCTTTCTTGTTCGGATGAATTCCGTCCGTCGTATCATAAGAACAACGACTATCGTACAAATCGATCAACCGACAACCGCTCTTTTGGGCGCATGAACGTATCGTGTCGCAATATTCTTCGATATTAAATTTGCCGTATCCGCGCAAAAAGTCGGGGTAAACAGAATCCGAACCGACGTACGGCAACGTTATGCACCATATTTCTGCTTCGGGATAATTTTGTCGCAATTTTTTAAGCATGATTCTATATGCAACAAAAAACACCTCGCAATCGTCGCATTCGCAACATTCGGCGTTACCCGGTCGATAACCGCAGGTCCAATCGTTCAATCCCATAAAAACAATGATGACATCGGGACGCACACCGTTTCGATCAAGAGAAGAAGTTCTCCAATCGCTACATCCATACGATTCGACCTCACATAACGAACTGCAACATACCGTACTACCCGACCACGAATTATTGACGAGCAATTTTCCGCTCAACCGCTCGATAACACAACCCCACCAAGTATCCGATACAGTTATAACTTCGGACGCAAGCTTGTTTCCCGTATCGTAAAAAGCCGCTTCACGCGGAATACTGCACCCTTCGAATGTGCTGACAGAATCGCCGAGAACAGAAAAATATTTATTTTTATAACGGTCAAAATCGCTTGTCATATTTTTCGGCTCTTTGCTTCACTCAAAATCGGCAATATTGTCGACAGGGTAATTGTTCTTAATATAATCGACAAGAGTCAAAACTTGTTCACGAGATAAATACGGCGTTTGCAAACGCTCGACGTTACCTAAAGAAGAAATCAAACAATCGCCGAAAGGCAACAAACTTAAAGCATCGTTATTTTCCAAAACAGCAACCGAATCTCGCTTCGACCGAGTCTTAAATATCACCCGAAAGTGAATATTAGTCGCCAACAATTGAGACAGAACGTTCGAAGAAATGCTCTTAGTAGCTATAACCAAAAAAACTCCGGCGGCACGAGCCTTGCAAATAACCGAAAACAACACGTT
>CAZQAC010000052.1:0-7154 GCA_964591125.1 uncultured Lachnospiraceae bacterium
TCGTTGCCCGCGCTATAAACTATAATCTGTCGCAAATGGCGCGTTATATGAAGCAGGCAAAAAACGAAGGGGCAGATCTCGTTTGCTTCGGCGAAGCTTTTTTGCAAGGTTTCAATGCACTTTCGTGGCAATATGAAGAGGATAAGAACATAGCGTTGCCCACTGCCTCACAGGCGTTTGAACGAATTAAAAAGTTGACGAAAGAACTCGGTACGGACGTTCTGTTCGGATATAACGAGTCAACGCAAGATTCTATCTATTCCTCCTGCGCTTTGATATCCGACGGTGAAATCCTTCATAATTACCGCCGTATTTCGAAGGGGTGGAAAGAATACGCAAAAACAAACGAACGCTATAAAGAAGGTTCTTCTGTCGAAGTCTTCGACTACAAGAATAAAAAATGTATAATCGGGCTTTGCGGCGATCTTTGGGAATTCCCCGAACGATTTGCCGTCGGTGCGGATATTCTTTTCTGGCCCGTTTACGTCTGCTGGACAAAGGAAGAATGGGAAAACGGCGGCAAAGAAGAATACGCCGAACAAGCGAATTTGTGTTGCGAGAATACCTTGTACGTCAACTCGATTTGCGACGGAGACGCTTTCGGCGGTGCCGCACACTTTCATGGCGGAAAAGTGCGAAAAGAGCTGCCGCTCTTCACCGAGGGTTTACTGATCGTAGAAATTTAAGAGAATTAGGAATAAATAAAAACGTAACAGGCATGACAAACGTCGTGCCTGTTATGCATAATTCGATTTTTCTTGTCTTTCGAGCCTACATTTTTACTCGAAATTTCGGCCTTATACTTTTTTAATAAATTCGGTAAACTTGTCGCTGTATCGCGTCGGAATCACCGCTCGGACGGCTTGCCCGTCGTCCAGAAACTCTGTTTTTTGCTCGATTACGCAGGATTTTATTGCGTTATAGGCATTTATCTGCGTATAGGGAATAAACAATTCGCAGAAAACGAATTCGTTTTTGAAAACTTGTAAAATTTCTTTCTTTAAGTTTTCGATGCCGAGGTTCTCTTTTGCGGAAACGGCAACGCTCCCGTAAGGAAACAGCGTATTATCGTGCACGTTTTCGCATTTGTTCATAAGAACAAGATAGGGGGAAGAAAAATGCAATTCGTTTAACGTTTTCAGCGTGGTTTCCAGTTGCATGTCGAATTCGCCCGTCGCATCGCATACGATAAGAGCCAAATCGCAATTCAACGCGCTTTCGAGCGTGGAATGGAACGCTTCGATCAAATTATGCGGCAAATCTTGCAAAAAACCGACCGTATCGACGAGTAGGAAGGGGATTCCGTCAATCGTAAATCGACGCGCCGTAGGATCGAGCGTCGCAAACAATTCGTCTTTTGCGTAAATATTCGCCCCCGTGAGCAAATTCATCAACGTGGATTTTCCCGTGTTGGTATATCCGACGAGGGCAATCGTCAAAGAATCGTCTTTTTTTCGTCGAGCGGTTTGCAACGCTCGGCGTTTTTCGATTTCCTTCAAACGATTTTCCAAATAGCGCAGTCGAGTACGGATATAACGTCGATCCGTTTCCAATTTCGTTTCGCCCGGACCGCGAGTGCCTATGCCGCCGCCGAGCTTGGATAATACCGCGCCTTTCCCTTTTAGACGGGGATAGAGATATTTTAATTGTGCCAATTCGACTTGTAATTTACCTTCGTTGCTTTTGGCGTTTTTCGCGAAAATATCCAAAATAAGCGTCGTTCGATCGATGACTTTTCTATCGTTTAACGCTGCGGAAATATTTAGCGTTTGCGAGGGAGAAAGCTCTCCGTTGAACAATACGGTTACGCTCTCCAATCCGTAAAGACGTTCGTTTAATTCCGCAAGTTTTCCCGAACCTATAAAAGTCGCCGAATTGATTTCGTGGACGTTTTGATAGATTGTACCGGCATAGAGTGCGCCCGCACTTTCGATAAGGGACACGGCTTCTTGTTGCAAAACGGTGTATTTGTCTGCATTTTCGCGTGTGATAGGTTGAATGATATAGATTTTTTCCTGTACTTTTTGAATATTGTCGATCATGGTTTTATTTTTTGTCGGAAGAAGAGTCTTGTCGCAATTTGACGACGTCGGCAACTTTTTTGCGATTATCCTCCGTGATTGCCGCATAGTGTTTTTTCGTTGTGTTGACGTCGCGATGACCTAATACGTCCGCGACGACGTAGATATCGCCGGTTTCGTTATAGAGGCGCGTACCGTACGTGCTTCGCAATTTGTGCGGAGTAATTTTTTTCAACGGAGATACGATACGGCTGTATTTTTTTACCAAAATTTCCACGGAGCGAACGTTGATTCGTTTATATTGCATAGATAAGAAAAAAGCTTTTTCGTCCTGCGGAATGCGCGGATCGTCGGCTTTTTCGGCGATGTATTCCTGCAAAGCGTATTTGACTTCGTCGGAGAAGTACAAAATGGCTTGGTTACCGCCTTTTCGAGTTACCAAAAAGGAATTATCGTTAAAGTGAAAGCTGTCGTTATCCAGCCCGACGAGTTCGCTGATACGGATTCCCGTACCCAAAAAGAGCGAAAGAATCGCCGTATCGCGGATATGCGTTTTATTATGATATCCGCTTGCGTGTTTTGTCAGTCCGTTGCCCGTTTCGGCGGTATGAAGCAATTCCGATACCTCGTTTGCGTCCAAACGAATGATTTCCTTATCGTGGAGCTTCGGAGTCGAAACTTTTGCCGAGTTGTCTACTTCGATCATACCGTGATTGAAGAAATACTTAAAAAGTGCACGAACCGCGGATAATTTGCGTGCTTTGGCGCGTTCGTCGCAAGAGAGCCGTCTGTCATGAAAACGATAGTTGGAAAGATAGCTTAAAAAAGCCTCCAAATCGTGATGCGATACGCCTTCCAGCTCGCGCAAAGTCAAATCGGCAACCTCTAAGCGTCTATACTTCTTTTTGCAAAGAAAATCGAAGAAAATACGTAAATCGTATGCGTATTTCAGCCGTGTTTGCGGACTGGTTCTCGATTCGATTCCGAGAAAATAATCTTCGCAAAAGGGGGGAAGCTCTTTGAGA
The DNA here is from genome assembly GCA_964591125.1 of uncultured Lachnospiraceae bacterium. Taxonomy (GTDB): domain Bacteria; phylum Bacillota; class Clostridia; order Christensenellales; family Pumilibacteraceae; genus Neoclostridium. The sequence goes on from CAZQAC010000052.1 coordinate 3,047, forward strand.
AGCTCGTCGATTTTATCCAAATCTCGTATATTCCGTTCGGTGTAATAATTTTCGTTTTTCATGGTTTTATTGTAGCGCGAAAATTAAAAAAAGTCAAGATATTTAAGGATTTTCCGAAAAGTTATAGGAAAGATTCTTGCAAAAAATAGTCATATCGAGTCGTTTTCGATTGAGAAAAGGGGGCGTAACGTTTATGCAAAAAAACACCTTAAAGAAAAAAAATTTTAATGCCCTTATTTTTAAGGGATTACCCTCCCAAACCGAAAGCCTATCGCGTCAATGCTTTCGGTTTGGGAGGGTAAAATTCGATTTTGGAAAATTGTTTTTATGAGTAAAGGTATAGCAAGATCTTATGAGGTTATATTTTACGGCTCACTTGCCGAATTGTATAAAATTTTGCGATCGCTTAAACAGGCAAATAACGTGTAAGAATAAATAGTGCGCTTTGGTCAAGGGCGTACCGCCATGGGTAATGATTTCTCGATACGGACGAGATTACGTAATTCATCGAACGCAGTTTCAAGATATGGCGCAAGAATGCAAGGATTGGGATTTAGATCATCCGAAGAAAGGAACGCTCCGAGCGAAGTTATGCGAAGTGGATGAAGAGGAGCAAGTAGCGATTCCGTTTGAATGATATAGTTTAGAAAGGAAAAAGGACGGAGCGAATGTTCCGTCCTTGAATATTATAATTTTTTAAAGTAATCAGATTCTGCATATAATATACGTGCGATTGTAATATTTTGTTCAGTTTGGTTTACGTAATAAAAAATCATATACCTTTCAACCATAATCCAACGATAATCAAATTTTAATCGCGCGTTTTTTGATAAGGATTTTCCTAAAAAAGGGAAATATTTTAGATTTTCAATTGCATTATGAAATTTAGAAAGTAGCGTTTGCATTGCAACAGGCGCATAGAGAATGTTTGCTATATAATCCGCAATATCGTCAAGATCCGATTGCGCTAATGGATTATATAAAATTTTATAATTCGATTCCATATTTCTGCTTTAATGTCTCCCAAAATTTTTCATGCGTAACAAGTTCAGTTCCGTCTTCGATCTGCTTTTCGGCGGCACTTAATTTTGTCAAAAGCTCTTCCTCTGAATTTACAATATATGAGCGTGTTTTTCTAATTTCAAAAGGAATTCCTCCATAACTAATGGCTTGCCTTAAAAAAAGATTTAATGCAGTTGTCATATCAAGTCCTAAAGACTTGAACAGTTCGTTTGCTTGGCTTTTTACATTTTCATCAACGTTGATATTTATTGTTGCCATACAATCCATCTCCTTGTATACATATTATATATATATTATATATACATAATACGTATTTGTCAAGCATTTTTGATAAGAAATTTTTTTACCAATTTTTTTTGATTTCGTGTCCAACAAGTTCATCTATGGATATTCCATAAAAATCAGCAAGTATAGTACAAAAATGTATATTGGGTAATATCTCGTTTCTTTCCCAGCGAGATATATTTTGCTGAGATATATGCGTTGCTTTAGCCAATTCGTTTTGAGTTAAATTTCGTTCTTCACGTTTTTCTTTTAATCGATTTCCATAGGTCATAGCAAAAACCTCGCTGTTGATTTTTTTAGAAGTTATTGTTAATGGTTCCGTTGTTATGGCGTTGGTCAAGCCGTACGTTGCTTTCTTTATCTCTTCCGACAAGTTCGTCGAGAGTGATACCGTAATAATCGGCAAGAATAATACATTTGTCAATGGTTGGCATCTTCTTCTCTTTTTCCCATGTGCTTAATGCTTGTTGAGATATGCCTGTTGCTTTAGATATTTCTTGTTGAGATTTGTTTGCTACAGTTCTTTGATACTTTAAGTTTGCACCAATATTCATATTGTACCTCTATTTTTTTTATAATATTTTACCACAAAGGTGGTTTTTTTTTGCTTGACATACCACCAAGGTAGTGCCATAATGTTATTGAAAAATACTACTATTGTGGTAAAAATATAACATAGAGGTACAGAAATGAGTGTATTAAAACCGGTAAAGCGAGCAATGGATTTGCGAGCAGGAAAGAAGTACGTAGACGTAAAACATCGTCGAGTGGTAATAGTAGACAACATATTACAGGCATCGGGAATCGTGGAATGTCACGACGTAGACGATGAAGAGGAAATTATTTGGTATTCTTTTAAGGACGTGCATAAGGAATTACGCGAGTTGAATTTGTCAACGCTGGACTTGCAAGTGTTGTTATGCGGTTCTATGATAGAATTTATAGAATTAATGCTCACCACGAATTATAAAGGAGAGGAACGGTTGTATAAACTTATCGGACTTTGATTTCGGCGAGAATTTGACCTACATTTACGCAGGAGCCTTCGAGGGCTGCACGTCTTTGACGGAAATAGAATTACCGTCTACGTTGAAAGCGGTGTATGCGGACGCTTTTAAGGATAGCGGCTTGACGAACGTTAAGCTTAACGGCACGAAGATTCCGACTATAGCTTCGAACGCATTCGGCGATACGGTCTGTCAAATTGAGATACCTGCGGGAAGTTATGATTCGTACATAAGTCAAATTTCCGAACAGTCTTCTACCGTTCAAGAATATTGGGCGTCGTATATCGATTGTTTATACGACCCCGAATATGAGGAAACGGACAGCTCGGAAGACAGTTCGGGCAGTGATTCTTCTTCGGAGGACAGTTCTTCCGACGTCGATAGTTCTACGGATAGTTCTTCCAAAGAGGATAGCTCGAGCGCGGACGTTGATTCTTCGGATAGTAGTTCGAGCGGTAGTATAGGCGGTTCGGAAGATTCGAGCGGTGACGTCGGTGGCTCCGATGAGCCGCCTGTTGCGAAAGACGGTACCTATAAATTCGATATTCAAGGCTTTTGCGGTGCTATTTTTTATAGCGAAGACGAAACCGTAACTACGTTGTCTTTTGCAGACGTTCCGAGTGCGACGTTTAATGCTTCGGACGCAACGCTTGCGATTCGATTCGGCTCCAAAACGTTTGACCTTTCCGTTTTAAGTACAGTTGAACAGTATGGATTTTATACCGATTGTTTGACACCGAACGAGATAAGTACCTCGCACGGTGCGACTGGAACAATAAAAGTTAGTCTCTGTGTAGGTAATACGACGGTTGATAGTCTTGAAACGTGCAAGGGGTTGACTCCGTCTCGTCTTACGTACGTATTGCGTTCGGAGAATACGTTCGCATTCGGTATAGACTTTATGAGCGACACAGGCGAAACGTATTATACTACTTTTTATTTGTCGTTTGAGGGGCAGTATAACGGACACACGGGTACTTTTTCGCCCGTCGGCGTGTATATCCCGTCTTGTCGCGCATATTTAGAACAGTATAGCAATTGCAGTGAATCGATTCTTTTCAACGGAGACGGTTCGTATCAGTTAGGTTACGCGCAAGGTGATATAGACGGCTATGATCGCGGTTACGAAGAAGGTTCTTCCGATACAATGAACATGGCTTCGTTCTTTTCGTCGTTATTGACGATTTGTATAATCCTTGCGGTAGTCAAACTGATCCTGTAAAGAGGTGATTGCAATGTCGCAAAACAGAAATGACGGAAAAACGAATAAAACTCGTACCAACGTAACAAGAAAGCGGGGACGGGTTTCTTGGAAAACCACTCGAACGCGAACGAACAAAGCCGATAACTCTACTTATAGCACGTCTTCGGAACATAGCGTAAATATCTTTGGCATCGTCGTATTGATTCTTTTGGTGTATTCACTGATTTGCGTATTGATAAAACAGGACGATACACCGTACATGTTTACTTCGTTTTTGGACTTTTTGCAGACGGTACCGCAGTTCTCGTTGGACTGGGTGCAATCGTTTACGTCGGAAGCGGTTGCGCTGCCTGATTGGCTTTCTTGGATGTCGGGTATAGTAGAGTTCTTCCAGATGTTAATAGCATTGGTCGGATTCTGTTTGACGGCATTATTGAACGTCGTGACGTTTGTACTTTGGCTTTTGAGATGGTTGTTTTTGTAAAGGTTGGGGTTGCAAAAGGGGCACTTTTGTGCCCCGTGCAACCAACCTTACAAGAAAAATAATATTACAATGTGAGGAAAAACAGATGGAAATATATGAATTTTT
>CAZQAC010000052.1:7254-9078 GCA_964591125.1 uncultured Lachnospiraceae bacterium
CAAGAAAAATAATATTACAATGTGAGGAAAAACAGATGGAAATATATGAATTTTTTTGACGTTAACCGTTTACGATTATAAATGTGAAGTACATGGAATTTATGAACGTCAATACGAACGAAGAAAACGCAGAAAAGAAGCTAAAAAGCAAGAGCAAGAAGAACGAAAGAAGAGTAGGGTACGATACATGTAACTATTCGTAAAATGCAGCTTTTACGAATAGTTTTACCTTGAATACAGGAACTATAAATAATATACGATTTTTTTGCTTTTTGACGACTGTTCTTACATTTTTTATTATTTATTTTTCGTTACGTGTAAAAATTCCGAAAGAATTCGGCTCGATAATACTATAATTCCAGAAAATTTCTTCTGTTAAAAGATTTTTATAGTTGCCGTGTTGCAATCGGAGCAAGTACGTTTCCTCGGAACAATTCGTATAAACGTAAATCATTCCGTGTCGATTTTCGCGTTTATAAAAAAACAAGCCGTCTTGCGTTTGCAATTCTATAAAATCTCCGTCTTTGAATATCGAACGATATGTTTTACGAATATTTCCTAATTTTGCGTAAAAATCGATTAACTCGGTATGAATATGCTCCCAATCGAAACAACGTCTGCAAAACGGATCGATATGTCCTTCCGCGGCGTTTTCGTCTCCGTAATACACGCAAGGAACACCGGGAAGCGTGTATTGTAAAATTGCCGCCGTTTTCAATTTTTCAATGGCATTTTGTTTTTTTTCAGACGTTAAATAGGCGTCGGAAGATGCCATTTCTTCTTTATTTTTACAAGTTATACCGCCAAAAACCGTCAAAATACGTGCAGTATCGTGCGTACCGAGAATATTCATTAAACAATCGAGCGTCTGTTTCGGATAATGATCGATCAGCATACGAACCGTTTCCAATACCGCAATCGCATTGCCGCTTTGCACGTATCGAATAACGGCTTCTTTCAGCGGATAATTCATTACGCTGTCCAGCTCGTACCCCTGTAAATATTCTCGACGCGTTTCGTAAGCGATCTTATCGGAAGCGTTCTCCCAAACTTCGCCGATAATCAAGGCTTCGGGATTGCTTTCTTTGACAGAACGGCGTAATTTTTTCAAGAAAAAATCGGGCAATTCGTCCGCAACGTCTAATCGATATCCGCCGATGCCGAACGAAAGCCACTTATTCAGCACGCCGTTTTTGCCCATAATAAACTCTTGGTACGCCTCGGAGTTTTCATTGATTTCGGGCAATATATCGATTCCCCACCAACTTTCGTAACGGCTCGGGTACTCCTTGAACGAATACCATGAATAATATGGCGAATCTTTGGATTGAAACGCACCGACGGACGGATAATTCCCGTATTTATTGAAATACACGCTATCGTCGCCCGTATGATTGAACACACCATCCAAAATGAGCCGTATTCCGCATTGTTTCGCGGCGTCGACGAGTTCCTTAAAATCGGCTTCGTTCCCTAAAATCGGGTCGATTTTTAAGTAATCCGAAGTGTCGTAACGATGGTTCGATGCAGCTTCGAAAATCGGATTCAGATAAATCGCCGTTACTCCCAATTTTTGTAAATACGGCAATTTGGCGCGAATGCCTTGCAGATTGCCTCCGAAAAAGTCGTTATTCAAAATTTTCCCTTGCGCATTCGGAAGGTACGAAGGCGTTCCGCCCCAATCGGTTCGAGAAATTCTCCCTGCTATGTCTGGCGTAGTTCCTACTTTACAAAAGCGGTCGGGAAAAATTTGATACATCACGCCCCCTCGAAACCATTCCGGCGTAACGTATTCTTCGGCGAATACCGTCAGTTGAAATTCTT
>CAZQAC010000053.1:0-8892 GCA_964591125.1 uncultured Lachnospiraceae bacterium
AAAACAGTCCGGATATAAGCTTATGTTCGAGCGTGGGATAAAGTTCCAACGGATCTATGCAATCGTATTCTATTGCGTATGCGTCGCGCATAATCTCCACTTTTTCGAATCCTTTAATGCTTCGATACAAGTCGTACTGAACCGAAGCGGGCAAAGATGTCGAAATTCCCTGAACATAAGCTTCGTTCGTGCCGTCGCCTTCGGGCTCCAAAAAGAACTGATGTCTTTCTTTATCTGCGAAACGAACCACCTTATCCTCTATGGAAGGACAATAACGCGGTCCTACTCCGTCTATAAGACCTGCATACTTCGGCGCAAGATCGATATTGTCGCGAATAATCTCGTGAGTAACTTGATTTGTATACCCCAAGTAACAAACTCTCGCCGTCGCGTTAACTTTTTTGCTCATAACCGAAAACGAATACAGATCGGGATCTCCTTTCTGCACTTCCAGACAATCGTAATCGACCGTCGTTCCGTCTATACGAGCGGGAGTTCCCGTCTTAAATCGTCTGACATTCAAGCCCAACTCACGTAAATTATCCGAAAGATAATTCGATCTTCCAAAACAAACGGGACCTCTGTTCTCGAATACGTCGCCAACGATTATCGTCGATTTCAAATACACTCCGCACGCAAGAACGACCACGGGCGCGTAATATTCGAGATTATATACTGTTTTTACGCCCTTGACGCAACCGTCCTCGACAATCAACCGTTTAGCTTCGCCCTGACGAACGGTAAGTCCGGGAGTATTTTCGAGCACACGCTTCATTTCGTTATGATAAGCGTACTTATCTACCTGAGCGCGCAAAGACTGCACTGCCGGTCCTTTGGACGAATTAAGCATGCGCAACTGCGTTAACGTTTTATCTGCGGTTATACCCATCTGTCCGCCCAACGCGTCCACTTCGCGAACCAAGTGTCCTTTTGCTGTTCCGCCGATACTCGGGTTACATGCAAGATAACCGATATTATCCAGCGTTATGGACAAAATCAAAGTATTATTGCCCGTCCGAGCCAAAGCGAGAGCGGCTTCGATTCCGGCATGCCCGGCACCAACGACTATCGCGTCGTAATTAAATTTTTTAACCTTTTTATCTTCCATTTTAATTCCGTAAACACTTTACAAACAGCGTTTTTCTTTTTGAATGATTTTTCGAAACAATTATAAACCATCTACATCTCTTTGTCAAGCGGTATCGACTTCTTCACTCTCGTCGATAAAATTTAATTCGCTTACTTTTTTAATCTTACGACGCGTTTCGCAGACTCGACGCAAAACAAAAAACATTCCGACTGAATTAACTTTCGAAATGCTTTTCGTTGACCTTACGCCTTTACCGACGCATAAAGCAATTGTTTTTATTTTGAGAAAAAATCAATTACGAACGTTTGCCCATTTTACGCTTATATCCGCGTCGCGATCTCCGTAATCGCGCATCGTTCCGCAACGATTGAGCGTTTCCTCGGACGGGAACAGCATGTCGAGATACATCGCTCTCCATGCGGCTTCTTCGCCCGTAGCAGCTCCCGAACCCAAATTTTCGTCCGCTTCGTATTCGGCTTTCAACTCGTCGTAAGCCGCTTTGACGGGACTAATCGCTCCGGCATACGCGCTGTTTTTGAGCGCAATTTCTTTCAAACATAAAAATTCGATAAAATAATTAGCCGCTTCCGCGTTCTTCGCATATTTGGAAATGACAAAATTGTCAAGATAAATGTTTCCGCCCTCTTTCGGTACAACATACCACATGTTTCTGTTCCCGATATGTTCGACTCCGTCGTCGTCTTCGTAACTGTTCATAATATAACCGGCGTCGCAAGACCACATCAACGCAACCTGAACGTTTGTTTTTTCGGAAGCCATATCGAATTTAAGACTTTCGCCGCCCCACAAAAAATTACTCTTCGAAGAAGACAAAGTCGACATTGCCGCATCTATCGCCGAAACCGAAATATCTTCGTAAACGGCTTGCAGTTTAGCGTTATCGAACGTACCCTCCAAAAGTTTACCGCGATTATTCCAAATTGCTGCCGAACAAACGGCTTCCCTCAACGAATCCTTAATCGCGCTCTTGCCCTTATATTCGTCGGTAAAAATTGCAGACCAGCTGTCGATATGCTTACCCGTTTTCGAATAATCGTACATTATTCCGAAAGTACCGTACATATAAGGAACGGAATATTCGAGCGTGGGATCGGAAATTTTTGCACGTTCTACATATTCGGACTTAATAACGGAGGCAACATTCACTCGTTCCGGATCGATTTTTTGTAATAAACCTTTTTTTATAAGCTGTTCGACAGCATAATCGGACGGACAAAGCAAATCGTAATCCGCCTTGTCGCGTTCTACCGCAGTCATTATTTCTTCCACGGTATCAAACGTCGTGGGCGTAACCACCTGAACCGTTTTGCCCGTTTTTTCTTTATACCAACTTTCGAATTCTTCAAAAATTTCGGAATCTATATATTCGCCGGGAACATACATTTTCAGTTGTTCTGCACGGTTGTTCGAACAGCCGGCGAACATTCCGAGTGGCAAAGCCATTAATATCGCCAATACGACGGTAATGATTTTTTTCATAACAAACTCCTCTTAACTGTTTTTTGTTTTATTTACGGCAACCGCCGCTTGTTTGTCTTTTTTGGTCTTTACTATATTGAATATTATCAACGCAACCAACACCGTAACGAAAATTATCGTACTGAGCGCACGAATGGACGGATCGAGATTGCGTCTCAAACTTGCGTAAACGTATGTGGAAACGGTATCTACGCCGTTCGTTCCTTTATTCAGATTGGTAACCACAAAATCGTCGAGCGACAAAGTGAACGCCAACGCAAAGCCCGAAATCATCGCTCCGACAAGCTGAGGAATAATAACGGTAAACAAACTGCGCATAGGCCCCGCCCCCAAATCCATTCCAGCCTCAAACAAATTCGGGTTAAGTTGATTCAATCTAGGACTGACGTTCAATATTACGTAAGGCGTCGTCATGACCGTATGAGCGACGATCAGCCAGCCTATCCCTTTTTGCAGAGGCAAACACAATACGTCGCGTAAAAATATGGACAACAAAAACAAACCGACAGCCGTTACTATTTCGGCGTTAACCACCGTTATCTGCGAAACGAAATTAACCGCCTTTTTGCCTCGTTTCATATAATGCAATCCCACGGCGGTAAACGTACCGATAACCGTTGCCAATGTCGCAGAAACCACGCCTATCAGCAAAGTATTCCACATCGCGTCCATTATTTTTTCGTTCGAAAACAACTTCGTGTATAACGAAAACGTAAAGTTCCCGAATCCGTTTGCTCCGCCTATATTTTTTTCGGAAGAAAACGAGTATAAAACTATCAAAGCGATGGGCGCGTATATGCAGATAAGCACTACTATAAGAAAAATCCACCGCAATACGAGCGATAATTTTTTATTCATTGAGATTCGCCTCCTTTCGAAACCGATTTATTCGACGTTTTATTCGTTTTTCGCGAAGCGAGAGAACTTATTATCATCGTCAAAAACACCAAAACCAGCAATACGAACGACAGCGCGGAACCGACGCCCCACGTACTCGTCGTAGTAAACAGCCCGTTTATTTTGTTTCCGATTACGTTTGAACTCGTATCTCCCAACATATTAGTAATGGCGTACGCGCTGAACACCGGCATAAAAACCATCGTGATTCCGCTTATTATTCCGCCCAAAGACAGCGGCAACGTGACCTTAAAAAACGTTACGAAACCGTTCCCGCCCAGATCCGCCGAAGCCTCCGCGTAACTTTTGTCCATTTCCGTTAAAACGGTATAAATTGGAAGCAACATAAACGGCAAAAAATCATAAACCATACCTATTATTACGGCAAGCAAACCCTCGCCTATTCCCAAGATATACAATAACGATTTAAGCGCGATTACGCGTAATACGAAATTCATCCACATGGGAATAATGAACAATAACGACAATATAACGTATTTATTGAATGGCGCAGAAGCCAAAACCAACGCAACGGGATAAGCTATGAGCAAACAAACGAGCGTGGTGAGAGCGGCTATTCCCACCGTTTTCAACAATAATTCGAGATTTCCGCTTTCCCAAGAAAAAACCTGTTTGAAATTATCCCAAGTAAAAGAACCGTCCGTTCCCAAAAACGCATATACAAAAACCAAAACGAGCGGCAATATTACAAACAAAGCGCATATGACCACATACGGAGCAACGAAAAAGCCGGGTTTGAAAAAATTACTTTTCTTCTTCATCGTCCGAAACCTCCGCGCGTTCCAGTCTGATTTTTTCGGGAGCGATTTTTATTCCGACGCGATCTCCTATATCCCATTCGTCCGTAGTGTCGACATAAAAATCTTCGTCCGTATCGGTGTAAACCTGAACTTGATAATACGTTCCTTTATAAAGACTCTGCGTAACGTTCGCACCGATAACGCCGTCTGCCTCGTCGTCGGTAAGTTCTACCGCGTCGAAAGGAACGAAAACATCCACTTTATCTCCTTTTTCGAAGCCCGTTTCGCCCAAAACGTCAAATTCGCCTTCGCAGAACCAGACGCTGTTTTCGGCTGTCATTTCACCGTCGAACTTATTTATCGTACGCAGCTTTTTCATTATATGAATACTATCCGGTTCTATTTTCAAGCGCACGTTCTGTTCTGGAACGAATTCCTTCGTAGACTGAACGGTAAATTGGTAACCGTTGCACTCCACTTCCATTTCATAATACGTTCCTTTGAAAACAGTGCTTACGACCACGCCTTCGAACTGTCCTTTATCAGTATCCCCTGTATATATTTTTATATCTTCGGGGCGAATAACTATATCCACTTTTTCGTTTTTATCGAATCCTTTATCGACGCATTGAATACTTTTATCTAAGAAATTAATGGTAAAATCTTTTTCCATAATTCCCGAAAGAATATTGCTTTCGCCGATAAAACTCGCAACAAACGCGTTTGCAGGTTCGTCGTAAATCTTTTTCGGCGAACCTATCTGCTGAATTATACCGTCGTTCATAACGACGACTACGTCCGACATCGTAAGCGCTTCTTCCTGATCGTGCGTAACGTAAATAAACGTTATACCGAGATTTTTGTGCATATTTTTCAGCTCGATCTGCATTTCTTTACGCATTTTCAAATCGAGCGCGCCGAGAGGTTCGTCAAGCAACAAAACTTTCGGTTCGCAAACAAGCGCGCGCGCAATGGCAATTCTCTGCTGCTGACCGCCCGACAAAGAATTCACGTCGCGATGTCCGTAATCGGACAAATTAACGAGTTTTAACGCTCTATTGACTTTTTCTTCTATTTCGGACTTGGTAAGTTTACGCTTTCCGCCTTTTGCGGCGGGATCATCAATGGTTTTTAATTTCAAACCGTAAGCGACGTTCTTAAAAACACTTAAATGAGGAAAAAGCGCATACTTTTGAAAAACGGTATTGACCGGACGTTTATAGGGCGGAATATTGGTTATGGGCGTATTTTCGATAAAAATCTCACCGCCGGTAGGAGTCGCGAATCCGGCTATCATGCGCAAAAGCGTGGTTTTTCCACATCCGGACGGTCCTAACAACGTAACGAACTGTCCGCGTCTTATAGACAAATTTATATCGTCGAGTACCGTAACGTTATCTTCGAATACTTTAGTTACGTTTCTTACTTCTATTATTTTATCAAACTTTACCTGTTCTTTCATTTGCGTAACCTCTCGTTAAAAATTAGGCGGGCAGGACAACCACAATATTACCGCCTTTTCGCTTGTAAGATTAACTATATTGTGCGCTTTGTTTGCTCGATAATAAAAGCTTTCGCCTTTTTGAACTTCGAACTCGCGATTTCCCACAATAAGTTTTACCCGTCCCTGCAGAACGTATCCGAATTCCTCTCCGTCGTGGGGCAAATCCTTTTCGGTTGCGGATTCGGAATTCAAAGTCAGCATAATTGGTTCCATCGCGTTTTTTTGCGCCGCGGGAACAAGCCACGTAATGGTCGATTCGTCGCTTTTTTTAACGAAATAATCGTTTTCGGTAAAAACCAACGGTTCTTCTTCGTCATCCGAAAAGAAGCTCGAAAGCGTCGTTCCGAGCGCTTGAAGAATATCCTTCAACGTCGCTATGGACGGACTCGTAAGGTCGTTTTCGATTTGACTTATATATCCTTTAGTCAGTTCGCATCGATCGGCGAGTTCCTCTTGCGTCAGCTGTTTTTTTAATCTGATTTCTTTAATTTTAATACCGATTTCCATTTCTCTCTACCCGAAACAAATTTCTCAAAACTCCACTAAACTCCACGTTTACAAAGTTTAAGGTTTTTAAACTTGAAGTTTGTTTTTACTAAACAGGCATATTATAATGATTTCGACAGGTTATGTCAAATGTTTTAACAGTATTTTTTAAGAAAACATTCGCAATTTTCTTGAAAAATACTAAAATGTGTGCTAAAATGGTATAGTCAAAGTCTAAAGAGATGTTTTTTGCATCTCGTATACGGACGTACGGAGGATTTTTTATGCACGATTGGATAAAAGTTATCAAAATAGTAACCATATCTACGGTAATATTTATTGTTCTTCTTACGGTTTCGCTAATAATTAATTTAATTAAAATCACCGGTCTGAACAATCAAAAAGCCGAACTGCAAAATAAGCTTGCAATACTCGAATCTCAAATAGCGGAAAACGAAGACAAAATCGCTTATATGAGTACGGATATTTACGTAGACCAATATGCTCGCGAATATTTGGGTCTCATCGGCAACGGCGAAGAGCCTTTTACCGCTAAATAAATGAACGCGGTTATAGACATAGGCAGCAATTCGGTCAGACTGCTGATTGCGCGAAATCGGAACGTTAACCCGAAAAAAATAAATTCCACGCAGTTATCGTTTAACATGGTTAATCTTAAACGCTTGGACGATCAAGCAATTCTCCGTACCGCAAACGCGGTAACGGAGTTTTTTACCGAAGCAAAATCGGAAGGCGCGGATAAAATATACGTTTTCGGAACGGAAGCCATGCGAAATCCGGGCGGCAAAACGCTCAAAAAGCTTATCGAAAGCAAAATACCCGTGCAAGTCGATATTATTTCCGGCATAGAAGAAGCCACCGTGGGCTTTATCGGCGCAACGGGCGGAACGGGAGACAACGCCGTTATCGACATAGGCGGAGCAAGCGTCGAAGTCGTGGAAGGAAAAAATCAAAATATAACTTATGCCGAAAGCCTTAAACTCGGCGTAGTGAGAACGCGCGATCTTATCGGAAACGACCGCAAAAAAATCGTCGATTATTATAAAGATAAGATTTGCGGCTACAAAAAAATATCCGCACAGACTCTGATAGGCATCGGAGGAACTGTAACTTCGATTGCCTCCATGCTGTTAAAACAACGCGTTTACGACGCGGAAGCCGTCCACGGATATAAAATATGTCTAAACGAATTAAACGGACTTATCGACGACATTTACAATTCGAAAGACCTCCTTTCAGAGTATCCCACGCTCGGAGAAAAACGCGCGGGCGTAATAGCTCACGGAGCGATACTGCTGTCTTTATTGACCGAATATTTCGGTTTTGACGGTTTGACAGCGTCGGAACACGACAATATGGAAGGTTATCTCGTTTACAAAAACTTACAATAAAAAATTAAAATAAATTTAACGCCGTATCACACAATATTAGTGTCGGGTGAATAAGCTCGATAATCTGATAAGGAGTGTGAACGATCATGGCAGAAAGAAAGAACAGTACTTCGGCAAAGTCTACCGCAAATAAGACCGCGAAGTCCAAAACCGATTCAAAAACCAAAAGCACGAAAAACTGCAAATAATCTTTTGGAATTTTGACGCATCCGTTAAAAAATACGACAGAACCCCTCTGCCGTATTTTTTTGTAATTCTTTTCGAATCGACTCACTTTGCTTTTTAATATACAAATAATTTATTTAGCTGCCAGATGTTGGCATTTATTAATAAAATAAACGCAATGTTATAAGCATAATATTCGAAATCGTTTAAGCATTATCAAACACTCTCCGCATCGAAATTCTTTACAAAACACAAAAGAGACTTACTTAATGTTTCTGCACGTCAAACGTTTTAATCGCGTCGACGATCTTTTTACGATGCTGCCGTCTCCGCTACGCCGCTAAACGCCCGATATACATTCAACAATACAACATTTTGTCCACCTTACCGGTTTGCTTTCAGTTTGGCAAAAAACAGCAGTCAAATACGTCGAATAAAACGTAAATTAAAACAAAAAAACCGTAATTTTTATTCGACTCTAATTTTAATTCTCAAATTCAAAATTCCACTCACTCTGCAACGAAATAAAAAAGTTTACATTCGCCCCCCTGATCTTATCACACACTTTTCTCAATCACGCAACGAATACCGTACCCAAAGCCTTTTTCAGACTTTCTTCTTTTGGCTGACGCCGATATTACCGCTTGTACAAACGATTTTAATAATCGTACTTTTATACCGATGATAAGGAGGTAACTTTATAGGTTGACGAAAAAACGCAAGAACACCACGGGAATACCCGACTATGAGCTTGACTCTATTGCAAGAGCATTGTTGCCCGCCATTCAAAAACTCTTTGAGGATGAAAAGACGCAAAAAGATTTTGAACAATGGCAAACAGAACGGAAAACAAAATTGAATAATAAAAGCAGAAAAAAGAAGAACCCCCATTGATACCAATGGGATAATACCGCCGATGAACGCTTGAACGGCGGTAAAGGGTTTACCGTCAGCCCATAAAAACGGTAGGCTGGTAAAGCACTAAACGGCTCTACCTGCTTTTTTCTATTCGACTACATAAATATTGTTGTTTGAGTAAAACTCTGTTAATTCAAAGTTTGTTTCAAAATAACTATT
>CAZQAC010000054.1:0-8726 GCA_964591125.1 uncultured Lachnospiraceae bacterium
CGAACTCAATTCCAATATATTTAATTTTTTTGTCTAACCTTTGGGGTTCACATCACTTTTCTAAATGCCGTTTTTTTATTATATAAATCGGAGAATTTATCATCTTCTTTTCAAGCGGACAAAAAGAAACGCTTACCCCGCCTTGAAAAGTTGTATACAAAAAATCCTCGGTAAATATTGCCGAGGATTCTAAGAATTTTAACCGATTATAATTATTTAAGTTCTGCGGTTGCGCCTGCAGCTTTAAGCTTTTCAGCAGCTTCGGTTGCAGCTTCTTTGGACATAGCTTCTTTAACGTTCGAAGGAGCTCCGTCAACAACTGCCTTAGCTTCGGAAAGACCAAGACCGGTGATTTCACGAACAGCCTTAATAACTGCGATTTTATTTGCTCCTACTTCTTTCAAAACGAGGGTGAACTCGGTCTGTTCTTCTGCTGCGGGAGCATCAGCGGCAGCGCCTGCTGCAGGACCTGCTACAGCCATAGCAGCAGCGGATACACCGAATTCGGTTTCAAGCATTTTAACGAGTTCGTTAAGTTCCATAACGGACATGCTTTTGATTTCTTCCATTAATTTATTCAAATCAGCCATTTTAATTTCTCCTTAAAATAAATAAAATTTAATTGCGTATTTTTAGGCAATAGCCACAGAAATTACGCTTCCTGTTTTTTTGCAATCTCCGACAATACGACTGCAAGCGAACGTACAGGGCTTTGCATCATACCCAATAACTGAGCGACAAGCACAGGTTTTGCGGGTATGGTTGCTACCTTAGCAAGTTCTTCCGTAGTCATAATCTTGCCTTCGACTACACCGCCTTTAATAGCGGTCTTGTTTACTTTTTTCGCGTTTTCTGTCAATACTTTTGCGGGAGCAACAGCGTCGTCGTACGAAAAAGCGATTGCGGTAGGACCTTCGAAAATCTTTTCGTCCATTCCGTCGATACCGGCTTGCTGAATAGCGCGAAGAACCAATCTGTTTTTAACAACTTTGTATTCAACGTTGTTCTTGCGAAGTTCGTTACGCATCGTTGTATCTTCCGCAACGGTAAGTCCGCGATAATCGATAAGAACGAAAGATTTAGCCTTAGCAACTTTCTCTGCAAATTCGTTTACGATCTGCTTTTTTGCGTTCATGATTTCTACTGACATAATAACCTCCTGTTAAAATTCTTTACTGCTTTCACCTCGCAGCAGAGGTATAATTAAAAGGTTCGACTACCGCGCGGCAATCGAACCAATTGTGAAAATTCACGTATAAAGCTCGTTTTTTCCTCGGCAAGCCGAACATTTCGTTCGATTATACTTAATAAAGCACTTGCTTTCTGCGGTCAAACCTTTGAATTATTAAATTGATAAATGATTATACTCTGTAAGCAACCTTAATTCCGGGGCCCATCGTGCTTGCAAGAGTAACGCTCTTGATATAAACGCCTTTTGCTGCAGCGGGCTTAGCCTTTACGATTGCTTCCATAAGAACATTTATGTTTTCGGTCAATTTCTCAACGCCGAAAGACTTCTTTCCTACGGGGCAATGAATAATCGCGGTCTTGTCTACGCGGTATTCGACCTTACCGGCTTTAGTTTCCTTAATCGCCTTTGCAAGATCGGGAGTAACCGTTCCGCTCTTCGGCGAAGGCATCAAACCTTTCGGTCCGAGGATTTTTGCAACGCGTCCCAACTGTCCCATCATATCGGGAGAAGTGATAACTACGTCGAAATCGAGATAACCACCCTGAATCTTAGCGATCATTTCTTCTGCGCCTACTTCGTCTGCGCCTGCAGCAAGAGCAGCGTCTGCCTTATCGCCTTTTGCGATAACCAAAACCTTTACGCTTTTACCCGTTCCGTTAGGAAGAACTACGGTTCCTCTTACCTGTTGATCCGCTTGTCTGGGATCTACGCCGAGACGAACGTGCAATTCAATGGTTTCATCGAAATTAGCTTTTGCGGTTGCAACTACATTTGCGGTTGCTTCCTCAAGCTCGTATACATTCTTTACGTCTACAGCCTTAATGCTGTCAAGATATTTTTTACCTGCCATAATTCGCCTCCTTAGTCGACAACAACGACGCCCATACTGCGCGCCGTACCTGCAATCATGCTCATTGCGCTTTCGATGGAAGCTGCGTTAAGGTCGGGCATTTTCAATGTTGCGATTTCCTTAACCTGTTCCTTGGTGATCTTTGCAACCTTATCTTTGTTAGGTTTGCCCGATCCGCTTTCGATCTTGCACGCCTTCTTGATAAGAACGGCTGCCGGAGGAGTTTTCAAAATAAACGTAAACGATCTGTCTGCGTAAATGCTGATTACTACCGGAATAATAAGTCCTTCCTGACCTCTGGTCTTTTCGTTGAATTCCTTGGTAAAGCCCGGAATGTTGATACCGTGCGGACCGAGGGACGAACCGACAGGCGGTCCCGGGGTTGCTTTACCGGCGGGAAGTTGCAGTTTTACTACTGCTTGCAATTTCTTTGCCATAAATAAAGTTCTCCTTGTAAAATTTTTATTACAATCGTGGTGATCGCGAGCAATTGCTCTCCCAGATTATTAACATCGTCAGTCGGACGTAACTTCGTCCAATCTTTCTATCTGATATAATTCGAGTTCGACAGGCGTAAGTCTTCCGAACATGCTTACCGTTACTTTACACTTGCTGTTCACAAGGTCGATCGCGTCGATCGTGCCGATAAAGCCTTCCAACGAACCGTCTACGATTTTTACCGATTCGCCTATCTCGAAGTCGGTAACTATGGTCGTGGGCTTCTCGAGATGCAAACGTTTTACTTCGTCGTCGGACAAAGGCAGCGGTCTGCCCTGCGGACCTACGAAACCCGTAACGCCTCTCGTATTGGTAATCATATGCCACATGCTGTTGTCGTAATCCATTTTTATGAATACATAGGTAGGCATAAGACGACGCTGAACGAGTTTTCGTTTGCCGTTCGCTTTTTCCTCTACTACGTCTTCCATAGGTATAATGATTTCGCGCAGCCTGTCGATAACGTCGTTTTTCTTGAACACCAATTCCAAATTATCTTTAACCATGTTTTCGTAACCGGAATAAGTGTGAAGAATATACCACTTAACGTTTTCTTCTCCCATTGCGACGCTCCTTACAGCTTACCTTTAAAAAGGTTTAACAACGCCGAAGTCGCCGTCGGATCTAGAGCTTTTTTAAACTGTTCGAATCCTGCGCCGAGCAACAAATCGAACACGGTCAAAACAACCAAAAAAACCACTACGACGACAATAACCGCGCCAAGCTGCTTCATGGTTTCGCCGAAAGTCGGCCACGTAACCTTTTTAAGCTCGCCGAAAGTATCCTTAAAGGCTCTTCCGATACGCTTAAAAAATCCGGGTTTTTCGTTGTTCTTAGGCGTAGGCTTGCCCTTTCCGGGCGTAGTTTGAGTAACGTCTTTCATTATTACTCTCCTTATTTCGTTTCTTTATGAACGGTATGTTTTTTGCAGAACTTGCAATACTTCTTAAGTTCGATACGATCGGGATCGTTCTTCTTATTTTTCATATTGTCGTAATTACGCTGCTTGCATTCTGTGCAAGCCAAAGTTATTTTATTTCTCATAACAGGCCTCCTGTTTTGTTTGCATACTTGAAAAGACACCCCTATAAAAGTGGCGCTATAATAGATTAGCACTTTTAGGGACACATGTCAAGCGTTTTTTAATGTTTTTATAGTTTTTTTTACTATTTTTGCATTCTGCCACCCGATTTGTTCAACGCAACCGACAAACGTTCAGTCGCAAACGCAAAAAAGAAATCGGTAGGGACGCTTATTACGGCAAATAAAGCGTAATAAACCCAAATACCAAATTTATCGACGACGAGCATAAAATCCACTCCCGTCAAAAATTCGCCGAGCAAAAGCGCAACGTACGCCTCTATCAAAAAGAACGCTGCCGCGCTTATCGCCCTTATCGCGAAATTTGTTTTCCCGTCGTATTTTACTTTTCTCATTAAGTAAGCAAATACCGAATAAGGCGTAAAGAATACCAAAGCCAAAACGAAACAATCCCGAAATCCCACAACAAGAAAAGAAATCAATAAAGTAACGGCAACGGACAAAATTCCCCACGCTCCTATTGTGCAAAAAGCCAAGTAAAACGCCGCCGACAAAAAAATCAACGGAACTATGTTCGCAGTCGTATATGCGCATATAACGACAGCAAGCACGGCAACCGCCGCGAAAACGGCGCAATATGTTATTTTTCGAGTCCTGTTCATCAGCGGCAACAACAGCTCATCGTGTCGCAACAAAGCGACGTTAAGCAATAAGCGGTACAGCAGTTAGACAAAGTATTCATCTCGTTCGCCTGAGCTTGACCTGCCTGCGCTCTCGCCGCGTCGATATCGTCGCCGTCGACGTGAACGTCATGCGGATCTTTTTTGGAATTTCCCATAACGGTATCCAATTTCTCCAAAGCCGTTTTGTACTGTTCGTTCGACGGATCCATATCTATGGCGACGGTAAGTTGCTTGCGACATTCAACCAGCCATTCTCTGTAATAATATACCTGAGATTGATAAAAATGCCATTTAGCCGGTCTGTCCACTATCTCGTCGAGCAGTTCCTGAGCTTTATCGTAATTTTTCTCCTTTATCGTTTTCGCGATACGTTCGTAATCGTCGCTATAACGCGAACTTTCGAGCTTATCGCTTATTTTTTGCCAAGCTTCCTCAAGTTCGTTAAGTTTCATTGCGGCGCGATTACCTTCTTCGCCTGGCAAAAACCGGTCTTCCTTGTATTTAGCCTTCAATTCTTCGTAGCGCGCTTTAAGTTCTTGTTCGCTCGCATCCGAATTCAATCCCAAAACAGCATAATATTCGTCCATCTAAAAAATCTCCTTTTAAATTCTTGGTCTGTCGAGTTTTTTATCCGACGCAAACAGCTGCTCGGTCTTGTCTCTCAGTCCGTAATACACTATATTTTGAAGCAAAGTATAACTTTGCGTATATTTCCGCGCGTTAAATTCGGCAATTGCCTTATTAACGGTGGAAGCGAATAAAAATTCCAATTCCGCGCGATTATCTTCGATAAATTGTCGGCGGTTTTCGAACTTACCGTATGAAATTAAAAAAACATTATAATTACCGCTTTTTTTATCCTCTTCGATATCGTCAAGCGCGTCCGCGATATAAATAAATTTGCCTACATTATAAACCATGGACAGAACGTGCTCGTCGCCGCGGTCGCCCAAAATCAACGCGAACAACTTTTTTAACATGTTTGCAAAGCAATGACCGACTCTGTCGACAGAATCGCAACCGCTCGTTTCGCAATTTCTGAGGTTTTCGTAACCGATTTTGACTATTTCGTCCGCCTCGGGCATCATTTGCACGGATTTTTTATACGCTTTGGCAAAAAACTTCATCGCTATTTTCGCGTCGGTTTTTCCGTCCACGACGTCATCAAACAATTTATATCTGCACAATATAATATTGACCGCCGCAAGTTTTTCCATAAGCTCGTTCTGAGCTATCATCGGTTTCTTTTTAAAAGGATTCCCGACGCAGGCGGAAAGTTTGATTTCTTCCGGATAATCGAGACAATCGCTGACGAGCGCCGCCAAAAACGCGGAATCGTACGATACCGAGTATCTCGGCAACTGCCCGAACAAAGAGCCTATCGTCTTGCACATGCCGCAATAAAACGCTCTGTATAAAACAAAATCCTGTTGACTGAGTTTACTCTTTACCGGAACCACGTATCCGAACATTATCTTACGAGTCCTACTTTTCTGTATACTTTAGACAACGTTTTGTTTGCGACTCGTGCAGCCTTCTCCGCTCCTTTATGCATCAATTCGTCCAAATAATCTTTATTGTTTATAAGCTCGGAATACTTTGCCTTGATCGGCTTAAAATATTCAACCACGCACTCGCCGACTTTTTCTTTAAGATACGCGTAATCTTTTCCCGCAAAAAATTTCTCCGCAGCATCGATATAGCAATTTTCGAAAATAGAATATATGGTAAGTAAATTGCTGACACCGGGTTTTTCTTCCGGCGCGAAACGTATTTCTTTATCGCTGTCTGTAACCGCGCGTTTAAATTTTCGCATAACCGTATCGGCGTCGTCCAACAAAAATATCGTTCCGTTTACGTTATCGTCGGTCTTACCCATTTTTGCGGTAGGTTCGAGCAAACTGTATATTTTTTGTCCCTTTGTCGGCAAAATACCTTCAGGCACCACAAACGTCGGAGAATACTTATTGTTGAAGCGTTCTGCTATGGTGCGAGCAAGTTCCACGTGCTGCATTTGATCTTTTCCGACCGGAACGTAATCCGCCTGATAAAGCAAAATGTCCGCAGCCATAAGCGTCGGATATGAAAACAAACCGACATTCACGTTCTGAGGAGCTTTCGCGCTCTTGTCCTTAAACTGAGTCATGCGTTTCGCTTCGCCGAATTGAGTATAGCAATCCAAAACCCAAGCAAGCTCGGCATGCGCCGACACGTGCGATTGTAAAAATAACGTGCTTTTGTCGGGATCGAGTCCTATCGCGATGAAAAAAGCCATAAAATCGTAGCTTCTTTTTCTCAATTGAGCCGGAACACATTCGACCGTAAGGCTATGCAAATCGGCAACAGCATAATAACAATCGTATTTCGACTCCATGTCGACCATGTTTTTCAAAGCGCCGATATAATTGCCTATAGTCATGTCGCCCGTCGGTTTTAACGCGCTGAACACTCTTTTTTTATTCTCTTCCATTGTAATCACCTCGATGTAACGTAATCGTTTATAATATCCAAAAAATCATTCTCGCTCGCTTTCTTTTCGGTGCGAGTCTTAGCGACGAAAGCGGTCGCAAAAGTTTCCGACAAAGGCAACGCAGTGACGTTTTCCAGCTTTTTGAGCGAATTCGTCGGAGTGTTTCCTTTTCTTTCGCCGAGACAATCCAAAATTTCGTCGGCATAGTCAAATGCGTTTCCGCAAGCCAAAACGACGGCGACGCGGTCGTTTTCGTCAATAGCGTCGCATGCGCAGGCCATACACGCAACCGTTTCGGGATCGGCGACATATCCGTATTCGTCGAACAAATCGCTTACAAACGTTGTCATGTCGTCGGGAGCAATGCCTTCCTCCCCGTCGACATTATCGTTTCCGATTCCGACGCAAACCGTTTTTTCGATCGGCAAACCGATTTTAGACGCGCAACGCGCCGCTTCCGAAAGTTCCGAACGACTGCTCGGCAAGAAAAACACAACCTTATCGCCCAGCATTATTTCTTCCGCCGAAACCAAATCCGCATATACGGAGAAAAAACACGACGCAAGCAATATCGTCGAACCGACGCAAGTTAACGAAAAGTCGAGCAAATCGCGCGATTCACATTCTACCGTCACAACGGCTCGCTCCGCAAAATTTTTCGCGACCAAGTAACCGCCGCAAACAGAATAAGCTTCGACATCCGAAGCGAGAATAAGCTTTTTCTGTAATTCGGAAAACTCTTTTTCCGGATAAAAAATCAACATATCGGCTTTATGTGAATTTATCGCCGCTGCCGCGCTTTTCGCCGCCGTAACCGTACAAAAATCCTTTTCGAGCGATTCAGCTTCCCTTGCCGAAATCACCGTTTCGAACAACGCTGAAAAAACATAATCGTCCGAACAAGCCGAAAATCCGCGATTGAATTCCGCAACGAACAAATTTTCGTCCGTTTTAATGGTCGGCAACGGATCTTCGTCAACGTCAACAAACGCCCGTTCTATGTTCTCCGCATAACCGAGCGGTAAGTTCGGAATAAATTTATTCACGATAAACGCCACGCGTTCCGCATAATTCATTTCTGTCATAGAGCAAATTTCCTCAGTCGAAACACAAGGAAAATCTGCTGCCGTCATCGAAGAAAAAGGCAGACAACAGGCTATCGCATCCGTCCAAACGTTACTGTTATTCGATTTTTCCGAATTCTTTCTATCCAATTCCGAACCCTCGGTTTACAGATATTTTTTCATATAATCGGGAACTTCCTCCACCGAAACGGTAAAAGTAAATTCCACGTTATGGTCGCTCGACAATGTCTGCATGATGTTGTAAAATTCTTCCATTTCTTCCACTTTCTTTCCCGTAAATTTAGCCGGACCGTCTACATAAATATCGGTAATATCGTAATTACCTGCAAGCAATCCTTCGATAAACGCAGCCAAAGAGCCGTCGTTCGTAACGTTATATTTCGTAATGTCCACAAAACGAACGTTCTTAGCTATGTACAAGGAATGAGCCGACTGATCCGTAATGTAAACGACGTTTCCTTTACTGCTTTCCGCCTTAAGATTAACCGCATCAATAATCTTCTGCGTCTTTCCGCTGCCTTTTAATCCGTAAATAATGTTAATCATAATTTCCCTCCCGAAATTTTTTGCGGACATCAATCGTTTTTTCTCGATAATTCACGCCTAAACGACGTTAAAATCCGAACTTACGAATGAAATTACATTACCGCAATATAATTATAACTCAATACCGAAAAAAAATCAAGAGTATTTTAAAAGTATTAATCTTATTTCATCATATATTAATATTTTTCATTATTTTTAAACATAGTCTCGCAAAATTTATTCAAAAAGTGTTCGCAAACGGTTGACAAAAACATTTCAAAGCTATATAATAGTCAATGCAGTTTGAAAAAATTGCGTTTGCACCATTAGCTCAACTGGATAGAGCGTTGGTCTACGGAACCAAAGGTTGGGGATTCGAACT
>CAZQAC010000055.1:0-8676 GCA_964591125.1 uncultured Lachnospiraceae bacterium
CAAATGAAAGAAATGGAAAAGCGTATGAAAGAAGCAAAATTTACGCTTGACGATTTCCTTGTTCAGTTCGAGAGTATAAAGAAGATGGGCGGAGTAAAAGACATTATCGGAATGTTGCCCGGTATGAACGGAATGAAAATTCGCGAACAGGATATAAACGAGTCTGTTATGGATAAATATAAAGCTATCATTTGTTCCATGACCAAACGTGAACGCGATTATCCCGAAATTATCAAAGCTTCGAGAAGAAAGAGAATAGCCGCCGGTAGCGGGACGACTATTCAAGACGTCAATCAGTTGTTAAAGCAGTTTGAACAAATAAAACTGATGATGAAAAACATGAAAGGCAATAAAAAATTTAAAATGCCCTTTTGATTAGTTTAAAATTGTGGAAACACATAAAAATACAGGAGAATTAAAATTATGGCAGTAAAAATGAGATTAACCCGCATGGGCGACAAGAAATCCCCCTTCTATCGTGTTATTATAGCAGATTCGAAGGCACCGAGAGACGGAAAGTTTATTGACATCGTCGGAACTTATAATCCGCTTACCAATCCGGCGGAAGTTAAGCTTGATAACGAAAAGGTAGCTAAGTGGTTGGCAAACGGTGCTCAGCCTACCGATACCGTAAGAGGTTTGTTGGTTCAAAACGGATTGCTTGAAGCTAAGCCCATGCCTGCAAAAACGAATGCTAAGAAAAAGAAGAGCGAATAATCGGGTATTGATAAATGAAAGACCTTGTTAGCTTTATGATTCAAAGCCTTGTTGATAATAAGGATGCTGTAGACATTACGCTTTTGGAAGACGGTACGATAAACGTTAAAGTCGATAAAGCGGACCTCGGTAAGGTAATCGGAAAAGACGGACGCATCGCGAAGGCGATTAGGACCATAGTTAAGGCTGTCGGAAATAAACAGCAGATTAAATATACGGTTGTTATTCTAGAGGAATAATGGATAATAGTATTGTTATAGGAAAGGTAATAAAAGTTATCGGAATCAAAGGAGAGATAAAAATCAATCCTTTGACCGATGACATGTTACGTTTTAAAAAATTAAAAGCGATTTATTTAAATGGCGTACCTTATCATATTCTGTCGTGCAGATTTGATAAGGCATTTGTATTTTTGAAGCTTTCGGGCATTAATAGTCGCGAAGAAGCGGAAAAACTTGTTGACGAGTATGTCGAAATTGACAGAGTTAACGCGATTACTCCTCAGGAAAACGGATACCTTATCGTGGATATTATCGGTTGCAGATTTTATTTAAACGACGGATCGCTTGTCGGAACTGTTGCCGATGTGGCTCAATTCGGTGCGGCAGATGTTTTTACGATAGAAAAAGACGAAGTTGTATGTCGTTGCCCGTTTTTGAATAAATTAATATCGAAAATAGATACCGAAAGTAAAATTATAATAGCCGATAAAAAAGAATTCGAGGCAGTGTGCGTTTATGAGGATTGATATTCTTACATTGTTTCCGGAAATGTTTGCGCCGATTAACGAAAGTATTCTAAAACGTGCTCAAGAAAAAGAAATAATCATAATCAATACAGTTAATATTAGAGATTATTCAAAGGATAAGCATTTAAAATGCGACGACGCGCCTTTCGGCGGCGGAGCAGGCATGGTAATGACTCCGCAACCTATATGCGATTGCATAAAAGCCGTTGATCCGGAACATGATGCGCTAAGAATTTATATGTCTCCGCGAGGCAAGTTGTTTACGGTGCCCATGGCGAAAGAGATTGCTCGCGATTATGATCGGATTTTAATTTTATGCGGACATTATGAAGGTATAGATCAAAGAATAATCGATTTGTATATCGATCGTGAAATATCAATCGGCGATTTTATATTAACCGGAGGAGAGTTGCCGGCGATGGTTATGACCGATGTTATTTCAAGGTTTATTCCCGGTGTTTTGGGTTGCGAACAGTCTAGCGAAGACGAAAGTTTTTCGGACGGTTTGCTTGAATATCCGCAATACACGCGTCCGCAGGTCTTTGAGGGGTTGAGCGTTCCTGATGTATTGTTGTCGGGGCATCATGAAAATATCGAAAAATGGCGACGTTCTCGGTCGATTGAAATTACTAAATTAAACAGACCGGATTTATTGGGAGAAAATTAATGGATATAAATTGGTTTCCGGGTCATATGACAAAATCGTTGCGTATGATGGACGAAAATATTAACCTTATCGACGTTCTTATTTACGTTCTTGATTCTCGTGCGCCTGCAAGCTGTCTCAACCCTGCTTTCGATAAGTATATCGAAAAATTGCCGGTCGTTTATGTTCTTAATAAAATCGATTTGGCTGATCCTGCAGCGACCAACGATTGGAAATCGTGTTTGACCGGCGAAAACAGCGCTGCGGTATGTCTTAACAGTACTATGAGCGGAAGTTCTAAAGCGATTAATAAATTGGCTATCGAGCTGTGTCGCGATAAAATTAAAAAATACGAAAATAAGGGCGTAAAAGCTGTTTTGCGGGCAATGGTAATCGGCGTTCCGAATTCGGGTAAGTCGACGTTGATAAATAATCTTTGCGGAAAAACGAAGGCGATTACGGGCGACAAAGCAGGCGTTACCCGTGGGAAACAATGGGTTCGAGTGACCGATTATCTTGAAATTTTGGATACTCCGGGAACTCTTTATCCGAAAATGAACGATCAGAATTTAGCTAAACATTTGGCTTATTTGGGTAGCATAAAAGACGAAATTCTTGATATTTACGAATTGGCGACGGAATTGTTAAAAGAACTTTACGTTATCGATAAGACTATTGTCGATGCTCGGTATAACATTGAAAGTACGAATGATTCGCTTGCTACTTTGGAAAAAATCGCTATTTCGAAAGGGCTGCGAAAAAAAGGCGGGATTATCGACGAGGAAAGGGCGTCTTTGATGGTTGTGGACGATTTTAGAAAAGGCCGCATGGGCAGAATAACTTTGGATTTTGTGAAATGAACACGATGGATTTAATTGAATACGATAGATCGTTTTCTATAGAATATATTGCCGGAATGGACGAAGCAGGTAGAGGCCCTTTAGCCGGACCTGTTGTGTGTGCGTGTTGCGTGATGCCGTTGGATGAAATAATAGACGGGATAAACGACAGTAAGAAAATAAGCGAAAAAAAACGCGAACGTTTGTTTGAATTGATAAAAGAAAAAGCTATTGCATATTCCGTAGAAATAGTCGATCATACCGTTATAGATGATATTAACATACTGAACGCAACAAAATTAGGAATGAAAAGTTGTATCGAAAAATTGAATTTTCAGCCTCGGTTAATTTTGATAGATGCGGTAAAATTGGATGGTATAGACAATCAGAAATCGATTATAAAAGGCGACGCTAGCAGTTATAATATAGCCGCAGCGTCGATATTGGCAAAAGTTATGAGAGATAGATTAATGCGAGATTATGACCTTTTGTATCCGGAATACGGATTTGCAAAACATAAAGGATACGGAACCAAACAGCATATAGATAAGATAAAAGAAATCGGAATATGCCCGATTCACAGAAAGACGTTTGTAAAAAATTTTTACTATGATAAATAATAAAATTAAAGGCAAAAGCGGAGAAGGTATAGCGACCGCGCATTTAAAATCAAAAGGTTACGAGATACTTGAACGCAATTATACTACCGATATAGGCGAAATAGATATTATCGCTGCCGGAGACGGCTTTTTGGTATTTGTCGAAGTGAAGGAGCGTTATAACGATAGATTTGGTAATGCTGCCGATGCAGTCGATTATCGTAAGAGAAGAAAAATTAATGAGGTCGCGAGTCAATATATAAAAAAATATCGTTTATATAACGCATGTGTAAGATTCGATGTGGTTGAAGTGTATTATGAGGATAAAACTATTCGTCATATAGAAAATGCATTCGACAGTTATTTACGTTTTTAACAAATATTTCGATTTAAATTTAATAATTAGAATACTGTGTGTGACGTAGTACTTTAAAGATATAATAATTGTTTTCGGTTCATATTGTTTAAGTATGGACTTTTTTATTGATTTGAAACAATTAAAGAAAAATATTTTATTTGTAAAAACTTTGACAACTGCTAAGATTTGTTTTGTGGTAAAGTGTAATGCATACGGGCACGGAGCGATAGAAGTTGCTAAATATACGGAGAATATTGTCGATTGCTTTGCCGTCGCCAATAAGACTGAGGCGTTGCAACTGACCGCCGGCGGAATAAAAAAAGACGTTTTGGTTTTATCTGATTTGTACGACGGAAAAGAGTATCCTTCCAATATAATTTTTACCGCTTTTAACGAAACGAGCTTTAGACGCCTTTTGGAATCGAAACGAAAATTTTCCTTAAAATTAGATACGGGAATGAACCGTTTCGGTTTTTGCGCAATCGATTTTTCTTCGATATTTTCTTGTGTCGAAAAGAACAGAATTCACAGTGTTTTCAGCCATATTTACGATGATTCAGCAATTAAAACGCAGATTGATTTGTTTGATGTTTGTACGCGGAATTGCGGAGTTCCTCGTCATATTTTTGCGAGTAATTTTATGCGATTTAAAGGAAAACGGCATTTCGATTATATTAGACTGGGTTTGACTGCTTATGGTTACGGGAACGAAAACGTGCGTCCGATAATGTCTTTGTATGTTCCGATTAGACAAATAAAAGAAGTAAAAAAAGGAGAGAACGTAGGTTACGGCATTAATAGATTGGTTGGCGATTGCCGCGTCGGAACAATAGGAATCGGTTACGGCGACGGTTATCGACGGAAGAGGAAAAATGAAAACAGAAGCGTATTCGTAAACGGCAAGCGTTGTTCGGTGCTTGGACAAATTTGCATGGACGCGTGCATGATCGATCTTTCGAACGTCGATGATTTGTCGTGTCAAGCGGAAATTATCGGTCCGAATATTAATGCGGAAATCATTGCTGAAGAATGGGATACGATACCATATGATGTTTTAACTTCGTTGTCAAAGGTCAGAACATGTATTAAATACGTAAAATAAGTTGCTATTTTATTGTTCGTATGATATAATTAAACTGTTAAGGAGCAATAATAATGGCAGATAAATCTATTCAAAAATCAGATTGGAAAGAAGCGTTCGTTAATTCGGGATTAATGTTTTTGTATATGATGGTTTTTTCGGTGTTGGGCTTTGTTTTTATGTTTTCGCAAGGAATTTCCGATTGGCTTCAATTGTTGATAGGGTTATGTTTTTCCGTGCCTACGATTATGTTATATTTTTACCAAGGTACTCAGGAAGGAAAACGCGAGTTTAAAAAACTTAATGGAAACAGGCTGGAGAGCGCAAAAAAAACAGGCGCAATCGTTCCTAATGTTTTTAAGGGCTTGTTGTATGTTTTGCCGTATTTGTCGTTGACGTTGTTTGTTTCCGGCGTGGCGTGGATATCGGATTCGCAGACGCTGAAATTTATTGTTTTGGTGGTTTTTATGCCTGCGGCTATTTTGGGACAATCATTCGGAATAATTACGTTTCCGCATCAAGAAACATTGAATCCCGGTACCGTTGACGAAGTTACCGCGATAGTCGGGACTACGTCCGGTTCTATGTGCTTTACGGTCGTATGCGTTTTTGCCGTGCTTTCGGCGCTGGTTTTTTGGATCGCGTATGTCAGAGAAATAAATAAAAGCAAAGAACAGTTCGTTTCGTTCGTTACCGAAATAACCATAAACGATAAATTTAGAAATCAATGAGAGTAATAAGCGGAAAATATCGTGGTTCGAAGTTGTTTTCTCCCGACGATAACAGAGTAAGGCCTACGACAGATAGGGTTAAGGAAAGCATTTTTAATATTTTATGCAATAAAGCAACGGTTGAAAACGCAAACGTTTTGGATTTGTTTGCCGGTAGCGGAGCGTTAGGAATAGAAACGTTAAGCCGCGGAGCCCGTCATGTTACGTTTATCGATAAAGATAAGGACAGCGTGAAGCTCGTATTGGCAAACTTGACTAAGATTAACGCGGACTCGGCATGTTTTGACGTGTATAACGTCGAGTATGAATTTGCTTTAAAAAAACTGTCGGGAAAAAAATTCGATATCGTTTTTGTCGATCCTCCGTATGCTTTGAAAATCGAAAAAAAGGTTATTGATTTGATTTTGAAATACGAACTTTTAAATGAAAACGGTATAATAGTCGTAGAACACGATGCTTTGAACATCGTTTATCATTCTTGTTTCGATATCGATTGTCGAAAAATGGGAAATACGAGCGTAAGCTTCTTGTCAAGGAGATAAAAATGAAAAAAGCCGTATTTGCGGGTACTTTCGATCCTTTTACGAAAGGACATTATGAGATAACTTCGGATGCAACGGAAATGTTCGATTGCGTTGTCGTGGCCGTTGCCGAAAAATCGAAGAGCGGTGTTTCGAGTGACGATCGCGTAAAAATCGCGCGGCAAAGTTTATCGAAAATTCCGAATGTCGAAATTATGACTTTTTCGGGTTTGTTAACCGATTATCTGCGTTCCGTAAACGCAACTATTCTCGTAAGAGGCTTAAGAAACACTATAGATTTCGAATATGAAAAAAATCTTGCGGCTTTTTATAAGCAAATGATGCCCGAATTGCAAATTTGTTATTTTATTTCGGGCAGCGATAAAGATTTTATTTCGTCTACGCAAATCAGAGAAATTTTAGCATTAAGAGGCAATGTCGATTCATATATTATTAAAGAAGCTAAAGTTCTTATCGAAGAATTGTACGGAGTGAAATAATATTTGGATATATATTGTTTGTGCGATAAATTGGACGCGGAGCTTAAAGGTCGGCGCGGTGTAATAAATAATCAAGTCGATATTTCGGAATGTCGAAGACTTATAGGGCTGATAATTCGGACTTTGCCGGAATATACGCGGGACGCAAACGATATAGTCAATACGCGAAACGCTATTTTGTTTAACGCCGACAGTGTGGCTAAAAACGTTTTGAAAGAAGCCGAGGAACGCGCTCGGCAATTGGTGTCTGATTCGGAAATTAAAAGTAGGGCGGAGCGTGAATGCGAAAATATGATAGACTGCGCATATAGGCAATGTGACGCTTTGGTTTTAAAAACAAAAGAGCATCTCGATGAAATGCTCAAAGAAACCGAAAATTTTTTCAGAACGGCATTGGAAACGATTTCCGCTAATCGCCGCGAATTGAAAAGCATGATTATTAATTCCGGAAAAAAGTCAAATTAGTTTATCGGTTATTAAATTTTCGGACAAAACGTCCGGTTTATTACATAGGAGCGAGTATAACGAATTCGCTCTTTTTTCTATGTCGAAAAGCAAATTCGCTTCTGAATGTTTTTCGTAATCAGAATTGCGAATGATTGAATATTTGTTTATATCGCTCAGATACGGTTTGAAATCGTTTTTTATCGCAAGTACGCGGAACGGCAGATCTTTTGATAATAAATCGTTCATGGCGTTTTTGGTTATTCCGAGATTTAGCTGTAAAACGATTCGCTTGAGACGAGAGAGGGTGTATCTTTTGGATTTAACGTTTAATAATGTTTCGTTTAGAGAACAACATTCCGTCGAGCTTTTTTTGAGAGAAAATTCCAATCCTTCTTTGCAGTCGTACAGCTCGTTTATTTGTTTGGTCGTTGCGTTTCTAAGATTGTATAATGATATTTGTTCGTATAAATTTAAATCGGCCGTTTGATTGCTTTTGCATGCTTTAATAAGTTCTTCGTTTTCGGGAAGAAAGGGCACTGCGGCGGAATATTCTTTTTTGGCTAACATTTTTCGAAGCGCTGTTGCCGATAAATAATAGCCGTAGACGGATAGACTGTTATAATCGTTTCCTTTTCGGTTGATTAAGATAGGCTCGATATCTAGGTTATGTTTCACTATGCTTTTAATATATTCTATACATAACAGGTTGTTGGGCTTGGATAAAATTTCTTTGATGACTTCTTTTTTGAAATTCAATTGTTCCATTGCGACGGCGGTTGCTTCGCAATAGGCGGCGGCATAACTTGTTCCGTTTCCTAAAAGTTCGGCGAGAACGTCTTTAAATAGGTCGTTTTCTTCTAATTGAGTTTTTGCTATTTCGTTAATGTAGTGAGTATTTTCGGTTTCGCATCCCATGGCAATTGCTTTTACGGAAGGTAGCTGTTTTATGGTTTTAATCGCGCCTTCGGCAAATTTTTCTCCGTTCGCAACCGCATTGACGACGGGATTTTCTATTATCATGTCGATTCCGCAGTTTAGCGCGGCTTTTGCTCTAACGTATTTGTTTACTATTGCAGGTTC
Organism: uncultured Lachnospiraceae bacterium; assembly: GCA_964591125.1. Classification (GTDB taxonomy): domain Bacteria; phylum Bacillota; class Clostridia; order Christensenellales; family Pumilibacteraceae; genus Neoclostridium. The sequence continues at coordinate 8,268 of CAZQAC010000055.1, forward strand.
CGCGCGTTGAACGAAATTTCCGCTCATGATGCATATTCGGCGATCATAATGAGCCGGGATTTTTGTTATTTGATATAGATGTCCGGAGTGAAAAGGATTATACTCGCAAACTATGGCGCAAATTTTCATTTTTTATCTCCTAATATTTTTCAATCGTTTTACTTTTTGTTAAATACGTGTTATAATATTCATTGATTGAGCTTAACGCTTTAATTATATCATAAATAATTTTTTTTGTAAGTAAAATTTCATAATTTAAGGAGAGATTTTTATGTCATTATTGCAAAATGTAAGAGAAAAGGCAAAACTTGCGGGTAAGACTATAGTTCTTGCGGAGGGCGAGGAAAAAAGAGTGCTCGACGCGGCTAAGCAAATTGTCGAAGAAAACATAGCTAAGCTCAGTCTTATC
>CAZQAC010000056.1:0-1396 GCA_964591125.1 uncultured Lachnospiraceae bacterium
TATTTAATTTTTTTGTCTAACCTTTGGGGTTCACATCATAACCGTTTCGGTCGGTTTTATTTTACAATGAATACTGTTTTAATTTTAAAAAGCTGTAAAACATTTACAAATTTTCAAAATTTATTTGGCGATATTCTTTTCATGAAGTTTTTTAAGAATTTTATTATCGTCTCGAAGAACGAACTTTATATCCAAAAATAAAAAGAGTTATAGTTTATGAAGTGAACCGAAAAATCAAACAAACTTTATGAGGTTCTTATCATTAATCAACAACTCTTTTGTTTTTTAATTACATCACTATAAGAGCTTTACATAGTTCGCAAATTTTTTTATCCACTATCTCCACCTCTCCGCTGACTATTTCGTGCCCGTAACCGTTAAATTCGAATAATTCGCAATCGTAAAAATTTCCGTTATTTACAGCCGAAATAAACTTTTTGAACTTAGAAATATAAATTCCAGTATCTTTGCTGCCATAAAGCCCGTAAACAGGAATATCGAAAGCGTCGATATAATCGTTCCCGTCGCCATCCGTTTTCATTAATTTATAAGGATTATATTTATCCGCTTTCTCGTTTTCATAAACGGAAGTATTTTCAAATCCCAAATACTCGACGAAATTACTCCTTACGTTTTGTCCCCACGCATGATCGTAAATATCGGTCCAAGCGGCTATCAATATCAATCCCTTAAAACTACCGCGATAAGTAACCGCCAAGTCTATCGCCGTAGGCCCGCCTGCCGACCCGCCGACGATAAACACGTTATTTGCGTCCAAATTATAATTTTCCAACGCATAATCCAAACATTGTTTGTAAGCTCTTGCGTATTGAGGGGCGCCGCAGCTCGGGAATTGTCCTTTTTTGTTGTTGTCTCTTGCTCCGTTACAGCCGAGAACGGCAAAGCCTTGTTCTACAAAATACTTTTTCTGTTTCTCGAAAGCCGCCGTCGAACCCCAATGATCATAATACACGTAATGAGAATAACCGTGAGCGTAAATAATCACAGGCGTTGCTTTTCCTTCTGCGGAATAGCTTTCGGGAAGAGCCAAAACTCCGGTAGTCGCTTTATAATCGCTTTGAGCGTTTTCGTTCAGCGATTGATTTACTTCCTGATTAAAATAAATAAAACCGCTTTGATATTCACGATATTTGTTTAATTTCTTGAACGGCGAATAACGAACGTCGCAAACAAATTTGTCGACCGCCGCTCTTACCGAATAACCGAAATACGACGTTCTGAAATATGCGGCGTTTTGCGGAACCGTAACCGTTTCATATGACGCTGCGTTATTTCCCGTCGGAGCGGAAACTCCCGAAATAAACGTTTTGTTTTCATCGTAAAAAGCAATGCCGATGTCTGTTAACGTCGATTGAACCATCGTCAAATAAATATC
>CAZQAC010000056.1:1496-8488 GCA_964591125.1 uncultured Lachnospiraceae bacterium
TACTTGCCGAAATCTCCGTGATTGGAATCCCCCTGATAAGCCCACGTCATATTCCAAACCAATTTAGCTTTAGGACGAAGCGATTCGACGATATCGATCAATTGATTCAAATCGGCGTAAGAACTTGCGTCTCCGCTCAACCCGCTCGCCTGCTGAAAAGTAATATAATCCCAATTTTCACTCAAAACGGCGTCTTCTATCGTATAACCGTCGGTCGTTTTCCACGTCCCGTCAGAATTCGTATAATATGTATAAGCGGCTTTATTGTTTTTAGCATTGTCCAAATGTATGCTCAACGAACAGCCGCCTATATAAAGATTCCCGAGAATGACTCTGTTAATTCCGAGCGATTGAGCGATTTGATAACAATATTCCTGACTGTCGACCGAAAAACTGTTTCCGATACTCATTATTTTTAAGGTTCCGTCCTCTTCCCAATCCTGTTTTCCGACATTCGCCGTCATAGATAAATTCATTAAATACTCCCATTCGCCATTTTTTACGCATTTGTAAACGCAAGCCGTTTTTGTATTAAGATACAAATCGCCTACCTTCGCTCCCTTGACGACAGCCGCGATACCAGAATCGGTTCCGCTTATTTCTTCGCCCGTAAACCATACTGTTCCCGCAATTCCGTCTTGGCCGTCCTCTCCGTCGGTTCCGTTCGTTCCGGGTTTGCCGAAATCGTTTACCAGCAATCGCCACTCACCGCTTTCTTTACGATAAAGCTTATAATCGTCGGTATCGTAATAATAATCGCCGTTTGCGCCGAACGTAACGTATTGAATATCTGTCGAATCGGCATACCATTGCGTGCCGTCGACGCCGTTTACGCCGTCCTTACCGTCCACGGGGGGGTAGAACAGCTTGCAAACCCCAAGCAACCGACGACCGCCGTTAATGCGATAATACCCGACAACATGCCTTTTTTCAAAACCGCAAAAAAATTTTTCTTACCTTTTTCCATGTTTCGTTGTTCCTCGTTTATATTGTAATTTAGCTTTTAAGTTTATTTTCATTCAATCGAAAAATTCTATCTGGCGATATTCTTTTCGTAAATCTCTTTAAGAAGTTTCTTATCGTTTTCGCCAAGCGGCGTGAACGGTCTGCGACAAATACCCGCGTCGACGCCTTTTAACGACAATAAATATTTAGTCGCAGGCAAACAATTCGTATCCACTACCGCGCGAGTTATTGCGTTGGCGGATTTTTGTATGGCAAGCGCCTCGTCTGTTTTGCCTTGTGTAAAATTATCGTAAATACGCAAATATTTTTCAACCATGAAATTGAAAGTCGTGCCTATCGCGCCGTCCGCGCCAGCCGCGAGCGCCGATAAAAAACATTCGTCTTTACCGGAATATACGAACTTACCCGTAGCCGTATGAACCTGTTCCATCGTGAAATAATCGGTAGCCGTAAATTTTAAATATTCGACGTTTTTGATATTCATTATGTTTACGAGCTGTTCTATCGATAAATTACACCCGGTAGCAGAAGGAATATTGTATACGAGCGTCGGTATTTTAACCGAGGATGCGAGATCCTTATAATAATCTTCCACCGCACCCGAACCGTAAGCGAAATAAAACGGAGGAACGGAAGCTATCGCGTTCGCGCCGACTTTTTCGGCAAAACGCGCTAATTCTATCGTCTTTTTCGTGCCAATATCGCCTACATGAGCCACGACAAAGGCTCCGTTTGCCGCTTTAACCACAGTTTCGATGGTTTTTTGTTTCTCTTCTTCGGTGAGCAAAAAACATTCCGCGCTGCTTCCGCATGCGTAAATACCGTCCGCGCCCTCGTCCAAAAGTTTAACGGTAAGCTTTTTCAACGCTTCGTAATTAACCGTTTCGTCCTCGTTGAAAGGAGTTACTATCGGAACTAAAAATCTATTTTTCATAAATTAATTTCCTCCAAATTCCAAATTACGTACTGTATGCAATTGTTTTCGCCTTTTTTATCGCTTTGATAATAAACTGTCATTATACTGCCGTCGTTCAATTCGACCGACGACGGGTACCCGATATCTCCGTTTATCGCATTCGTATCGATGTCTACGGGTTTGCTCCATGTCTTACCGTCGTCGTCGCTTATTATCACCTGTTCCGAATAAGGGACCTCGCGTCTTGCGTAAGAACATACTATTTTTCCGCTCGAATGTCTTAACAGATGCGGCGGAGAACCGATAACGCCGAGATCGTGCGGTTGTTCCCATTCCGTTATCCCGTTACGCGAAACGGTCTGAAAAGTACGCATAACGCCCCAAGTTATTTGGCTTTGAACGCGTATCTGCACCAAAATCTCTCCGTTTTTCAATTCGATCGCGTGAGGTTCGCAATACAAATACTCTCCGTCGTCGCCCGTCGGAATAAGTTTCGGTTCGGTCCAATTATATCCGTCGGACGAGAACATATAATATATTCCTTCCGGCAATTCGTTATATTCTCTGCCTGACGTCTTAAAACGTTTCTGCACCGAAAACGCACGTCCGACATAAAAATATCTTCCGTCCTTCAAAACGATAGGACCGTGCGGACAAGTAATCGGTAACGGATATCTTTTTTCGAAAGTATATCCTCCGTCTTCGCTTACGGCAACGCTCGAACAAACGTCGCTTTCGTCGGCTGAAGAAGCCAACTCGATATAATCCTTGATTATCTTCGTGTATTTATCGCCGGAATGTTCCGCTTCTTCGAGCTGAAAGGCGAAATTATTGTTAAACGAAGTAACAAGCGTCTGTTTTCCTTTGGAGATTATTCCACCGTCGCGATCGTCAAACTCTGTATCTACAATTACGGCGGGAGCGCTCCAGCTCTTTCCTTCGTCGTGAGAATAGCACGCCAACGTTTTTCCGAACGGACAAACGTGCTTAAGCCTGTTCCCTGAAAAAACGACCGCCAAGCCGCCGTCCGCTATTCTGCCGACGGTAGGCCAACCGCAATAACCGAAAAGTTTTTCGTTTTTATAAACTATTCCTTTTTTCATTTTTACCTCATCCTTTTATTGTTAAATTTTAATTAGCGCCGAATCGAATCTTCTTCTCTTCGTCGTCCGATCGGTTTAATTATAACATGAAAATATTTTTTTGTACACTAATTTTCTTACACTTTTTTTGGTTTTATTTACACTATACGACACAAAATTCGAACCGATAAAGCCGACCGAGCTTTCACACCGAAGCATTAAAAGAATTGACAATCGCTTTCATCCAAGCTATAATATTCAATAATGCCGAAATAAAGCGATTTTTATAGTGAAACGGCAATAAGGAGATTAATAATGACAGAAAAAAACTTTCTTAAAAAATATGCTGAAATCATCGTAAAAATAGGCGCGAACGTTCAACCCGGAGAAGAAGTTTTTATAAACTGCCCCGTAGTCGCGTCCGATCTGGCTCGCGAAATAGCGTCCGAAGCCTATGCCGTCGGTGCTAAAAAAGTCACGTGTGCTTACAAGGACGAACAAATGTCAAAACTTCGGCTTTTGAACGAAGAACGCGACGTCGTCGTTCAGCCCGACAAATGGCAAATCGCACAAAAAAATTATATAGTCGAACATAAATGCGCTTATATAAATATTCTTGCCGAAGATCCGGATATTTTCGAAGACGTAGACTCGAAAACGCTGTCGGAATTGAGTCGCGTTTCTGCGGAAAAATACAAGAAATTTTACGACGCAACGATGAACAATAACATCAAATGGTGTTTGGCGGCATACGCTTTTCCTGCATGGGCAAAAAAAATGTTCCCCGACCTTCCCGAATCGGAAGCCGTGGACAAACTGTGGACTTTCATCGCCAAAACCATGAGGATGGACGACGGCGACGCAATCGAAAATTGGCAAGCCTTCCAAAACAAAACAAAAAAAATCTGCGACTATCTGAATAAAATGCAATTCGAAAGTTTCGTATACAAAAGCTCCAACGGAACCGATATTACCGTGGGAATGCCCGAAAACCATCGTTTTAACGGCGGAAGCGAACCGGACGCAAACGGAATCGCATTTACCGCAAACATGCCCACCGAAGAATGTTTTTCGGCACCGCACCGCAAAAAAGTAAACGGAATAGTTTATTCTTCACTACCTCTCGTCGACAACGGCAAAACGATAAAAGATTTTTACATTCGTTTCAAAGACGGAAAAGCAGTGGAGTTCGACGCAAAAGAAGGCGCGGAAACGCTTAAAGAAATTATAAATTCCGATGATACGTCCTGTTATCTCGGAGAAATAGCTTTCGTCGAATACGATTCGCCGATACGACAACTCGACGCCGTATTCTACAACACGCTGTTCGACGAAAACGCAAGCTGTCACCTCGCTTTAGGCAGAGGCTATCCCGAATGTATAGAAGGCGGCTCGAAAATGAGCGTCGGACAACTGAAAAAACACGGAGTTAATTATTCGACGCAGCATTGCGATTTTATGATAGGAACGCCCGATTTATCCGTTACGGGAATTAAGAACGGAAAAGAATATCCCGTATTCGTCGACGGCAATTTCGCGGAGGAAATCAAAAACTCATGATATATTACGTAAGACACGGCGAAACACCGCTTAATTTTCTCTCGATGATGTGCGGCTGCGCCGACGTCGAACTTACCGAAAACGGAAAAATTCAAGCGAGTGAAACCGGCAAACGCTTAAAAAACATACGATTCGACGCCGTTTATTGTTCTCCCATGATTCGAGCGAGACAAACCGCCGCCGAAATACTCAAACACATAACCGCCGCGCCCATTTTTTACGACGAACGTCTGCGCGAACGCAAAGCCGGCGACCTTGAGGGGTTACAGGACGAGTTTTATCCTTTCGTTAAGAATCGTTGGGACAAGAATTTCGATTGCGCTTTATATAATTACGAATCGACGGCGTCTTTGTTTTCCCGAGTCCGCTCCTTTATTTTTGACATAGAAAACATGAAAGGAAAAAACGTTCTAATCGTAGCGCACAGTGGAATCGGACGCGCTTTCAAAGCGTTTTTTAATGGCGAAAACGAAAACGGCGATCTTTCCGCTTACGGAATGCAAAACGGCAAAATAACCGTTTTCCCATTTTAATTCGACTATTTTATCAATGTCAATTTCAACCATAATCGGCAATTAAAACAATGTACAAAACCGAGAAAAAGTATTATGATCGGGCAATATGCTCTATCGGATACTTAAATGATTAAAACCTGTTTTCATCGCCGGTAAGCGTGTTTTTTCTCGCGCCGACGTGCACAATTTCCCGAGGGTTTATGTTAATTAATAAACCAGCTCAACAATATTTTTCAGCATCCGCAACCGACGTTTTCGCTCAATTCGTCGTAGAGGGAGTAAGATTGCCGTTGTCGAGAATAATAATTTTCTCGTCGCGCTCGCCACCAAAACTTTTCAATTTCCCCCAAAAAACCAAGTCGGCGGAGTGATTGCTTTAATGATGTTTCAAACTATAATACATTACGCGCTTACATATCTCGGGCAAGAACTTACGGACGGAAGCAAATCTACAATATTAAAAGAAACAGACAGAAAAAAACGATTAAATAACCAAAAATATAAACAATTATAAAAAAATGCTTCCCGAAATCAATTCAGAATCGAGAAGCGTTTTAATTTTTTAAATATTTTTAATGATGCTACAGTTTTATGCTGTTACAATTTTATCATTGTCGAAATTGTAAATCCATCCAGCCGCTATTGCCTGTTCGTAGTCGTTAATAGGATTAAAATTGGAAACCACCTTTGCAGTTGCATTGTAGGCTTTATCGGTTCCGTCAAAACCGAGGAACGCCGTCGAAACACGATAATCTTCACTCAAGCTGCCGTCTTCTTTTATTTTACAAACGGATTTCCCGTCCAAAGTCGCGTTAAAACCAGTTCCCTCGCCAGGAGTAACATCCTTCACGTTTGCGGAAACACAAGTAACGGAACAATTCTTAATGAAATCGATAGAACCGTTTTCACCGAAAAGTTTCGCGTCTATTTTAACATTATCATTACTTGCGCCGCTGTTGCTGGTAGAACCGAAAAGAATTCCCGCTTCCCCGCCGGCAGAGTAAATATTAACGTTTTCGAGTTTCGTTTCACCTTTCACGACTATATTTGACGTATCGCCTGCCAATCCGCCGACCAAAGCTCCCAACTTGTTGTTTCCGTATAACGTCGAATTGGTTATAACGACAGAATCAAAAGTAATAGTTGCGTTGTTACGCACGTTTCCAACCAAAATACCCGCGGAACCGGTAGTCATGTTTCCCATAACCAAATTATCGAATTGTATGTTATTAAAAGTTACATTTGCATTATCGCCGACAAACTTAATCAAGCCGCAGTAGTAGTCTCTGTTCTCTTTTTCAGCGTTCAAAGGAGCATTTTCAACAGCGTTTTCCAACGTCGAAACGCCGCTTATTTTATGTCCGTTTCCATTAATAGTCAACGACACGCCCGTATTAACCGCGCCGATATCAAAAGAAGCACCGAGCATATCTATGTCTTCTTTTAATTCTATAACGGTATTTGTTGTTATCACATGCTGGAAATTACCCTTTTGACCTTTTGAATTAAGTGTCATTTCTTTGCTTTGAAGATCCTGAATCGCTTGATACATTTGAGCGCCGCTTGCGACCGCAATAGTAGTCGTTCCGTTTTCGGAAGTCTTCGTATATTGCGCGCCGTTAATCTTTCCGTTCAAAGAATACCATTGATGCCCGTCGTCCGAACTCTTAACATCGGTATATTCTTCAGGGAAAAGAACTTTATCGTTTCCGTCGGTATATAGAACTCTATTAAGCTTTGAATCCCAAAAGAAATAATGCCCTGTGGTAAGCGCTTTATAATCTTTAGCTGTCATTCCGCCCTCTTCCAACGCTTCATACACATCCGTAATATCCATTTGTCCACCGACTTCATTAACGGCAAGATAAGTATTCATTTGTCTTACCGCCTGAATGTCCGCAGACTGATTTGCTTTTTTGATAAGACCGCTGAACGTAGGTATCAATACCGCTG
>CAZQAC010000057.1:0-8406 GCA_964591125.1 uncultured Lachnospiraceae bacterium
GGTTCGAACCGCTGACCCCCTGCTTGCAGGGCAGGTGCTCTACCAGCTGAGCTATGCCCCCACATCATGACGCGCCGCAACAAACAGCTTATATATAATAACAAATTAAAAAAGATTTGTCAACGATTTTTTCGATGTTTTTTAAAAAATTTTTCTTTTTTTGTAAAATAATCTATTCCGACTCTATAAACCATTTTTTTGCAAAAGAACGGTTGCAGAAGCCGCCATTCCGCGTTCTTCTCCCACTATACCGAGTTTTTCGGTGGTAGTAACGGAAATATTTACATTTTCGAAAGGAACTCCGATTACCGAAGCGAGTTTTCTTCGCATTGACGGAATTATTTTCATCAGTTTAGGTTTTTGAGCCATAATAACCGCCGAAAGATTAATAACAGAGAAATTCGAAATATTATTCATAACCCTTTCCAACAAAACCATGCTGCTTATTCCGTCCAAAGTTCTATCGTCAACGGGAAACAGAACTCCTATATCGGGCAATCCCGCCGCGGATAACAACGCGTCCATAACGGCGTGAGTCAAAACGTCGGCGTCGCTGTGTCCTTCGAGCCCTTTATCGTAATCTATTTCTATCCCACCCAAAATCAGCTTTCTGCCGGCAACCAAACGATGAACGTCATAACCTGTTCCGATTCTGAGTTTTTCGACCTCGAGAAATTGCTCGCGATGAGTCAATTTAACGTTTCCGCGTTCGCCTTCGACGATATGAATTTTTTCACCGTATTTTTCCAATACTTCGCTATCGTCGGCATAAACTCCTTCGACGCACTCATATGCCGCTTTTATTAAATCGCTTCTAAACGCTTGCGGCGTTTGAACGAAATATACCGAATTACGATCCACCGCTCTTGTTTCTTCACCGAACTTTTGCTTAATCGCCACGTCCGCTAATACACAGGGAACGGCATTCCCGTATATTTCGGCGTCGCTCGCACATTTTTCGATAAGATTCTTAGTTACGTACGGTCTTGCTCCGTCATGAATAAGAGTAATCGGGCATCGAACGAATTCCAACGCGTTTCGAACCGAACGAGTCCGCGTTTCGCCGCCTTCGCAGACAAGAACGTTTTTCATATCCGCGAATATGTTCTCAAAAACTTCTTTCTCTTCCGCTCGACATGCAACGATTATTTGTTTTAGTTCTGCGAATTTTTCCGCCGTTCGACGTACCAAAGGAACGTTTTCCGTTTTCCACAGCATTTTATTGTAACCGAGATTTGCTCTCGTTCCGAAACCGGCAGCGGCTATAATCGCACAAACGTCAGTCGATAACTTCATAAAGCGAAGCAGCCTCCTCTTTATTTGCCTTTTCGTTCAACGCCAGCACTCTGAAAGAAAACGCAGAACCGACAAACTCGATTTTTACTACGTCTCCCACTTTCAATTTATGCCCCGGTTTTGACGGTCTGCCGTTTACCGACACTTTTCCCAAATCACAAGCGTCGGCGGCAAGCGTACGTCGTTTTAGTATTCTTGAAACTTTTAAAAATTTGTCGAGTCTCATTTTATTTTTCCTTAATTAAACGCGATTAACAGATATTTTTTCGGCTTTTATTTATTAACGAAGAAAACCGCTTACTATCTGTTCTTCGGCTTCCTTTTCGGTAAGTCCGAGCGTCATCAATTTTATAAGTTGTTCTCCCGCTATTTTTCCTATCGCCGCTTCGTGAATAAGAGAAGCGTCCACATGATTTGCCTTAATTTCGGGAATAGCCGCAACCGACGCGTTATCCATAATTATCGCGTCGCATTCCGTATGCCCGTTGCATTTATTGTTACCGCTGACGTTACTTAAAAATGTCTGATGAGAATTATCTTTGGCTACGGAACGAGAAATAACGTTCGCACCCGATTCGTATCCGTTCAATTCGACCGTAAAATCGGTCTTTGCGGTCTGAGAACCGTGCGTCATTATTTTTTCGCGAATCACGATCTTTGCGCGATCGTCCAAAACTGCGCTCGTCGTTCTTACGGTGGAATCTACGCCTTTAATCTGCGTGGTTTCCATTTCCATAAACGCACCCTCGGCAAGAAAAGCTTTTGTAACCGGATTCAAAACACGTTTACCGTTTCCGTCACCCTCTCCGTAGTGTTTTTCTATATATCTAACCTTTGCGTTTTTCTCCAGAAAAAAGCTGTGAATTCCGTCATGTTGCATGTCGTCGTTTCCGCCGCAATGTATTCCGCAACCGGCGACTATAACGACGTCGGCGTCTTCGCCTATATGAAAATCGTTATAAACGTTTTCTTTCAATCCGTTTGCGTCCAAAATTACGGGAATATGCACGCTCTCGTTTTTCGTACCCGCTTTTACGTATATGTCTATTCCGGGTTTATCTGTCTTAGTTACTATATCTATATTCGCGGTGACGTTGCGGCCGACCGAAACGCCGTTCGCTCTTATATTATACGCGCCTTCCGGTATTTCGTGAAGATCGGCGATTTCTTTAAGTAAATTTTTTTGTATGTCGTCCATAATTTTCTCCTTACGCTTTCATCTTATCGGTTAAAATCTTACACGGAGCCGCGGCGTTGAAAATAAGCGGCATAACCTCTTCTTTCGTTCCTACTTTTTTTATTTCCCCTTCCGAAAGCAAAACTATTTCGTTTGCAATATTGAGTATTCGCTCCTGATGAGATATAATAATGACGTTGCCGCCGTTTCTGTCTCTCATTTTTTCGAACGCGCCGATTAAACTATTAAAGCTCCAAAGATCGATTCCGGCTTCGGGTTCGTCGAAAATACTGAGTTTGGTTCCTCTTGCAAGCAAAGTGGCAATTTCTATTCTTTTAAGTTCTCCTCCAGAAAGCGACGAGTTAACTTCTCTGTCTATATAATCGCGAGCGCAAAGCCCTACTTCGGACAAATAAGCACAAATGTCGCCGACGTTTATTTTCTTTCCGGCGGCTATCGTTATCAAATCCTTAACCGTTATTCCCTTGAATCGAACGGGTTGCTGAAAAGCAAAACTGATACCTTTTGCCGCACGTTCGGTTATGCTCAAATCGGTTATATCCTCGCCGTCGAGCAAAATTCTGCCGGACGACGGTTTGTAAATGCCCGCGATGATTTTAGCAAGCGTACTTTTTCCGCTGCCGTTCGGGCCCGTTATTACCAAAAATTTACCGTCGGTTTTAAGCGAAACGTTTTTAAGTATTTCCTTTTCCAGATCGGTATTATCGTTCTGTGCGTTGTAGCACACATTTTGTAATTCTAACATTTTTTATCTCCTATTTCCATAAGATACGGTATTGTTGTAAACAATTATGCGAATTTCACTTTTCAAAAAATCTTCGCAAATAAAAGTATACCACAATATCCGTTTTTTGGAAACAAAAACAAGTCCGTTTTTGACCTCTATTTTACTCAATCGACAAAATTTTATTCTAAAACGGATAAATTTTCGTTTTTTCGGCAAAAAATAAGCGACGCCCGTTCGAGCGCCGCCGTTCAAAAAACAATTTATTTCAAGAATACGGAAGAAGGAGTGCTATCCACTACGCCGTAAAAACTCGAATCGTAATTAATATAGTAAAGACCTACCAACATACCGATAAACGCCAAAGCAATAACCATGCTCAAAGCTCCGCAGCCTGCTTTTACCGCTCTCGACTTGTTCGAATCCTTCAACATTATATAAATGATTAAACCGGCAATCGGACAGATAAACCCAAGAATAAACCACCAATTGCTTTCTTTTTTCTCATAAAAAACGCCCATGACTTTCTCCTTTCGTCTTATGTCTTAGTATATGTTTATTGTAGCATATTAAGTATTGTTTGTCAATACATTTTTAACATTTTTAAAATTTATAACGATTTTTCATTACGTTATAGCATTAATATCAATAATCGCAATTGCCGGGCGTACGCGGGAATGGCAATACGTCGCGAATATTGTCTATGCCGGTAAGATACATCAACATTCTTTCAAATCCCATTCCGAAACCGGAATGTTTGCAAGTTCCGAATTTACGAAGATTGACATACCATTCGAGCTCTTTTACGTTCATATTGCGTCTTTTCATTTCGGCAACGAGTTTATCGTAATCTTCCTCTCTCTGACTTCCGCCCATCATTTCGCCTGCTCCGGGAACAAGATAATCGACGGCAGCCACCGTTTTTCCATCGGGATTCTGTTTCATGTAAAAACACTTAATGTCCTTAGGCCAATCGGTAACGAATACGGGGCTGTGAAAATATTCTTCGGTAAGATATTTTTCGTGTTCTTTTGCAATATCTTCGCCGAATTCGGGTTGAAACTCCCACTTCTTGCCCGATTTTTTCAAAATCTCAATCGCTTCGTTATGAGTGATTCTGACCGATTCGGACGCAAGCATGGTTTCGAGTTTTTCTTTTAATCCAGGTTGAACGAAACCGTCGAGAAATTTAATTTCGTCCGGGCATCTGTCGAGAACATATTTAACTATGAATTTAAACAACGCCTCTTCGGTATCCATAAGCTCGCCGAGATCACAAAAAGCCATTTCCGGCTCCACCTGCCAAAATTCGCAAGCGTGCGTTTTCGTGTTGGAATTCTCCGCTCTGAATGTCGGTCCGAAAGTATAAATATTTTTAAACGCCATCGCAAAACATTCGCCTTCGAACTGTCCGCTGACCGTAAGTCCGACCTTTTTTCCAAAAAAGTCTTTGCCGTAATCGACACCGCCATCTTCCGTCTTGGGCACGTTTCCGAGCGGTAGCGTCGTTGCTTGAAACATTTCGCCGGCGCCTTCACAATCGCTGTCTGTAAATATGGGCGTATGCACGTAAACGAATCCTCTATCTTGTAAAAACGTATGAATCGCCATAGCGGCTACGCTTCTTATACGAAACACCGCTTGAAAAAGATTGGTTCTTGCTCGCAAATAAGCCTGTTCACGCAAAAATTCTCTCGTATGGCGTTTAGGCTGAATCGGATATTCGTCGGTAGCGTCGCCTATAAGAGTTATATGCGAAGCTTTTATCTCGAAAACCTGTCCTTTCGCTTCGGATTGAACGACCGTACCCGTGACTTCTATTGACGATCCATTCTTTATTTTTGACGTTTCCGCAAATCCGTCCGTGTATTCGTCAGAATATACAATCTGAACGGTTTTAAAGCATGTGCCGTCATGAAAATCTATAAAACCGAAACTCTTCTGCTTTCTGTGATTGCGAATCCAACCGGAAAGCTTAATTTCGCGACCGAAAAATTCCTCTGTGTTTTTATATAACTCAATTACATTCATCGTTATGCCGTCCTTTTAATAACTGTTTTTAGTATTTTATCACAGTTATTGCATTTTGTCAATACAATACGACGATTTTTATTGCGCGGCGAACAATAAAAATTAATAATTCACGACAATGAAACAACGAAAATACAATAACCGCAACATAAAAAACAATTGCCATTTTTCGATTATTATGCTATAATGTTTTTATTGCGACGAAAGTCAAACAGAAATTTCATCAAGAGGTAATTTTATGAGAAAGATTGATTTCAACAAAGGTTGGGAATTCGCTTTTGACAACGAAATCGACGGGTTCACTTCTTTCGGATTAACAAAATACGGCGCGGCGACCGGTCCGGCGGCAAAGCGTTGCGACTATTTGAATTGGGAAAAAATAGATTTACCGCACGATTGGGCTGTAGCATTACCGGTAAATCCCGAAGGATGTACCTTTAAGGGTGCGAAAGCAAATTCGCATTTTCATCACGGTTACACCGAAAAATTAACGGAAGAGCAAACGATCTACAACGTCGGTTGGTACCGAAAGCAATTCGACGTTCCCGAAGAATGGCAAGGGAAACGCGTTTTCGTGGAATTCGAGGGAATATATCGTGATGCCATAATTTGGGTAAACGGCGTATACATGACAAGACATGCAAGCGGTTATACCAGATTAAAAATCGAAATAACCGATCATTTATTCGAAAACGAGCCGAATTCGATAGCGGTGAGAGTCGACAGCGACCAACCCGAAGGTTGGTGGTACGAAGGTTCGGGAATTTATCGCAACGTTTGGTTAAAAATCGCCGAGCCTACGTACATTTTACCCGAAAAAACAGCAATTAAAACAGAATTAAACGGCTTAATCACAGTTAATTCCGTAATCGTGAACGACTCCTTAAACAAATTCGATGGTTCGATTGAATGGAAAATTTTTGATCGAGAAAGAAATATCGTAACAAGCTGCCAAACGCCCGTAACGGCAAACGCGCTTTCTCGACAAACGATTGCGCTGAACATGCAAATCGATTCGCCGATTGCGTGGGATCTCGAAAATCCATACCTCTACGTTCTCGAAGCGGCAATCGGCGACGAAATTTATTCCGAATCGTTCGGAATAAGAACGGTCGGATTCGACAGCGACAAAGGCTTTATGCTAAACGGCAAACCCGTAAAAATTCGAGGCGCGTGCAATCACCACGATTTCGGCGGCGTCGGCGTGGCTCTTTCGGACAATCTAAACTATTACAAAATCAAACGATTGAAAGACATGGGCGTTAACGCTTACCGTTCTTCTCACAACGCGCCGTCCCCCGCTTTGCTCGACGCTTGCGACAAATTGGGAATGCTCGTTATGGACGAAACAAGACTGTTCGGAACGTCGCCTGAAGCCGTCGAACAACTAACCTCGATTATCGAACGCGATCGAAATCATCCGTGCGTATTCATTTGGTCGCTCGGCAACGAAGAAGTCGAAGTTCAGAATCGTTCAATAAGCTATAAATTGATGGAAAAAATGACGAGAATTGCCAAAACTCTCGACGACACTCGCCCCGTAACTTACGGAGGAAACAACGGCGATAATTTCATCGGAGCAAACGCAGCTTCGGAAATTCGCGGAGTCAATTATATACGGAACAGAGGACGAGAAGAAGACGGAAAAAATTGGCTCGACTGCTATCACGAAGATCACCCCGAACAGCCAATTATAGGAACGGAAGAAAGTAGCTACGTTTTATCACGAGGAGGAATGAAAACCGATCTAGGCTCGGGCGAACTCGAATCTTTCGGCAACGTTACCATGGGTTGGGGTTCTACACCTAAAGGCTGGGTAAAATTCATGGAAGAACGCGATTATTTTTCGGGCAGTTTTATGTGGACCGGATTCGATTATCGCGGTGAACCCAATCCTTTCGTTTTTACGAATTTTTCTTCGTCTTTCGGAACAATCGATTTATGCGGCATCGAAAAGCCTCCTTTCTACTATTATAAAGCATGGTGGACAGATCAACCCGTTTTGAAACTCGCCACACATTGGAATCATACCGAAGGCGAAAACGTCAAAATCGCCGTGTTCACCAATTGCGATAACATCGTTCTATATTTGAACGGCAAAGAGATCGCGAAAGCAACGGTCGAAAAATTCGATTTGCCGCAGTTTACCGTAAAATACGAAGCGGGCGTTTTGGAAGCAATCGGCACGAAAAACGGAAAAGAATATCGCGATAAATTGGTTACCGCCGACGAAGAAAAAGACATAAAAATAACTCCGTCTTTACTCGGAAAAACAGCCTACGACGTCTGCATTTACGAACTTTCCGCAATCGACAATGATTCTGTCCTTTGCCCGTTATCGTCAAAAACCGTCGATTTATCCGTCGAAAACGGCAAAATAATAGCTGTCTGCAACGGTAATCCCGCATCAACAGATTACGAAACGATTAAACCGACAGAAAAATCCGTAACAATCAATAAATTCAATTACAAAGACCGCTTATATTCCGTTCCGCCGGCAGTCCGCAATCGCAGATGTTTCCGTTACGATTTCTTAAGATACGAGGAAAAACACGAAAAATACGACGACGATTTTCGTTTGGTTGCCGCTTACAAGTATTCATTGACAGAATCGGAAAGGCATAGTTTTACCACATCGATAGATTTAAGCGAAGATTACGAATACATCGAATTCGAACGCCTGTGCGGTAAAACAAAAGTATTTGTCGACGGCATAGAAATAGGCAACAACATCAACGATTCCTGGACGCTAAGACCCTACAGATTTTATTTCGACTTCGATAAAGGTCGGCATGAAATAGAAGTCGTCGGCGAAGTAACGGAAACGGACGACGACGTTATAAGCGGAAACGTAAAAATAGGAAAAACCTGCGCACCCGCTTGGAAAGTTTCTTTGCATTACGGAAAAGCCATAGTTCTCGTAAAATCTGAAAAACCGAACGACGTGAAATTATCTGCGAAATTCGAATAAACGAAACCGAACGGCGTTATCGAAAAAATCAAAAACAAGCGAAAATCGTTGATTTAACCTTTAATTTCAAACCATTAGCAATATTCACAATAAAGTAAATATCCCCCACTAAAGTGGGGGCTTTATTTGCACTAAAGGGCTTTTATAACGGCAGGGTACTCAAGTACCATCTTTAACTCGCCTACC
>CAZQAC010000058.1:0-8405 GCA_964591125.1 uncultured Lachnospiraceae bacterium
AGCTTAACTATTATAGCAAAAAGGAGGACGAGATGTCAAACGTTTTTAATGAAAAAAACAGACTATTTTGAAAATATTTAAATTTAAATGCCGTTTTGTGAAAGATTTGCATGTAAAAATGAAAATTTAATGCACGTAGCGTTTTCTCATTGACAAAAGGTGAGAAATGGTGTATCATATGTTTGCGGTTTTGTACAAACGCAACGCTTTATTCGACGTTAAACTTAATTTTGAAAATCCCCTTTGTATAGTCAAGGAGCAGATATGAAAAGGAAAATATTTAATTTGTTTGTTGTGGCTGTGGCTTGCTTCACGGTATTGTTTACGCTGTCGACTTTATCGGCGTGCAATCCGACCGTGAATATCGGACAAAGTTCGGAAGATACTCCGTTGATATTGAGATATAAAGCTGCCGATGCGATTTCGTACGCACCGGTGGAATCCTGCCCCGAGTACAATTCAGACAACGGCGTTTTGGAATTGGAAATCGACGCCGATACTCGTTATTTGAATTTGGACGAGCTTTTTAAAAGCGAATATAATACGAAATGGGTGGTTTATTTGGATCGTATGGGTACCGTTGCCGCCAACACGAGAATTCTTTGCGATTTCGATAACGGAGAAAATCTTTATTACATATCCGTGTTCACTCTCGACGAAGTGTATGTAAAAACTTACTGCGTGAATTTTTATAAAAATTATACCGTGAACGTTTCGTTCGTTACCGAAAGCGGAAAGGTGTTGAATATTCCTCGCGAAGGAAATAAATTTGCAGATTCTATCAGAGACAGAGAAGCTGTGTTCAACGACGACGGAACAATTACGATTATGGGAGATACCGTACTTACGGAATCGCCCGAATATTCGGTAAACGGTTATACTTTTAACGGTTGGTTTAACGGTAGCGCGGGCATTAAAAATTATAAGCTGACCGAGAATACGGTATTTACCGCGTCTTTGACCGCTAACAATTACGAAATAACGCTTGATTGCGGAGCAGGAAGTCTGAATGTCGGAACGGAAAACAAAAAAACGGTTATTTTCGGCGAAAACTATACGTTGCCGGTTCCGCAAAGAGAGGGCTATTCTTTTGCCGGTTGGAGTTATAAAAACGAACAGACTTTAACCGACGGCGAAGGAAATTCGCTAAAACCTATGCATATTTATGACGACATCGAATTAAGCGCGTTGTGGACAGTGAACAGTTACGGAGTCGGTTTCAAATCTGTCGGAGAAAATCACGGTTATGTCGACGTTTATAAATCGGGCGACGAGCAACCGATCGGCAGATTTGATCCGTATGCGGACGAAATTCCCGACGAATGGTCTTTTTATGCGAATTACGGCGAAAAACTTTCGTTTAAATTCCATCCCGAAGCAGGTTATTCTTTCGTTTCGATGAAAATAAACGGTATGGTAGTGGATACGAACGAATACGTTATGCCTGCCAAAAACGTTGCGTTTGAAATAGTTTGGAAACAATTTACGGTTGAATTCGTTGCGGAAGACGAAAGAAAAGGAACTCTCGAAGGTTCCGGCGCGTATACGGAAGGAACAGAAGTTAAATTAAAAGCAAATGCTAATCGCGGATATATTTTTGTCGAATGGAAAATAAACGGCGAAACCGCGTCGACCGACGTCGAATACACGTTCGAAATGCCTTTGGCTTCCGTAAAAGTAGCGGCGGTTTGGCGTCCCGTCGAAGTGTCGTTAACGCTCGATTATCGTAACGGAAGCGTTAACGGCAGTCAGATTGTAAAATATGATTCCGAATTCGAATTGCCCGTTCCGGAAAAGAGCGGATATAGATTTTTGGGATGGTATAACGCAAACGGAGTTGCCATAACGAGTAACGACGGTAAGAGCTTAAAGACAAGCGAGTATACGGAAGACGTAACGCTCGAAGCCCGTTATGCGCCGATATCCGTTACGATAAGTTTTAATTACAACGGCGGAACGGCGGGTGCAAGCAGTATTACGGCAAGTTACGGAGAAGCGATTTCTTTGCCTGAAACTTCTCTATACGGATACGTGTTCGAAGGTTGGGTTTATGACGAAAAAACATACAACGGCTCTTTCACGGTTACCGTGGATTCCGATTGTACTTTTGTTGCGAAATGGTCGCCTGTAAACATTACGATTATTTTACAAAACGAACCTGAACAAGATATACGAGTTCCGGCGATTTACAATCAAAGCGTTACGTTGGTTAAACCGACGAAAACAGGTTATAATTTTGTCGGTTGGAAAGAAAAAGATGGCGAAACCGTTTATAAGTCGAATGAAGAAACGGTTGTTATCGCAAAATCGATTTACGTTCAGGACGTTACGTTGATCGCGCAGTGGAAAGCGAAATCTTATGAAGTCACGCTTATGAACGAAAACGTTGCTTTCAGGCGTATTACGATCGATTATGATCAAACTATAGATTTTACGAATCATATTCCGAGCAAAAAAGGTTATGATTTCTTGGGCTGGTTCGACGCCGACGGCAACGAAATCACTAAAGCCGACGGAACTTCCGATAAAATATTCGATTATACTCAGGAAGTAACTTTTTACGCTAAATGGAAAGCAAAACAAGTAGTCGCGAAGTTTGACTCAAACGGAGCTACGAACGTTTTGTCGGACATATCGCTTACTTACGATGAAGAATATACTTTGCCTGTGATAACTCGTACGGGATACGATTTTGCCGGTTGGTTCATAGACGATAAAAATTATTCCGCGCTCGACAACACAAAGAGCGATTTCGAAGAAAACGTGACTTTCGTTGCTCGTTGGACGGCAAAAACTTATACGGTTACTTATTCCGTGCAATCGCCTGCGACCGTTTCGAAACAGAGTAGCATCGTAACTTACGACAAAGAAGAGCAACTTGTCATTCCTAAGAACGTCGGATATACGTTTTTGGGTTGGTATAGAAACGAAACGGCTATTACCGACGCAACGGGAAAAATAGCTAAAGTTCAGTTTACCGAAGATATTACGGTAGAAGCAAAATGGAAGAGCACGGTAATTAACGCTACGATTAACCCCGATAACGGAACGGGTACGAGTACGATTAAAATTAAGTACGGCGAGCCCTATTCGCTATCGGCTCCGTCGGCAAAAACCGGGTATGAATTCGTAGGCTGGTATTACAACAATACGCTTGTTATCGGTACGAACGGACAATCTCTCCAAAACAGTACGTTCATGACGGATATTACAATTACGGCTAAATGGAATCCCGTAGACGTAACAATCTCGCTCGACGCTAACGGCGGAGTCGTTTCGTCGACTACGGTAGTAGCGAAGTACGACGCGACGAATGTATCGCTCGGTGTTCCGACGCGAACGGGATATGATTTCGGTGGTTGGAAAAAAGGTTCTACGGTGACCGGTGCAAACGGTGTTCTGAGCGTTGTCGATTTCACCGAGGCGACGTTCGTAGCCGTCTGGAATCCTAAAGAATATACGCTTACGGTGACCAGTGAAGATAAGAACAAAGGTACGGTAACGAAAGACGGAAGAGCGCTTTACGGTTCTGTTGTTACTTTGACTGCCAAGCCTGCGGACGGTTACGCGTTTATCGGTTGGTATAGAGGAAATACATTCGTTACGGACGCTAATCCGTATAATTTAACTATTGACGGAAATAATACGTTAACGGCTAAATTCGAGCAGAGATACAGTATTATCAGGACCGCAAGCGAACTTAAAAATATCAAATACGACGGCGAATATATTCTCGGCAAGAACATAACTCTTTCCGGTTCTTGGACGGCGTTAAATTTTGAAAAAGGATTCTGCGGATTGTTAGACGGAAACGGGTATACGATAAGCGGTTTAAAAATCGATACGACGAATCAAAATCTTACGGATAACGCATATTTCGGATTATTTACGAAAATAGGTTCTAACGGAGTAGTTAAGGATTTGACTCTTTCAGGTACGATCGAGACTCAGTTGTTTAACTGCGATGTTGTGACGCGCTCTTACGCGGCAGGATTGTTGACCGGCATAAACGAAGGATCTATCGAGAATTGTGTTTTCACCGGATCGATTACTTCGAAAACACATGAAGGTTCGAATATAACCGTTCCTTACAATTCTTACTATGTCGGCGGAATCGTCGGTATAAATTACGGAAGCATAAAGTATTCGGTTTCTAAAGTTACGCTCGAAATAAACGACTTTGTTCATACGTCGATGTATGCGGGCGGACTTGTCGGAGCTAATAAAGCGAGTTCGACCGTTAGCGCGGTCTTACGTGCTTGCGCGGTGAATTCTACCGTTACCGTTACAAATAAATCTTGTGACAGCAATTCTTATGTAGGTATGGTTGCGGGCGAAACGGCAGCTACGGTAACCGATATAAAATCTGTCGGAAAAATAACCGTTACCGCGAAGAGTACGGGCGCAGAAGGAAAACTGAATCATGTTTATGCGGCAACGTTTGGTCTCGTATCCAACGGAAGCGTTTCGAGAGTTTATTCGGATTTGCAGCTAAAAGCAGACGTTTTGGGAAATGCGTCTGTCGCAGGACTTTTCGCCGTTTCCACAAGTAAATCGTCGGTTAAAGACTGTTTCGTTAAAGGCTCTGTCAACGTTGCGGTAACGAGATTGGACGGTATAGGAACGGTTAAGGCGGGATATGTATATGCCGATTCGAAAGCAGAGTTCGATAACAGCTATTACGATTCCTCCTTGACGATAACGGCAACGAGAGATAACGAAAGTTATGCGAAAAGAGAGGATGCGAATAGCGTCGCGACAAAACAGGCGACAAGCGATTTATTCGGAAATACTCTCGGATTCAAAACTTATCAAGAATCGGCAACGGAATCCGGTTGCGTGTGGTATCTTGCCGCTGTACCTAAGTTGTTTATCGAATAATTTTTATTACTAAAAATAAAGCCGAAACTTCCGAATTGACGGTGGTTTCGGCTTTTTACGTTATCTTCTGAGTATCTTTGATTTTAACTTACGATTATGTATGCTTTTATTTTTTATAATAAGTTCGAGCGTATTTGTAAACCGATTATTTTCTATGGACGATGCGCGTTTTTGGCAAAATCACGAAAACAATACGGCAAACTTTCTATATAAGAAAATCGGCACCGCTAAAACTGTGCTTTTGATTTTTTTTGGGGTGAATGGCAGTTGTTTTGTGAGCTAAAGCCGTCAAAAAAAGCAGTATCGATAAACGAACAATTATATAACGGCGAACATAAAATCGCTGAAAATATGCTGTTTTTAAGTAAGCTTACGAGATATTTTGAAATAGAACGAGGAGAACAAAAGATAGCTACATATATTACTTAACGATAATAGCGGTGACCGTTTTGTTTTCGGTTTTCTTTATGACGATTGCGTTACAACGTGGTTGCTTTTTCGTTATTTGTTATAGATGTAAAAAATCGTTCGGCGTTGTTGAACGACGGCGAGAAACGTGAGTTTTATTTTAAATTGTTTTACTATTCTGCGGATTCGATTTCGTAATCGCTCGTATTGTCTGTATAACAATTATGAGAAGCGAGTTTGTATTTTCCGGGCGAGATCTTTACGATATTTTTGAAAGTTCGGATGAAATTCGCGTAGTCGTTAAAGCCGCAAGCGAAAGCTGTTTCAGTGACGCTTTTTCCGTCGGCGAGCATTTTTTTGCGGCGGCTATGCGTTTGCTAGTCAAATATTTCATAACCGTAGTGAAGCAGTATTTTTTGAAAATACGGCATAATTGAGTGACGGACAGGTATGAATTCTTGGCTATGTCCGCCAATGTGATGTTTTCGGCGTAATTTTTATCGATATAGCTAAGAACGTCTTGAATCGCTTTGAAATTAAAAGCAGTCGAATTGTCGACAGTATTTATGCGGAATAATTCGTTGATTTTCAATAATATTTCTATCATATATATTTTTTTGCGCAATGAATCGCCGTAATTGTATTGGCAAGTCAATTTTTGCAACAAATCGGAAAATTCGATAAATTGTTCGTCCGATAAAGAAAAACGGTTAGAAATTTTTGCACTGAAAAAACATTCCGAAAGGTTACAATCGTCGTCGGAATTCGAATGTAAAAAAATCGGATCGAGATGGACGGAATAACGACGAAAATTGACGCCTTCTTCAGAATTGACTTTATGCGCTTCGAACGGATTTATTACGAAAACGTCTCCTTTTTTGACGTCGTAAACTTTGTTGTTGACGATAAAACTTTTTCCGTCCGACATGCAAAAAAACAGTTCGCAGCAATCGTGAACGTGCATTTTTTGATTGGACGTGGGGTTGTCGGAACAAAAAATTCCGAAAGATTTGTTTGTTGTGGAGAAAGAGATCGCCTCTTCGCATGTCGAAAAAATGTGTTGCATAATTAATCGTTTTCCGTTTAATGATAATTCGTCCGCGTTTTTATTAAGAAAGCTTGGGACGGAAATCGCGTTTCTTTTTATGAAGATTATAGCATAAAAAGAAAAGAAATGCAATATTTAACGCAAAAAAACCAAATAAAATTGATTAAATTATCATAGAAAGAAGATGTTTGGATAGATTTGCGATATTCGGGAAAATAAACGCAATGTTTTTGTTTCGGTTGTATAATATAATTATAATAAAGTTACGAGGAGTTTCGGGAAAGAACGAAGGAAACAAAAGATGTTAGAGTATTATTTAATGATAATAGCGGCGACCGTATTGTTTTCGGTTCAGTTTATATTTACAAAATGTTGGCAAAAACAAAACGGCGCAAAGTTTTTTGCTTCGGTTTTGTTTAGCGCTATCGCGTGTTTTGTTTCGTTGCCCCTCTTTTTGGGATTGAACGGTTGGAAGTTTGAATTTTCATGGTTTTCTTTAATCGTCGCGTTTTTATATGCTATCGATTGTATCGCATGCACGGTATTCGGAAATAAAGCTTTGGAGTTAGCCGATTTGTCCGTTTATTCGTTATTTATGATGTCGGGAGGCATGTTGCTTCCCGTTGTTTACGGTCTTTTTATCGGCGAAAGTTTGACGTTTATAAAATGTCTTTCGATCGTTTTGATGTTGGCGGCAATGACGATTACGTTAAAAAGCGACGGCAATAAGAAAATAAATTTTCGTGCGCTCATTTGTTTTTCTATGATTTTTATAACGAACGGACTCACCGGAGTTTTTATGTTTTGGCATCAAAAAGCCACGATCGAAACGGTAAGTTCTTCGGGATTCTTATTGTTGTGTAATTTATTGCGATTGTTGTTGTCTTTATTATTGTTATGCGGTATTAAATTATGCGGGAAACGCAAGAACACTAAAAATACGACGAACGGCGAATCCGAAACGGTTCAAAAAAATGCGAGGAGTCGTTTCATATCGGTAGGGAGTGCCGTCGGTTATACGTTGGTAAACGGAATCGCAAGTTTATTGACGACTACTACGGCGAGTTATGTTAACGCCGGCGTGCAATCGACAATTACGACGGGAGGATGTTTGGTAATGTCTGCGATATTCGGACTGTTTTTCGGCGAAAAGATTACGAAGAAAACGTATATATCATTAATTTTGGCTGTCGTCGGAACTGTTTGTATGATGTTTTAAAAAGAAAATCGAGAGGAAACGGTGATTTATAGTGATTTTTTTGAGTGTTACGGATAAAAACGGAACCGAAAAGTTTTCGACCTGCGGCAATCTAATAAAAGAGAATTTGAGCGGAGTGTTGGAAAATTGCGACGAGATAAGGTTACGTTCAGACGTAAGTAAATTTCTTGCGGTGAGAATGGACGAGAAAATGGCGGAGCATATTTTATATCTGCCGAATTCGAGTTTTACTTATGTCGTTCCGGCCGACGATGAGCTTTCGGCAGGTTATGCGCCAGGTGTTTTTAAGAGTGAAAATCAAACTATTTATGCAAGAGAGGTATCGGACGACGAAGCGTTCGCTTATAGAAATTTAGCGTTGAACGCCTATGATTTACGCAAAAATACGGGAGCGTATCCTCATGCTAGCGCGAATTTTGTAACGCGGAACGAACCGTGTTTTTATGAACGAAACGCGATAGACGGCGAAAAAAACAATCAAGGGCACGGTGCGTACCCGTATCATTCTTGGGCGGGCGGAGCCAGAAACGATTTGGAATTCACGCTTGATTTGGGCGCGGAAGCGGAGATATACAAGCTTGTTTTTTATTTGCGAGCGGATTTTAAGCACGACGCGATTACGGGTAAACCGCACGATTCGTATTGGAAAAGCATAGACGCGCTTTTTTCGGACGGGGAAAAGATAACCTGTTGTTTTAGCCTGGACGATTCGGATTTAAATTCGGCGAATTCAAAAGGACAGGAAATTATTTTATCCGTGCCGAAAAAAACGAGAAAAATTAAATTGTTAAATTTTACGCAAGTCACGGAAATTTTGGGTTTTGCGGCTTTGACGCAAATCGAAGTTTA
>CAZQAC010000059.1:0-7818 GCA_964591125.1 uncultured Lachnospiraceae bacterium
CGCAACCGATTTCAGCGGCGCCAGCCGTATTTTTTCTCCTTCGCCTCCGCCTGCCTCGTCTATGGCGCGCCTCAGCAGTTTAACGTCGCTTTCCGTGTGAAAACTGTTCAATATTGCCACAACGCCGCCTCCGTATGTGCACTCCGTCGCAATAGCATATTTTTTTCTCAAAACCTCAGCCGCATTGTACGGATTGCCCGAAACACGACAATTCAAGCGTGTAAAGTCTTTATACTTCACACTGTTTCCGCAAAGCTCCGTCTGTTCGGGAAAATACCTTTTCACTGTTTCAAACAGCCTGTCCCAGCGCTCTTTTGGGCATTTTTCGTAAAATTCCGCCGCATATTCGCAGCTTGCCAAAAACAAATAGCTCGGCGACGACGACTGCAGCGTTCTCAGCGCTCTTTGCGTTGTGTCGTATTCTCCGTTTGTCAACAGCATTGCCGTTTGAGTAAGCGACGGCAATGTTTTGTGCAGGCTCACGCACACCATATCCGCACCCAGGCTTATCAAGCTCGGCGGCAAATGCTCACTCATACCGAAATGTGCTCCGTGCGCACCGTCCACCAAAAGCAGCATGTTTTTTTCGTGCACCGCGTCCGCAATTTTTTTCAAGTCGCTTGCAAATCCGAAATAATTCGGGCACGTCAAATAAACCGCTTTCGCATCGGGGTTTTCTTCCATGGCTTTAATTATGTCGGCACATTTTATGCCGCCCCACATTGTTCCGTCATCTGTTATTTCTGGCACAACCCAAACAGCCTCCGCCCCCGAAAGCGCCAACGCCGACACAAAGCTTTTGTGGCAAAACCTGTCCGCAATTATTTTTTCTCCGTCCTTAACGCACCCGAGCACCATAGCAAGCACGCCCGCCGTCGAACCGTTTACAAGATAATACGCTTTCTCGGCACCGAAAATTCTCGCCGCATTGTCCTGGGATGCTTTAATCACGCCCTCCGGGCAATGCAAATCGTCCGTTTCGGGCAGCTCCGTCACGTCAAGGCGCGCCGAAAGCTCAAACCCGTCAAACCCCCGTCCGCGCAAATGTCCCGGCATATGAAACTGAATTTGTTTGTTTAAATCGGCATTTGTCAACGCATCAAATATCGGACGCATACAAACCTCCTACACAATAAATCTGCCGCATGGCAGCCAAATTATAATTCCCGTTATCAAAGCGCTTATCAAAAACACAATCACGCTTTCCGCCAAAATTCCCGCACACGGCAAAGAAGGCAAAACGTTAAGCCCCTTGCTCATCATTATATTAATCAGCAGCTCGTGCACCAAATATATTCCGAACGTGTATTTCGAATAAAACGCCAAATTCGACTTTGTTTTTGCCGAAAATTTTCTTAAAGAAATTTTTTACTTTATCGAAAACACCGCATAATCCTTTGCGTTTTTTTGGAGGCTTATCTCCAAAATCAGGGACGAATTCGTCATCATCGTTTTCCGGCACCGGTAACGTTTCAAGCATTTTTTTACTATGCCAATCCAAAACGTCCGAAATAATCTCAAAATACCGTTTAAGATTTCTTTCAACCGAAACGATTAATCCAAGATCAATATCGCTGTCTTCAACGATATAAATACAATTATCGTCGCTTTCGCCGTCTAAGCGATAAGTTGCATATTTTAAATTTTCGGAAAAACAATCTTCGCTAAACGAAGTTAACGCGGCTATATAGTGATAAGTTTCCGGATAAGTCGTTCTGAAAATTTCATTCATTAACAAGCAAATCGTATAGCGAATACGATTCGTACAGTTTTTAGGCATTCTAATTTTAAGAATACTCTTATTTCGATAATTTCGCGTTGGCACACCGTTTATTAAAACTTTTCGTGCTTTTGCCAAATTACCGTAAGAATCCATATTTAAATAGCCTTCGGTTTCTACTGAAATATCCGCAAAACCGCGTATAATCTCAATATCGGAAAATTCACGTTTACTGCCCATTTCGGTAGCGTCAATCCATTTATTAAAAACAAATTTTCGTATTTGCTTATAATAATTACGACCGGTAATATGATCTGCAGCCCTTCTCACAACTACTCCGTTTAAAGGCGTTACGGTTTGAATCTCGTAATATTTGCCTTCAAACGTCATAAATTGACCGGGAAGCATTGCCTGAAAAACGTGACCGTAATGTTTGGCTCCTATGTAATGGCTTTCGCCTTCTTCATCTTCGGCAATATAATATGCGTTTTTAAGCGATTGAGCATATCCGTAAAGTTCGTTGGTTTCATTAATTTCGTAATATTTTACAACTACGCTATTAAGCGAATCACTTTGAAGTTCTTCTTTAAACCGAACGCTAAGCGAAGCATCTTCTACGTTACAGTGCTTAATTATTAATTCTTTCAACGTAGTATACGGGTTTTCAAAAGCAATACCGCAAAGCATTAATTCTTTTGAAATTCTTTCTTCGCTAACCGTATCGTAAGCCATCATCATAATTAACTTTAATACCATATTTCGTTCTGTTCGAGCAAAATCCGGTACGATTGTCGGAATTGCTTTTGGATCCGCAGAAAAAATTTCTACGTTATCAAGCATATAATCACGCAAAAAATAATTTTCGCTAATTACGTTAACAAATCCTTGATTTTTTGCACGCGACGCAAATACACGCGTAATTTCAAACAAATTTTGAAATTCGTCTTCTACTACAAGAAAAGAATTTTCTTTTCTTTCGGCACTCCAAAGATTAGAATAGGCGTTAAACGATCTATTGAAGAAGGCTTGGCTTTCCGGCAAATCGGCATATTGGCAAATTTGCTTGTAATACTGTCCCGCAATCCATTTCATATCGTGTACCGGGAATTTTTCACTGCCAACCCAACCGGTTTGATCTATCTGATACTTCATAGCAACCGCATTAATTTCAGTACCCATACCAAGATATCTCGAAACGTTGGGGAAAATTTTATGATGCATATATTTACCGTCGGCATTCCAATACGTTTGCGAATTGTTACCGCCGCCGCTAACCGTGGCGGTAACTTCGGTAATACTGGTTTTTAGCGTATGGGATAATGCATCCACGAGACCGTCGCAGTTTCTGTCACAAGCACAATAGACTATTTCTTTATCAGACGTTTCACAATTATTTACTAACAAGCCGAGCCCAATTTGGCCGCTTGCCAATATACGAGACGGTTCGACTAAAAAAACGAAACCGACTTTGCTCAAAAATTCTTTATTGGCTTTATGAATTTTAAGATTATGAATATCACTGAATTTAATAATACCGACGTCCGAAGCGTTACCGTATTCATTTAAAACTTGTGATTGCCACAAACTGTCGGTATTCGAAAATCCCTCGAGGCTTGAATCAATCCATTGCTTAACGTCGGATAAAGCCGAATCTCGACCTAACACAATTAAACATTTCTTATAACCGATAAGTTGCTTAATCATCGGCAACGTAATGTAGTGAGTTAAATCTCGGTAAAACGGATTACAAAACAAAGTACTTTTACCGTTAATAAGACTTATTGAACTTTTAACGTAATTAATATCGATTTCCGTTCCGCTGTTTTTTAAGTTCATATAATACGAACCTATCAATTTAAGCGACGGATCTTCACTTTGCAACGTTTCATCCAATTCGTCGAACGTTTCGGAAATACCGTCGGAAGTATCGAGAGTGCTTTCATATAAGATATGATCGGCAAATAAATCCCTTAAAATTTCTCTTAAAATTCCATAGTTCGCAACTTTATAAGAATCTTCGTCTTCACCGAGAATATCTTCCACAAATTCCGATTTGGTAAGTCCCGACAAAAAGAATACGATTTCACCCAATACAATAACACCGAAAACCGGATAAAACGCCGCTTGAAAGAATATCGATTTGGGGAAATTTACGGAAAGTAAAAATACGATAATCGATGAAATAAACGCGGCAACGTAAAATCCCTTTACGTATCCTCTAAAATTAGCAAAATTAAGTTTTAGTAACCATTTATCAACGTCTTCTTCTCGTTCGTAAAAAATTCCGGAAGTATATTCGGAAATTTTATTCGATTTCCAAACGCTGCTTATTATCGGCAACAAAATACTTTTTACAATGATAAATCCCAAAACGAATATTGCGTTCAATACGTACGTTGTTATCTGTTGCCAAGATATATTTTGCAAAAACGTAAAATATTTACATAACCAATTAAATAAATTTAAAATCCAATTATTTACGACGTTGAGGAACACTACGCCTAAAATACAATAAACAAAAGAGATAATAGGCATTAAAAATTGTCTTGAACGATTCGCTTTATTAAGATTGATTTTTGCATTGGCAAAACAAAGTGCAAGAAAGGGCATAATCCCCAATACGCTTTTTATAAAATGAAGAAAATTCATATTTAAACCTCTGCCTCCTCTTCATCAAAAACGTCTTCGCGTTCAATCCACAATTTCTCCACAAACTTATACGGAGAACTAATCAAGTCACCGGTGGAATTGATGGGAATATCGTTTTCATCGCTATTCACCGTAAAATAATACAACGAGTTTTCTTTTGGAATTACTTCCGTTTTAAAAAAGGACGTTACAGTGGGAATCATTTCATCAACACGCGTTATTCCGTAAGACGATATCCATTCGCCGTCACGTTCGATAGCGGACTGTAAAGCACGTTTATGAGCGTTTAACAAACTATAACGAGAGGTTGTATTCTCCTTTTTCATATCAATGCCGTCTAAAATAGACTGTGCTTTCATATAAGTGCAAATATTTGAAAAATATTCTTCGAATTTAACGGCGTAAGAACGCACGTTATTTACGACGCCACGCATTAAATCGTTAAATTTTTTCATCACGGATACTATACGTTTCCTTTGCACAAACAATGAAATTATGCCACCGCAAGCAGATAAAGCAAGTACGGTTAAAGCCAATACGACCGCGGCTAAGAAAGTTTTCGTTGATATTTTTACCGCCTGAATAAGATACGGTATATATCCGCCTAACACTACGGCAAGAATTATAAGACCGCCGATTATCGCAGTCTTTTTTCTAAGCCTGAAACTTATTTCTTTTCTAACCCTTTTATCAAGTTTCACTATAGATTCGTTAATCTTGTTTTTGTCGACTACGTTTTCTACCCCCGAAGACGTGATTTTCAATTCTAAATCAGCCATAATTTCTTCAATATCCAAAAGTTGAAATTTATCCAGTTCATAATATTCACCGGTAAAACTTTCAACCTTAAGTTTAAGCCTGTTGGCAGACTTATCAATCGCCCTACGAGGTGATTTTAAATAACGATTAAGATTATCCTTTTTTTGTCTTAGTTGATTCGACCAAAAAACGTTTTCATCACTCGGACAATCTCGGCATAGACCAATCTTACTTAAATCCATATACAAATCTTTTCCTTCGCTTTTTTCAATAGCCACGGGAATAGTTTGTCTGTGAACCAATTCTTCTTCCTCGTCGAAAGAATAATTCGGCCGTAATTTAAGTTGTTCTTTAACGAAAGCGTAAACCGAAGTCATTTTATTCAAATGCAAATTAAGTATCTTTGAAAGTTCTTCCGTAGATACGTCTACGTGCAATTTATAAAGACGATACGCCTGTAAAGTGCTTGCCGATATTTTATTGGTCGCCAAAGTTAATACGGACAGCCAAAACTCTGTCAATTCTTTTTGATACAAAGAGTTATCGGTATTGGTAATATCGTAATATAGAAAACGGCAATTATTCGGATACTTATTTCTTTCCCAAAATGAAGAACTGGTCATTTCCAAATGGTTCTTCCACGATTCAACTATCCGCTGTTTCTCATTGTTTTCTATTTTCTTTTTTGTAGATACCAATATAATTTCTTCAGGTCTGATATCCGTAAAGGAATATTTTTGAGCAACGTTTTCTTGTAGTCTTATTCTATCGACGTCTTCTTTTTCAATATATACCGAGGTTAAACTGTCGTAATGCTCCATCGAAAGTCGATATATTTCATCTTCGGTCAATTCCGACTCTCTAACCCGTATTTTTTCGCCGGTTTCGTCATCAATATATTCGAAACCTTTTTCGAATTCCTTTGTAGGAGCCGCGGAATAACCGCCGATAACGTGAGTAAGTCGAATAATGGGAATCGGACTTTCATGCGGCATATCATCGGTATCGGAACTTGAATAATCGTACGGATTGTTTTTATTCGGACGAAACGAACCCTTGTAATCGTAAATCGAGTCCGTATTAAGTATTAAAGCACGCCATTCTTTTTTGCCTCTTACTATATTGTAGAGGTCCGGTACTGATGACCGAACGTCGGTACCGGACTCGTTCCAATCGCAAAACGCAATAGAACCTTCATCTACAAACGGTTTAAACAAAAACTTATACTCTTTCATTAAATCAGAAGAGCGTTTACTTTGAATAATGACGGTGAACAACTACCGTCACCTCCTTATCGAGACGTTGCTATCAGCCACGCTTTTCAACGGCGGCTTTGCGATGCAATCTGACTTCTTCGCAAAGATCGTCCAAATCCCTGTCTTCCAAAGATTCGGTCGCAACGCGAATCATATCGTCGATATACTCGCTAAAATTATCCTTCCAATTTTCAAGATACCAATCAATATTAGCGTCGAATTTCTTGTACTGTTCTACTACAAAACGACCGTACAGTAAATCAAGGTCGTTAGAAAGCGTCATGCTCTTCATATATTCATATACTACGTCGAGCATAACTTTCATAATATCGGCACCGAGATTTTTATCAAAGTTTGCGGAAGGAGTTGAAACTTTCAATAACGTTGCCATATCAAAAAGCGTAAGACCGTCTTTATTAAACTCTTTGGCAGACATAGAGTCTAATCTGTTCTTTAATTTACTTGTCGCAAAAGTAACCTTTGAAGATCCGTTAATCTCTTTTTCGAAAATTCTATTAGCGGCATCGATAATACAATTTACAACGACCGGATTAATGGTTAATGCGTCGAGTACTTCATAGAAGTTATCACAGGGTGTCTGATTAGAAACAACGAAATCTTCGGCTTTGCAACCTTTAATTTCCAATCTGTAAAGATATTTACCCTCCGATACTTTCGAATATTTAATCATATCGAGAAGGAAACCAAGAATAAACGCTTTGTAAATTTTTCTCTCCTGAGCAACCTGATTTTTCTCGTCCAAATCCGGAATAGCGGAAATAATATGCCAATTTCGATCAATGTGCGGCGTTATAACCGGTGTTTTATCAGACTTAGGCTTAATTTGATTTACAAGTTCATAATAAGCCTTGAAATATTCACCTTCACCTCTGCCGCTTTCATCGGCAGGAGCAAATTTAGAAAGTTTATTCGCTCTCAAACCGTAAATCGACTGATAGAACATAATCATTCCAAGCGGAATATCTTCATCGGGCGTACCACCGAAATTTTTAAGTTCCTTAGCAATCAAATTAGAACGCGGAGAATCATCGCAAGGATCTAATTTAAAATTGTACGCACAAGCGGAAATCGGTGCTTTTTGTTCGCCGAGAGGTCTTTCTATAAAAGGATTTGAAAGTTTTCTCGTTTCATCAATAGCGTGTTTAACATACTGTTCCACTTTTGCCGGATCGCATTCACCCTGCTCGAGTTCCGCTTCTTTTTCAAGAGCGGAAATAATATCCATATTTACTTCGTCACCGTACGTTTGCATAAGTTTCTTCTTAAAGTAACCGATTATTCCGTTTTCGAAAATTTCGTTGAAATAACCGTTGTTATCCGGCTTATCTTTAAGCATTGAATAATTTCTGACTTTAGAATAAATATCATCAGCCAAATCACCATCAATTGCAACGGCACTACCGGTGTACGGCA
>CAZQAC010000060.1:0-7214 GCA_964591125.1 uncultured Lachnospiraceae bacterium
TTCCCGTTTTTTCTGATCCTACGACCAAAATATCGGGAGTTTGAGTCAAGTCATAAGTCACATATTCGTTTTGCGAATTCTGTCCGAGCGCAATCGTAAGCTCATTTTTTCGAGTGGAATTTTCTTCCGACTCGTCGCTACGAAACACTTCGTTAAATTGAGTAAAAGTACGATTGTTGTTTCTGATCTCGACGCACAGCATATATGTTCTACGATCGATGTAAACGCGAACTCTGCCGTCCGCTTTTTTTGAGAATTCGCCCGTTAAATTATAAAAACTTTCCACAGAAAATTTCGACCGATCAATAATAAATCTAAAAGTTACAACGGTACGTCCGAACGTAACCGAATCTATTTG
Organism: uncultured Lachnospiraceae bacterium; assembly: GCA_964591125.1. Taxonomy (GTDB): domain Bacteria; phylum Bacillota; class Clostridia; order Christensenellales; family Pumilibacteraceae; genus Neoclostridium. The sequence continues at coordinate 359 of CAZQAC010000060.1, forward strand.
CGCATCGATTCCGTTTTCCGTCAAAACGCTTTCAAACATTTTTCGCAATCTCTGTTCGTAAGCCACATCTTGAATCGGTGCGATAATTTTGTTTTCCGTCAATTCCGCAGGTATAAAATATTCTTTCATGTTTTGTTTTTATTCATTCCTTTTTTGTTTTGAAATTTAACTTGTAATTTTATCCGTCCGCTTCCGTTGATCCGTATTAAGCTTTACGTCAACAACCGATTGCTTGTTTAAAATATCGTATCGATCAATCAAAAACAAGCCTCGATAATTTCATGCACATTAAATTCCGCGTAATGACTATTTTCTCATCAACGCTGCTTAATTCCGCCAAAATTACAATTACTATGTCACGCATATATCTTGAAATCACACTGCATACAGTTTATCATATTTTTTATCACAAAGCAACTCATTTTGACAATTATCGTAAAATAGCTTACAAACTGTCATAAATTCAATCGTTCTTTTTAATTAGTTTATTATATAATCGAATAGTTATAAAAAAACGGAAGTCCGATTTATTTAAACTTCCGTCCGTAAACGTATATTATTTTTCGTTAAAACATCTTATTTTTCTACCCGAATCGCGCAAATTGTTACGTCAATACCGCCATCAAAACCGTGCCAACCGTCAGCAAAAACAAGCCGAGCCACGATTTTTTGACAATTTTTCTTTGAATACAACAAGAGAAAACGCGACGGTAATCAAAATACTCAGTTTATCTATGGGGACAACTACGCTGACTTGCCCGTTTTTTATCGCATAATAATAACAAAGCCAGCTCGCTCCCGTTGCAATTCCGGACAAAATAAGAAACAACAAATCTTTTTTCGTGATTTCTTTTACTAATTTTACTTCCTTTTTCGCTATTACGATAATCCACGCAAAGAGGAAAACAACGCAAGTGCGTATCGCCGTAGCCAAATCGGAATCGACGTTTTCTATTCCGGTTTTTGCTAAAAGCGACGTTGCAGCCGCAAACACGGCGGACAGAATAGCGAAAACACGCCACGAAAGACTTTGTCCTCCGTCCTCTTTTTTTATATCTGTCATAAAAAACGTTCCCAAACCGATCAATAAAAGACAAATTATTTTTACATACCACAAATTCCGCTCATCCGAAAACAAAACGATTGCAAACAGCACGGACAATACCGCGCTCGATTTATCTACCGCCGCGACTTTAGACACTTCACCGATTGACAGAGCCTTAAAATAACATAGCCAACTTATTCCCGTTGCAGCGCCCGACAAGAGCAAGAATATCCATGATTTTACGCTTATTTCCAAAATTTCTCGATATGCGCCCGTTAGAAAAACAATCAACCACGAAAAAAGCAAAACAACGGACGTTCGCATTGCCGTTGCAACGTTAGAATTGGTATTTTTAATTCCGCATTTAGATAAAATCGCCGTAACTCCCGCAAATACAGCAGAAAAAATTGCCGCTAAAATCCATAACATTTTCGATTAAACCTCCCTATATTTCCCAAAAATCGCCGTAACCGTCATGCGATTTCTACGGTTAAGATCGTGCGATCACTTTGCCCCAAATAACGAAAAAATCTACCGCCAACGTCAAACCGATACCGAACGTACGCTCGCGACCAACGTCAATACGCTGCGCAATCACTCGCATACGATTCCCCAATGTTCATGACTGCTCCTTTTCCCGATTTGTCACCCGTATTATAGCACATTCACCTAAAAAAGAAAATCTTTTTCTCTGTTATGCGCAAAAAAAATACCGCGCTTTACAACATTCGACAATGCCGTTCGTAAATAAAAAACGCCTACCTCATTTACTCGGTAAAATACATATAATTTATGTAAAATAAAAAAAACAATTTGCCGCCGAATTTATTCTTTCAAATAAATATTGTATAAAAACAATGCGTTCAAACAACACATTGTTTTTATTTTGGATAATCATTTAAATTTTCACAAAAAAATGTAGCGGATTGAAACCGAACTTCGTCCGCCGAATTCGCAATCGCCGATAAACGGCAATTACGAATTCAAGTTTTTTCCGTCATAATATATCTGCTTTATTTCATGGATCAAAACGTTTAACGCTAACCTATAACGGATAACAAAATAATAACGAAAAAACCTCAACGCTAAACTTAAACCCGAAAAAAACACCCGTTGTTTTTAATTTTGTCGGACGGAAAATAATGGATAATCGACTTATAATTCGACCTCCAACGTTTTCGTCATATTTATCGAATCAAGTGCATTTTGTGCTTTTGATAAAGTATCCGCAATTTTTTCATATTCTTCGACAACTTCTTTTACGTCATAATTCAAATAACGATAATCGAGCACGGACGAAATGCTTGCACGAGCCTGTTCGCGAACCTTCGGCAATTTGTTTTTCATTACGGCAAGCTTATTTTTTCTTGCAGTAAGTTGCGGAATATACACAAGCATTTCGTCTATTGTCATTTCGAATTCGGGAATAACCGTAGTCGAATTAAACACGTTGAGCGTATGTTTCAACTTTCTGATTTTTTCCTCGATTGCACAAAGAGATTTTTGCGTTTCCGAAAAATCGTATTCCGGACGAACGGATTCCACATCCTCTCCGACCGCAGCAAGAAATTCTTTGCCGTTTTGCTCGCATAAAAGTATAGATTCTTGTTCTTCTTTCAATTTTTTAAGTAATTTTCCCGCTTCTGCAGACGTATATTTCATAACAACCTCCTAAAATTTATTTAATTTTAATACAATTAAATTTAATTTTTTGCAAAAAATCGCGTGTTAGCCGCATATTACGAATATAAAAATTTTTAAGGTAATAATCGAGCCTTTTTCTTTCGTTTTTTATATCGAATCAAATCACATGCGTCAAAAAAGGGACTCTTTGCACTTGAATTATTTTTTCAAACCGACAATCTCAGTCAACACATCATTTCCGATCGTTTTAGAAAAACGCTTCGGGTAATTTTATAAACAATTCGAAATTTTCTTTTCCCGAAAAATGATGATCGGCATTCGGCACCGATACCGTTCTTATATTTTCTCTCTTTACGGAATCGAGCATAAACAAAAATTTATACGACGGATCCGATTCGCCCAAAACAATCGTTACGTCCGCCGACGAGTTTTCCAAACCGTTCAATAAATGATTGTAATTTATTTGAATCACGGGATTTACAAGCAATAATTTTTTTATTTGCCGATATCGATAAGCATATGCGCCCAAAAACGAGCCTCCCGCAGAAATACCCATGCAATACAAATCATATTCCGTCATACCGCGCTCAAGCAACGTGTCGTTAATTTCGACTACCGCGCTATTCAATCGTTCGGCGCCTTTACCCCACGACTCTTTCGGCGTTGCATAGATAAAAACGCTTGCCCCGTATTTATTTATTATGTTTTCGGCAATTTTAACGTATTTGTCGTCATAGCCGTTTTCGCTGCCACCAATTCCTGTCATAATCAAAACAACTTTATTCGACGAACCGATATAATTTTTCATAATATCTCCGAATATTATTCAATCACCGAACTAGATTATCCGATTTTCAAAAAAGCATAAGACACAGCAAAACAAAAATGGCATAAACGCCGCCTGCGTCGCTTTAGTAATTAAATCGAAAATCATAAACTTATTTTGCGTTCTTATTCGTTAACCGAAATCGACTTTATCATACGATAATTAAAATACGCAACTCCGCGATTAAGAAAATTTCAACTATTCAAAACGTACTGTTTTTTCAACTGCTGAGATATCCCGAGCTTAGCGTCCGATTTATCGAGCAACCACAATACCGGAATTTCTACGTTAATCGGAGTAAAAGATTTGCCGTTCGCTTCATGCCCTAACGCACTCGAGCAAAAGAATTGTACCGTTTTAAATTTAGACTTCATTGCGTTAACAAAATTCGTTTCGCCGTATTCGTTAAGGAAGTTTTCGCAAAGACGATTTTGAGCCTCGAACATATCTATTTTTTCCTCATCAACAAGCCGAGCAACCGCCTTTGCACCGATCCTCTCTTCAAGACCGTAAATATCGCATTTAGAAAACACCACGGCTACAACAGTATCGAGCTCGTCTTTAGCCGAAATACGGAACATGTTTTCCAACATCGCCGTTAATCTTCCGCTGATATCATCCAACGTTTGCGGACTATAACTGTATTTTTTATTCGTGGTTTTTTCCGATTCCAGCCTGAAGCTCGTTACCGACAAAGGATCGATCACCATCAAAAACGCATTCGCGTAAGCATACGCCATCTGCCCGTCGAGCTCTCGGTTTCCGGCATACACTTCTCCGGCAACATCGCAAAGAGATATTAAATTTTTAAGCTTTCTTCTCTCGGGCATCAAATAGAATTGATGATAACTTAATCTCATACTGTCCGTTTTTCCCGGAAGCCGACCGCTCGCCAACAGATTCCTATCGGCAGGATAAGTATCTCCGTCCGTCTTCTGATATTCATAATTCAAACCATACAAAGCGGCTTTCTCGTCAATCGAAGCAATAGCCTGACTTATAAAACAGGTTTTTCCCGCACCGATTCCTCCGATAACAGGTATACACACATCGACGTGTAAACCGCCGTCTTTAATAGCGCAACCGCAGTGAGGGCAATGCGCCTCTAATTTTTGGCGACCGTTAAAAAAAGTTGTCGGCAACTTTTCGTGACATCTGCATTCCACCCACATTCTGCCGTCTTCGGTCGGAATAAGATCATCGTGTTTCTTTCCGCATCTCGGACAAACATACACAGGAAGATCAAAACTTTTTTGACAATGCGGACACTTCGACGATATTCTTTTCGTTTTTCTGAACAACCAATCGCAGATAAACAATAAATCGCCTCTCGCCGGTCCGAAATTAATCGCGAGCAGTGAAAGAAAAACAATCACAACCCAAAACAACGCGTTCGAAAAATATTCCGGATACATAATAAGAAATTTTGCCGAAAAATGAATTATCAATAAGAACATCCACACTGTGCGCATGGTTTTTGCTCCGTATTCTTGAACCGTACCGTTTGTGGAATCTTTTAATCCGCGACCGAACGTCAACGAAATAATCAGATACATATAGAATAATATCGTATATATGACGTAATAACAACTCACGTTGTCGCTTTCGCTTATAAATAAAACAAGAGCAGCAATTCCGGCTACGATCCAATACAATATTGCCCCGCAAAAGGCAAAACCCAAAGCCAAACCGCCGCTTTCGCCTTTTGACACCACATCATCTTTATTTTTGGCTTTTCTGCGGCTAGTAGATAAAAAACCGCAAACGGCTCCGGGAACGGCAAACACATATAGCAATATCCAAAATGTCTTAAGCCCTTTATCGTAGAACAACGTCTCGATATATATTCCGCCAAATATAGCGGCAAACGAAACGATCAGACGCAATAAATGCATAAAAACTCTTTTCATTATCAACATGACTCCTGTTTGATTAACTCTAAAATTTACAGCGACAAAACTTTTGTCTTTGTTTTTTGAAATAAATTTTTCTCAAAACGCGAAACGGGCTCGTTTTCCGTTTTTCAAAAAATATATAATATAAATAAAACTTCTGTCTCATTACAATACTAACATATTTTATTATCAATGTCAATAAAATAACAAAATAAATCGTATAACTTTGCATAAAAACACGCAAAAATAAATATAGGCTCCTCCACAAACTTTCGTTTCTTAATAGCCGGCCGTTTACACAAATTGCAAAACACAAAAGGATCTTTAAAGATGCTATAAACCAAAAAAGTTAGATAAAAAAGTAAATAATTACTTACGAAAAAGTACGGGATAAGCCAAACCAATTTCGTCTGAAACAAGAAAATTGCTCTCGTTATTTCAATAGTCTACGTACGCTTCAAGCAACAGACGAATTCATACAGCATCTAAAACTTTTCGAAATAAAACATTTCCACCTCTAAGCAACCGAAAAAATTTTCTATTATGCTGTCATCTAAACAGTTGCCTTTATTGGATGATGGTATGTGCTTTTATCTATCAACTCTATTAATGTTTTCTTCTTCTTTTTATAATTTTCAGATAATTTCGCTACCAACTTATTAAGCCTTCTATTTTCATCGGTAATAACCACATCTTCTTCTACTATCTCGATTAAACCTAAATATGTTTCAACATCTTTATTATTTTTTCTTTACATTCTATCGTTGTTTTAGACAGACATAAAATTTTCACTCCCGCTGCCATAAGCAATCTGTCTTTTCTTCTATCTCGTTTTGCTTGAATTTCTTCTTTGTTTTGACTTCCGTCAACTTGCACAACCATTAATATTTCTTTATTAAGTTTACTCCAAATTAAGAAATCGCAATGAGTATTTATTATATCACTATTTTTTACTCTTATAAAATGGGCAACTTGAGTGGAATAAAATTTTCGGCTTATTTTTTGCCCAAAAAACGTAAAAATAGAGCCTGTACCAAAAAGATACAGGCTCAAAACCACTATACATGGTGTTTTTATTGAGTTTTAACCCAAGATTTAGGACCTCGGATTGCTGATATTCGCTTGTGCCGCAGCCAAACGAGCTATGGGCACACGATAAGGCGAACAACTTACGTAGTTAAGACCTATACTATGGCAGAATTCGATAGACGAAGGATCACCTCCATGCTCGCCACAGATACCGCAATGAATATCCTTGCGAACGCCTTTACCGAGCTTAACTGCCATTTCCATGAGCTTACCTACACCGATGGTATCGAGACGAGCAAACGGATCGGACTCATAAATCTTAGCGTTATAATAAGAAGGCAAGAATTTGCTTGCGTCGTCACGGCTGAAGCCGAACGTCATCTGAGTCAAATCGTTCGTACCGAAACAGAAGAATTC
>CAZQAC010000061.1:0-7209 GCA_964591125.1 uncultured Lachnospiraceae bacterium
AATGCACCTCCTAAAGTTTGTCACTTTCGTGTCCAACTTTTGGGGTGCATTTCACTTGCAGTAAAACGTTTTATATGATAAAATATTAAAAATAAAACGAGTCTTTTGGAGGATTTATGATAAAAACCAACCTTGTTACTTCATTGGAAAAATGTTTCCCCGAGCAACATCCGGATGAATTCGAAACTTTAAGCGAACTTTCCGCGCTTGTCGGTGAAAGAATATCCGTTCAGCTGATATACAGAGCTTACGGAGAAGATTGCGTTCACCGCGACTGGGGAAAAATTCTGGTAGACGGTTTCGGACAATCCGAGGTAACCGTTCGTACGGTCGAATGTATTCCCTCTCTGCTTCCTTGTTATCCGGGAAAAAGCGACGACAATTTCATTAAAACGCAGGTCGGACTCTATCCCGATCTTTTGTTGCCGCTCGGAAACGAAAACCGCGTTCCCGTCGTCGTAAACGAATTGAGATCGGTTTGGATTACGTTGGAAACGGACGTCTCCCGTATCGGAGTGAATCGCGTGCAAATAAAATTAACCGATCTCGACGGACAAGTTCTTGCCTCTCACGACTTAAAATTAGAAGTGTTGCCCGCGTCGTTGCCAGAACAAGAACTAATCGTAACTCAATGGTTTCACGGCGATTGTATAGCTCATTATTACGACTGTAAAGTTTTTTCGGCAAAATGGTGGAAAATCGTCGAAAATTTCGTAAAAACAGCCGTTAAAAACGGACAGAATATGCTTTTAACTCCCGTTTTCACATCTCCGCTCGATACCGAAATAGGTCGCGAAAGACTAACCGTTCAGCTTGTAGACGTAACGGTTGAAAACGGAGAATATCTGTTCGGATACGAAAAGCTCGACAAATGGCTTGCGATGTGCGACAGATGCGGTATAAAATACTACGAAATTTCTCACCTTTTCACTCAATGGGGAGCGGCTCACGCGCCTAAAATCATGGCAAAAGTCAACGGCAAAGAAAAACGCATCTTCGGTTGGGAAACGGACGCGGCGGGCGAAGAATATTCCAAATTCATTCGCTCCTTCCTCATAGACTTTATCGCACACATGAAAAAACTCGGTCGCGATCATTTATGTTACTACCACGTTTCGGACGAACCGAATCGCGACAATCTCGAGCAATACGTCAAATCGAAAGCCGTCGTTGCCGATCTTCTTAAAGATTATAACGTCGCGGACGCCTTGTCTCACAAAGAATTTTACGACAGCGGCGCGGTAACGTTGCCTATCGTCGCAAACGACGCCATTCAGCCCTTTATAGACGCGAAAATCCCGCGTTTATGGACATATTATTGTTGCGGTCAATCGATAAACGTAAGTAACAGATTTTTCGCGATGCCGTCATGCAGAAACAGATGTATAGGCGCGCAATTGTTTTATTACGACATAGAAGGATTTTTGCAATGGGGATATAATTTTTACAGCTCTTACGGCTCGTTATCTTCGGTAAATCCTTATCTCGACAGCACGGGCAACTACTTCGTTCCTTCCGGCGACGCGTATTCTGTCTATCCCGCTCAAAACGGCGAAGCTTACGAATCTTTGCGACTCGCAGTCTTCAACGAAGCACTGCAAGATCTTAGAGCGTTCCGATTATGCGCTTCGCTCATAGGCAAAGAAAAAACGGCGGAAGCACTCCGCAGCGTATTCGGAGAAATCAGATTCGACCGTTGCGCGCGCACCGCAAAAGAAGTCATCGAAGCAAGAGAAAAGATCAACGCGTTGATTAAAACCCAATTGAAAAACAATAATACAAAATAACGTTCGACAGAACTTTTTTGTTCATTTCGAACATAAAAAATCGAATAATTAATTAAAAAAGATTGAGTTCGGACAAAACCGAACCCAATCTTTTTTATAAGTTTTTGCAATTTTCTTCAAAAACACGTTTACATGCCTTTTTTGCCGTTAATCATAATGTTTTCTCCGTCGTAATCGATATATACGACCGAATTATCCGAAATGGATTTGTCAATTATTCCTTCGGCGATATTATCTTCCAACTTCTGTTCGATGACTCTGCGCAAAGGTCTTGCTCCGTATTCTATATCGTAACCCTCTTTGACGATATAATCCATTGCGCCTTCCGAAATAGAAAGTTTAATGTTCTTTTCAGCCAAAGTTTTTTCGAATTTCTTAATCAATATTTCGGCTATTTGCTTAATTTCTTCTTTTTTCAACGAATGGAAATAACAAATAACGTCTATTCTGTTCAAAAATTCGGGTTTAAAGTGACGTTTTAACGCCGATTCAAGCAATTCGTCGGTAGAACGATCGATTTCCGCGGGATTAGCTTCTCCGAAACCGAGGCTCATTCTGTTATTTTTAAGTTCTGCGACCCCTACGTTACTCGTCATAATGATAATGGTATTCTTAAAGCTTACCGTACGTCCCTGACTATCCGTTAGTCTGCCGTCGTCGAGAATCTGCAACATCATGTTGTAAACATCCGGGTGCGCTTTTTCGATTTCGTCAAACAATACCACGGAATACGGTTTACGGCGCACTTGTTCGGTCAATTGTCCACCGTCGTCGAAACCAACGTATCCCGGAGGAGCACCGATCAATTTAGATACCGAATGAGATTCCATGAATTCTGACATATCAAGACGAATTATCGAATTTTCATCATCGAACATAGCCTCGCTGAGCGCTTTGGTAAGTTCGGTTTTTCCTACGCCCGTCGGACCGAGGAACAAGAACGATCCGACCGGACGTCCCGGATCCTTAAGTCCCGCTCTCGCTCTCCTTATCGCTCTAGAAACGCTTCTTACCGCGTCGTCCTGCCCGATAACGCGATTATGCAAAATCTGTTCGAGATTCATTAAGCGTTGAGATTCCGTTTCGGTAAGTTTACTTACCGGTATTTTAGTCCACTTAGAAACGATTTCGGCAATATCGTCCGCCGAAATAGAACGAGTTACCTGCTCGTTCGCTTTCGCCCATTTGATTTTCTCCTCTTCGATTTGTTTCATGAGCCTGTCTCTTTCCGGCTTAATTTTAGCAGCTTCGAGATATTCCTGTTTGGCAACCAAATCGGCGAGTTTCGCAACGATCGCGGCAAGCTCTTCTTCCATCGTTTTGACTTTATCCGGCATGGTCGTTCCAGAAACTTTCATTCTGCTCATCGCCTCGTCTATCAAATCTATCGCTTTATCGGGCAAAAAACGATCGGTTATATAACGATCCGAAAGTTTTGCTGCCGCTACGATCGCCTCATCGGGCAATTTGACTTTATGGAAAGTTTCGTAGTTTTCACGTAGACCGCGCAATATTTCGATAGTGTCTTCAACCGAAGGCGGAGCTACGATTATAGGCTGAAAACGACGTTCGAGCGCCTTATCTTTCTCTATAAATTTTCTATATTCTTCGGTAGTCGTTGCGCCGATAGTTTGCAATTCTCCTCTTGCAAGATAAGGTTTAAGAATATCGGACGGAGAAACTTCGCCCTCTTTGCTACCTGCCTGAGCGAGAGTATGCAACTCGTCGATAAACACGATTATGTTGCCTTGCTTCCTTATTGCGTCGATCGCGCCCTTAAGCTTTTCTTCCAAAGCTCCGCGGTATTTCGTTCCGGCTACGAGCGAACCCATATCGAGAGCGAATACCATCTTGTTTTTAAGTAATTCCGGAACATTCCCCTCCACTATGGCGCGAGCAAGTCCTTCCACAACTGCGCTTTTACCTACGCCCGGTTCTCCGATTAAAACAGGATTGTTTTTCGTTTTTCGGCAAAGAATTTGTATTATACGTTCTATTTCTTCGCTTCTTCCGATAATCGGATCGAGCTTGTTTTCGCGCGCCTTTTTGGTCAAATCCACGCCGAGATCGGCAAGTTCTTCAATAGTTTTTGAGTCGCCTTCCGTCGTCTCTTTCTTGTTCTTTCCGCCGTCCGCGATGGCGTCTTCGAGCTTAGCCACCAACGAACCGAGATCGGGATTGTACTGTTTGATAAGACATGCCGCCGTAGACGCGGGATCTATAATCAAGCTATAAAGAATATGTTCCGTTCCGACTACGTTGCTGCCGTTTCCTATCGCCAATCGTTCGGCATAAGCAAGCACGCTTGCCGCTCGCGACGTAAACGAAAGCGAACGAACCATCTCATGAGGATAATCCGAAAAAACCGAATCGGCATATGAAGTCGTAACTCCGTGCTCTCTCAACAATTTACCTGCAACCGAATTTTCTACTTTTATAAGCCCGTACAAAAGATGTTCGGTTCCGACGCTCGGATTCGAATATTTATTTGCTATTTTTTCCGCTTCTACAAGCGCTTTTTTTACATTTTCGGATAAAGGATAACTCATAATGTACCTCCTATGACTAATCTGCGAAATTCTTTCTTAACATCTCCGCGCGATATATCTCCCTATCGAGAGCGCTTTTAAACGTTATTCCGCTGTCCGTCACGATAGTCGCGGGATACAACGAAGACGCCAAATCATCGAGTTTATCTGCGTCGAGTTCGATATAACCGTAATACGCGCCGAGTTTCGCCCATGCGACAAGCCCCATCATTTCGGAAGCGGACATTTTGTACGAATTCTTAAGCAATCCGTACGAACGCATCGCCTTGTCTTTCATTTCCGGTTCGGAAGATATTTTAAGCATTTTTCTCGAACGTTCTTCCGAATCGATAACGTGCGCCGCCGCTTTCGTTACGAGATCGATTATTTCCTTTTCGCTAAGCCCCAACGTTCGTTGATTGGTCAACGTATACAGATAACATCCAAGACTTTCGTCGTAAATGCTCTTGATGGATATATTGAGACGACTTACCGCATTTACGCATGCCTGCAAACTCTTCGTCAACGTCAAAGCAGGCAAAAATAACGTAACTGACGCGTGCATTCCCGTTCCGACGTTTGCGGGACAGGACGTCAGATATCCCAATTTGTTGTGATAACAATAGTCTTCTTTTTTCGCAATTTCGTCGTCGATACGGTTTATTCTTTCGTATGCGACTTCCAAATTCATTCCCTTTTCAAAACACTGCTCGACGATATGATCTTCTTCGTTTATCATAATACTGATAGATTTGTCGTCGCTGATGATCGCGCTACCGTACGGACTGTCATTCATCAATCTGTCCGTAATCAAGCCCTGTTCGCGAAGTTTAGAAGCTACGGTTTCGGAAATTTGAGCGATTTTATACAGCTCGTATCCACCGTTTTTTCCGACCGCCTCATACACCCCTCCGGCAATTATCGACGCGCGATTGTCTCTCATACGAGTAGGAAAAGGAAAATTCTTAACGTTTCTCGAAAGCGTTATTTTGCTTTGCATAACAATCTGTTCGCTCATTATTTATTCTCCTTAAGCTTCTTAAGCTCCTCGTTGATTCTGCCCGCCTTTTCGTAATCTTCGACTTCGATCGCCTTATCCAACTCCGCCTTAAGCCTTGCGTATTCGCTTGTCGGCGCGGTCTGTTGTCCGGGAAGTTTTCCGACATGCTGAATTTTCTGCTGCATCTGCTGCAATTGTTGCAAAATCATTCTGCTGAATTGATCGTAACAATGTTCGCAACCGACGAATCCGGTACTCAGATAGTCGTCCGCCGTGGTTCCGCAATATTCGCAGGTCGAATTACCTATAACCGACGTTCCGAAAAAATCTCCGAACGCGCCGAACATGTCGCCTATTCCGCTCAGCGGCAACGAATCGAATTCGTGCTTTTTTCTGCATTGTGCGCAAAGATGCGTTTCCGTTTTGATTCCGTTTATTTTTCTTATAGAATGATAAGTAGCTTCATTCTGTTTACAATCGTCACATAACATAATTTATTCCTCCTTCTTGTCTGTCGGTTGTTCCGTATTCTCTTTTAACGCTTCGGTTAAAACATTCTTGATAATTCCTGCGCGCAATCCGTCTTTAGGCACTACCGCAGGCACTATCAAAGCTCTGTCGCTTACCGCCGCTTTAAGTAATTTTCCTTCTCTCGAAGTTATTACTTTATCGTTAACCATTCTGTCGATCACGTGACAAGCTCGGGTATAACTTAATCCCTCGTTTATCGGTAATCGCATCACTTCGTCAAAATAATCGTTATTGTCGCGATGTATTCTAACTACGGTAACGCAGCCGCCGCCGCCCCGTCTGGATTCTATCGTATATCCTCTGTCGGGCGTAAAACGCGTGGACAAAACGTAGTTTATCTGGCTTGGAGCTACCGAAAAATAGTTGGCAAGCTCGTTACGACTTATTTTCAAACTATCGTCCTCGCCAAGCGTTTCCAATAAAAACGCCTCAATTAAATCACTTAAATTTGCCATTATTTCGCCTCCGCTTCTTTTGCTTTTTCTTCTTGAAAGCCATCGTTCTCTCGCTTTCGTTCCGATACTCGAAATTATCTTCATAAAAGTTTGACTTTCTTTGACTTTCGACTTTATTATAAACCATGAAACGCAATTTGTCAAGAGGTTTTTCAAAATTTTACAATTTTTTTTGCGCAAATGTACGAGGATGAAAAAAACTCACGCGAAAAGCAACCCAACGCCACAAAAGGACTATCGAAAAAAATTCGTTAGTCCTTTAATATCATATATCTCAAGAATTTTTTATTTGATAAAATAATCCGTATAATTTATCGTCCGACCGCACATCGAAAGAGTGAACGTTTTTACAAACGATTCAAAAAATATAAACTTTATTATGATAATTTTTATTGTTTTGCTTTTTTTCGCTTTGCTTTCGAAAGAGCATGACATATTGTTTTTTCAATTACTTCATCATTATAGCAAAAATACGCCGTCTTTATAAACATAAAGATCCGCAAAAAATTACTGTTGTTTTATCTTCTTTTTCTTCGACTCAGGCAAATCTTCATACATTGCCTCAAAAAGTTCGGTCAAAAAAGCCTTATCGTCAATATTGTCGACCAACAACATTTCTTTCGCCCCCTCGTACGGCAATTCATAAACCGTATTCGACATAAACGAAACAGCTGATTTAGCGGGCTTTACGAGCAATCTGTCATCGCATATACCGCCCGCTGTTTTTTCACGATAATAAATGATATACTCGCCCATCATTGCTCGATATGAAATACTTTTTAAAGTCGTTCATCACTTTTACCCTTATCGACAAATGACAAGAAAACAAAAGACTATATGTAAAAAATTAGGCTGGAACGTTCTAACCGATAAAAACGACGTTATGCTTTCTCAATACTCGCCTGCCG
>CAZQAC010000062.1:0-7171 GCA_964591125.1 uncultured Lachnospiraceae bacterium
TGCACCTCCTAAAGTTTGTCACTTTCGTGTCCAACTTTTGGGGTGCATTTCAAATACCGCCGTTTTAATATTGTTATTTAATTATTTTATAACACTCTCGCCAAAAATTCGCGTGTTCTTTCTTCTTTAGGACAAACGAAAATCTCATCTGGGCTACCGTCTTCGACTATAACGCCGTTATCCATAAAAACCACTCTGTTCGCAACGTCACGAGCAAAACTCATTTCGTGAGTTACCACTATCATGGTTAATCCCGTTTGAGCGAGATTTTTCATGACTTCCAAAACTTCGCCGACCATTTCGGGATCGAGTGCGCTTGTAGGTTCGTCAAACAATATGACTTCGGGTTCCATCGCAAGAGCACGAGCTATGGCTACTCTTTGTTTTTGACCGCCTGACAGTTGGTTCGGTTTTGCTTCCAAATACGCGCTCATACCGACAAGACCGAGATATTTAACAGCTCGCTCTTTAGCTTCCGCCTTAGATATTTTCAAAACTTTTCGAGGTCCTATAGTACAGTTATCGAGTACGTTCATATTATTGAATAGATTAAACGATTGAAAAACCATTCCGATTTTTTTTCTGTATTCGGAAGCCTTTTTTATATGAACTATATCGACTCCTTCGAATAAAATTTCACCCGAAGACGGCGTTTCGAACAAATTAATACATCTCAAAAGCGTTGACTTACCGCTTCCGGATGAACCTATAATACAGGTAACGTCGCCTTTTTTTACCGAAAAATTAATATCTTTTAATATTTCGTTATCGCCGAAACTTTTTCTTAAATGCTTTATTTCGATAATATCATGCATTATTATTATCTCCCGTTATGTTTTTTTCGCGAAGATAAGAATCGGCGTCCATGTTTTGAGAACCCAAAACCGCATAATTCTTTTTTCCGTCCATTTTCTTTTCGATAAGCCGCAATATTCTCGTAATTGTAAAAGTAAGTATAAAATAAATCACGGCTATAAGCAAATAAGTCGCAAACGTTTGAAAGTTAATAGAAACGATGCTTTTAGCCTGAAAGAATAATTCCGTAAATCCGATAACGTTAAGAACCGAAGTATCTTTTATATTTATAACGAATTCGTTAGCTATCGACGGCAAAATATTACGGAGCGCCTGAGGTATAACTACGTAAAACATAGTTTTGGCGTGTGACATTCCTATTGCGTAAGAACCTTCGAACTGTCCTTTGTCTATAGAAATTATTCCTCCTCTGACTATTTCAGCCATGTACGCGCCGGTATTTATAGATACTATCAACAAGCCGGCAAATATTACGTTTAACGTCTGCCCGTTATTTAAGAACGCGTATCCCCAATATATTACCAAAGCCTGAACCATCATAGGAGTACCGCGAAAAATTTCGACGTAAGCGGATAACAGCCAATCTCCTATTTTTTTGAATACTCTCGCAACTTTATTTTTAGAATCGGGAATTACTCGATAAACACCTATTAAAATACCTATCAAAAGTCCGACAAGCGTTCCTATAAGCGAAACGAGCAACGTGTATCCGACTCCTGAAAGAATCCAATCGTAATATTTTGTTATAATATTACCCATCGATTTAATTAAATCCATTTTTCAACCTCTTGAAAATTACTGAGCGACGTTACTGCCGGTAGCATATTCTATCGCGCGATTCATCATAGTTTCTCTTTCTTCGGCGGATAATTTAGAAAGAGCCGCATTAACCTTGTCTTTTATGTCGCTTCCCTTTTTAAGTCCTACGGCTATCTGAGTATCTTCCACGGTAGTAGTAAATCCGGTGCTGTTGTTTATGAGAGGAACATAAGTTAAATCAGCGTTTGCGGCGCAATCGGCAATAGCGCCCGGTTTTTCGGCAACGTATCCGTCAACCGCTTTGGTGTTAAGCGCGTTTATCATCATCGGAAAAGTGTCCATCGGAGTCTGACGAATGATTCCGTATTTACTCGACTGTTCTTTTAAAGCTTTATCGTGGAAAGTTCCGTTCTGAGCAACTATTTTAGCACCCGAAAAATCGTTAAGAGTAGAGGAAGAAGCATAATTACCGTCTTTTCTTACTACTATTACCAAATTACTTTCATAATAAGCGTCCGAAAAATCTATTGTTTCCAATCTTTCTTCGGTCGGACTCATTCCGGCTATAATAAAATCGAGAGCTCCTGTATATACGGCATTAACGAGCGCGTCCCAATCGTATTTTACTATAACCAATTCTTTTCCTAATTCTTCGGCTACTTTTTTAGCTATCATAACGTCGTAACCGTTTGCGTAACCGTTTGCGTTTGAAATCTTTACTGCTCCGTTTGCGTCGTCCGTCTGAGTATAATTGAACGGCGCGTATCCGCATTCCATTCCGACATACAATTTATCGGGATCCTTTTCGGGATTGCAACCCGTAAACGCTAAGGAACCGAATATCATGGTCAAAGCCAATACCATAGTCATAAACTTTTTCATAATCTTTTTCATAAACCTGTCTCCTACAAAAAAATAATTCCGTAAATTCTGTGCGCGAACTTACGGAAAATAAAAATGCTTACGTAAAAATATAAACATAATAGCTCTCCGCAAGCAAGCTTGCGACAGTTTGCAACGTATTTCGCTGCAACCCAACGCATTTATTTTCGGATAAAACAAATACGTTTCGGCGAATTCTCCTTTCAGAGTTATCTACAATCCGATACGATAACCGTACTGATAAAATTCGCGCCTCTATCTGAATTGTTTTTATATAATAACAGCTTTTTTTTTCTTTGTCAACCGTTTAATCGACTTTTTTTATTAAATATTCGATTTTCTTTCGTTTTTTCTTAATTTTTTTACCCGATTATTAAAATTTTATCGCTTATTTAGACTTAATTTTTTTATCCTCAATAATCACAATTAAAGTTATACACATTGTGGATAACCCATGTGGATAAGTTAATAAATCCGTTTTGGTTTCATTTCGATTTTTTACCATAAAACTTTATCCACAATCTTTTACAAGCCGATTCCACAGTATTTTTTAGTATTTATCTACAATTTATGTACATTTAAATTTTTAAAAACAACCGTAATTTGACACATTTAGGTAAAATTTTAACCTTTTTTTTGAAAATTTAAAGTTATACACATTTCAACATAATCTAATACTAATACTACTATATTTAAATTTAAATCTCTATGTTTATACTTCGTCGTAAAAAACGGGCGAATCCTGTTGAAAAACATCTTCTATCGCGGCGTAACAATCTTTTGGATTTACGATATATGCAAATCCGTGACGAGCATTGTCGATTAAAACGAGTTTATATACGCAATTACAAGCGGCGGCATTTTTAACGCTCATTTCGTAAGGAACGAATTTATCGGCTTTTCCGTGAGTGATTATAATAGGGATTTTACATTTTTTTACATAATCTTCGGTATTTTCGTAAATGGAAAATCCATGTATTTTAGCGTATATGTTTATAAAAAAGAAAACGGAATCGCTCAAAAAAGCAGGCATGCGAAATTTTGTTTTAGCTACGTGTTTCATTATTTCGTAAGGAGAAGTAAATCCGCAATCGGCTATTATTCCTTTTACTTCTTTCGGAAGATTTTTTCCGGACGCGAACAATACCGTACTTGCACCCATACTGATTCCTGCAAGATAAATAATTCCGTCAAATCTATTTTTTGCGTAAATCGCCCAATTTACTGCGTCGTCGCTTTCTTTAACTCCGAAAGTTATGTATTTTCCTTCGCTTTTTCCGTGAGCGCGTTGTTCGACGAAAATTAAGTTGCAGCCCGATTTTAAATAATACTTAAAAGCTCCCGAAAAATCCGATATTCCGCTTTTGTATCCGTGGAAACATATAACGGTAACGTCCGGTCTTTTTTTTCCTTCGATTAAGTATCCGCGGAGCGTAAGATTATCTTTTGATTTAATAAATATTTCTTCTTTTTTAGCATTTTCGTATTCTCTATAACCTTCTTCTACCGCATTTTTGTATTCGTCAGGAACTTTGGTCTTTACAGGTTTGTTTTTATTAAATTTAAAAACATAAGAGAATAGTATTATCGAAATTATAGGTAATAACAATATTAACGCTATTATTGCCGAAACTACGATTATGATTATTTTTTCTGTCATAAAAACCTCTTTTTCTTTTTTAATCGTTTAAAACGTAAACATTCGTTTTATTAAATTATAGCACAAAAAGAATTTTAAGTAAATAGATATAAAAAATCGTTGACAAAAATCCGATTTAAAGTTATTATATTTTAGCCTGAAACGAAAGGTAAGTCCTGACGGAGAAGGAAATAGATTTATTTTATTTACATAGACGCGGAATAGAAGAATTATATTCTGTTTCGGGTTTGCGTTGAAAATACGGAAATAAAAACTATTCCTTCGCTTGTCAAAGTAAAAGCGGAGGTATTTTTTTGGAAAAAAATCAAAATAAATTGGCAGTGCTCAGCATAATCGTCGAGGATTTAAATGCAGCCGAGCAAATTAACGCGTTGTTGCACGAAAACGCAATGTACGTGAAAGGAAGAATGGGGCTTCCTGAAGTAAGAAATTCCGTTGCCGTAATATGCGTGGTCATAGACGCTCCGCAGGATATAATAAACGGCGTTACCGGAAAAATAGGTATGATTAACGGCGTAAAAGCCAAAACTTTAATGAGATAATAAAAAAGGAGAAAAAATATGAAAAAAATATTAGCTGTTTTGTTGAGTATAATTTGTGTTTTTGGTATAATTGGTATGTCGGCGTGTAATCCGGAAGATGAATCGAATAAAACAGAAATATCTGTTAATTTCGTTGTGCCGGACGGAGCTCCTGCTCTTTCGATAGCAAAGCTTATAAACGACGACGCGTTGTTTGGCGAAAAGGTAAATTACAAAGTAGTTACAGCCGAAAACATTAAGTCTTTTGTAGTAGGAAGCGGTGAAAAAGCCGATATAGCGCTTGTTCCTGTAAATATGGCGTCTCTTTTGTTGGGTACTGGTTCGGAATATAAAGGCGTAGCTTGCGTAACTCACGGGAATTTATATATGCTTTCTAAGGACGAAACTGCAGTGACTTCAGATAATGCCGCTCAGGTTTTGAAAGGAAAGACAATAGCCGTGGTTAATCTCGCCAACGTCCCGGGACTTACCGTAAAGGCTATGCTTAATAAAATAGGCGTATCGTTTACCGAAGACGAAGCGGATAAAACTTCCGACAACGTTTTGCTTGTTGGAATTTCGGGAACGGAAATTGCCGGAAAATTGAATACGGGCGCGGCGGATTACGTCGTAGCTCCGGAGCCTGCCGTTTCGACCATTACCGGAAAGGTTCCCGCAATAAAGAAAATAGTCGGTCTTCACGATATTTACGGTAAATATCCGCAAGCTATAATGGTCGTTAAAAGTAAATTATTGGAAGAAAACAAAGAATTCGTAGTAAAAGTATTCGACACCATGAAAGACAGTGCCGAATGGATAATAAGTAATCCGGCAACGGCTGCGGATGCGGTTAAAACTAAACTTCAAGAAGGCGCTACTCCCTCTTTTTCTTCAGAGAATACTACCGAAAATTCGGTCAGAGGTTGCAATATCATGCCGGAATCGATGAATTCGGAAATAATAAACGAAATAAAAGCTTATATCGAAGCTATAATGCAATTTAACGGTTCGTCACCCGTTGCAAAAGAATTTTCGGAAAACTTTTTTGTAAATATTAAGGATTAATGAATTTAAAAAAAACAAACAAATTAATGAATATCGTTTACCCGCTGATTTCGGTAGCGTTTATTGCAGCCGTATGGGTTATGCTTTATGAATCGGCGGGTAGCGAATTTATTTTTCCGTCTATAGAAAGTATGATAAAAAAATCAATATCGTATTTCTGTGACGGTTTTTTTTATAAATCGTTGTCGAACACTTTATTTAGAGTAATCGTTTCGTTTTTAATATCTTTCGTATTGGCATGCGTTTTTGGCATAGTTTCTTATTTATTCGAACCTTGCAAACGAATAGTAGATCCTATTATATCGGTAATGCGAGCCGCGCCTACCATAGCCATAATGATTATTTTGAATCTTTTGGCTGTTAAACCTAAAATTTCTCCCGTTATAGTTTCTTTTGTCGTTATTTTTCCGATGTTGTATTCTTCCGTTTTGGCTTCTTTGAATTCCGTTGACGAAAAATGGTTGGAAATGGCAAAAATGTATAAGGTAAACAAAGGCAAACAGTTTATTTCGCTGTACATGCCGGCTGTGTTGCCATATATAGCCGAAGAAGGCGGAGCAGCTTTGTCTTTTAATTTGAAACTGACTGTTTCGGCGGAAATAATAGCTAATACGTATGCGAGTATGGGCGGATTATTACAAACTGCGAACGTATATTACGATATTGCAGGAGTAATGTCTATTACCGTAATAACCGTCTTATTATCCGTTATTCTCGAAACAACGGTAAAATTACTTATAAAAATATTCAGGTTAAGGAGACGAAAAAATGATTGAAGTAAACAACGTTTCCAAAAAATACGGTGAAAAAGTAATTTTTGAGAATTTTTCGTTAAATTTGATCGAAGGAGAAATAACGGTTATTTTGGGTGAATCCGGAACGGGAAAAACCACTTTTTTAAAAATTTTGTCGGGAATAGAAAAATTCGAAGGAGAAATAAAAAATTTACCCGAAAACGCGTCGTTTGTATTTCAGGAAGACAGATTGCTTCCTTTTAAAACCGTCGAAGAAAATTTAATATTTGCTCTTGGTAAAGGCGAGTACGATCAAGCTTTAAAAAGCGTCGGTCTCGAAGGCGAAAAAAACAAGTATCCCGACCAATTATCGGGAGGAATGGCAAGGCGAGTAGCTTTAATAAGAGCTTTTTTATATAAAAGCGAATTATTACTTATGGACGAACCTTTTTCGTCGCTCGATATAGCCGTAAAATATAGACTGATGAATTTATTTCTCGATATTTGGAAGAAGGACGGTAGAACGACTGTATTGGTAACTCATAATATAGACGAAGCGTTATATTTGGGAAAAAGAATAATAATACTCGGTAAAAACGGTAAAATTTTATTTGACCGTCGAGATTGCGACGAAAACGCGAGAGAAAAAATTATAGAAATATTTATGGAGAACGAAAAATAATGAATATAATATCGCAGTTAAAAAACAATCCGAAAATAAGCGCCGCCGATAG
>CAZQAC010000063.1:0-7058 GCA_964591125.1 uncultured Lachnospiraceae bacterium
CGAACTCAATTCCAATATATTTAATTTTTTTGTCTAACCTTTGGGGTTCACATCATATTCGTATCGTCGTTTTTAATTTTAAAATAAACAAACCGACGGATTTTTTTTAAGTCGGCTTGTTTATATCTGTTATATAATGATTTTAATCTACGTTTCTGGTAGCAATGAAATTAACGCCCGTATCAAGAACGTTTTCCAAAATTATATCGCCTATTTTTATCGGTGCGGAAACGGTTACGGATTCGAGTTTTTTTAGACTGTCGAAAATCAAACTTTTTGCAATCGGTTTATCTGTTTTTACCGAAAGCATTAAGTTGTTTTTCCCTTTTATTTTTACTGACGTTGTAACCGTTCTTGTGGGCGCGGTCATTTCTTCTACGGCGTATTTTTTGCCGCGAGGGCAAGTATTTCCCGTGACTTTATAGCCGTTTTCTTCTTTTTCGACGGTAAGACGGCAGCCCATCGGGCAGCATATGCAAATTAATTCGGTCATTGATTGTTACCTCCCGTAAGTCCGACGGATATTTCTTTGGCGTTTTGTAAAACTGAAACTTGTTCCGGTGTGAGCAAAACTGTTTCCATTTCGCCGGGAGCGACTACTCTTTTCTTTTTTTCGACTATAACGTTTCCGTCTGCTATTACTTCTAATTTTACTTCTTTGAATACGTTTGATACTCTCATTTTTAAAGATAGTTGAGTTTTATCTCCGTTTCGTTCTATCCTTTGAGGAACGACATATCGTACTCCGCCGAACGTATTAAAGGAAAGAGAATCTTTTGCTGAAGAATATTCGCCTTTAATGTATTTTGCCGCTTTTTCGCCGGCAATAACGCTTTCGCTGCTGACGAAATCGACAAGATCGTGAACATGTAAAACGTTGCCACATTCGAAAATTCCTTCCACAGACGTCATCATGGAATCGTTTACTTCCGCACCGCCCGTTATAGGCGATAATTTAACGCCTGCGTTCTTTGCGAGTTCGTTTTCGGGAATAAGCCCTACGGATAAAAGCAAAGTGTCGCAAGAAATTTCCATTTCTGTTTCCGGTATCGGATTTAAGTTTTTATCCACTTCGGCGACGATAACGCCCGTAACTCTGTCTTTTCCTTTTATTTCGACGATTGTGTGCGAAAGCATTAGCGGAATATCGAAATCGTTCAGACATTGGACAATATTACGGTTTAGTCCGGACGAGTAAGGCATAAGTTCTATTACCGCTTTTACTTTACAGCCTTCGAAAGTCATTCTGCGCGCCATAATAAGACCTATGTCGCCGCTACCTAAAATAACTACTTCTTTTCCTGGATTCAAACCTTCGAGATTGACGAGTTTTTGAGCCGTTCCAGCCGAAAAAATGCCTGCCGAACGTGCTCCGGCTATATTTATCGCGCCGCGAGGACGTTCTCTGCAACCGCATGCGAGAATTACCGCTTTTGCTTTGATGTGCATTAATCCGCGTTCCATGTTGACGGCTATTATTGTTTTGTCGTCGTTAAGTTCTATAACCGTAGTCGAAAGATAATATGGTATACCGAGATCTTTTACTTTATCTATATACCTTTGAGCATATTCAGGTCCCGTTAGTTCCTCTCCGAACGTATGAAGACCGAATCCGTTGTGAATACATTGGTTTAGTATTCCTCCGAGTTGAGGTTCTCTTTCGAGTATTAATATATCGTTTATTCCGGCTTCGTAAGCGCCGATTGCAGCAGCAAGACCGGCAGGACCTCCGCCGATTATTATAAGATCGTGTTCAATCATTTTAATTCTCCTTATTCGAGTATATTGGAAGTAATCTGATCTACGCCCCATAAAACAAGTTTTTCGGCAACGTCTTTATCGTCGACCGTCCAACAGTTGACGGTTATTGCATTTTCATGAAATGCTTTGATACGTTCTTCAGTCAGCTGAGAATAAAGAATATCTACGTCTATATTCTCTGCTGCAAGTTTTTTGGGAAGATCGTTCGTATATTCGCAGGTAAGAAACTGAACGGGCTGATTTGGCAATAATTGCTTGACTTTTAATAGATTATCCCATTCGAATGCTATAAATATGGAATTTACCAGCATATCGTATTCAGTGCAAATTTCTGCAATTTTAGCGATTTCCTGTTCCGAAAACGAACTTTTAAGTTCGATAATAGCCTTTTTTTCATATTTTTTGCAAATATTAAGATAATTTTCCAACGTGGGTATACGCAGGTCGGCTCTGTTTTTGCTTCCGTCTTTATCAAAAAGAACAATCGAGCGGTAGACGTCCAAAGAGCATTTTTCCATTTCCACGTTTTCGCCGGCAGTTCTTTTTGTTGTATTATCATGATGGCACACAAAATTTCCGTCAAGCGTTTTGTAGATATCGGTCTCTATTCCGTAATAAGACCGGTTTCCTGCACATATAAAAGCCGAGCATGTGTTTTCGGTTTCCAGATTCAAACCTCTGTGCGCAATTATAAGAGTATTTTTTTTGTTTATTTTTACCGTGTTCAATTTTTGTTATCCTCTCTATCTAATATAATGGAAGATTTATTTCCGAATTTAGTAACGTTTTTTATTGGTATGTTGAGTTCGCGAGACAGAATTTCCATAATTTTTGGAGTACAAAAACCGGCTTGACAGCGGCCCATACCGGCGCGGGTACGGCGTTTTATTCCGTCGATGTCCTTTGCTCCGGGCTTTCGATGTATGGCTTCTACTATTTCGCCTTCGGTAACGACTTCGCATCTGCAAACGATATTTCCGTATAGCGGATTTTGAGCTATGAGTTCCGCTCTTTGTTTATTGTTCAGCGCGGCAAAATGAGGTATGGCCTTTCTTTCGGCTATAAAGTTAGTTTTATTCGGTAAAGAGAATTTAACTGATACGGTTTCGGCAATCGTTTCGCCTATTGCGGGCGCCGAAGTAAGTCCGGGCGATTCTATTCCGATACAGTTATAAAAATTTTCCGTATCGCTTTCTCCTATCGTAAAATCGTTTTTTAGCGAATGAGCGCGTAGCCCGGCAAATTGAGTTATTATTCCGCTTTTCGGCAGTGATTTAACAGATAAACTTGCTTGTTCCCATGCAGATTTTAATCCTTCGGGAGAAGTGTTCGCGTTGTCTTTTTCTTCGGTGTCCGCAGCCGTCGGACCGACAATAATATTTCCGTGAGTTGTCGGCGCTACAAGCACGCCTTTTCCCATTGCAGTCGGCAATTGAAATAATGTTTTATCGGTAATGTTTCCGTAAGATTTATCCAAAAGATCGTATTCGCCTTTTCGAGCGATTATCGAATGTTTTTCAGTGCAAATCATATTGTTTATTACGTCGCCGTAAACGCCTGCGCAATTGATTACGCAATCGGCGGTAAAAATATCTCCGTCAGCGGTTTTTATTGTAAATTCGTCGTTATTCTTTTCCAAAGAATATACTTCTTTTTCGAATAAAAATTCGACGTCGTTGGTAGCTGCGTTTTCGGCGTATGCGATAGTCATTTCATACGGGCTTACTATACCGGAAGTAGGCGCGTACAACGCGTTTACGACCGAATCGCTTATTTCGGGCTCCATTTCGCGAGCGCGATCGCCGCTTATTATTTCCAGTCCAGAAACTCCGTTGGCTATGCCTTGATTGTATAAATCTTCGATCGCGGATGTTTTATTTTGATCGAAATTTAGTACCAACGCGCCGTTTGTACGGAACGGAAAATCGAGTTCGGCGGCTTTTTTGGAAAATAAAGCCGCCCCTTTTACGTTGTAATAAGCTTTAGCCGATCCGGGATGAGCGTCGAATCCGGCATGAACTATTCCCGAATTTGCTTTGCTTGCGCCTACGGCAACGTCGTTTCCTTTTTCGAGAACGGTTATTTTTGCTTCGAAACGCGAAAGTTCGCGCGCAACGGCGCAACCTATGACTCCTGCGCCTATAATTATTATATTTGTCATGTAATACCTCCGATTTAATAAAAAAAGTTACATTACGCCAAACAAAAAGCTTAGCGCGTATGCAACTCTTAATCTCCTGCATTGTTTCGCCCGATAAAATAAATCTATTTATTTTTTAGTATACGTTTTTAATCGCATCATATATTTTACCACTAAAAAAGCGTAATGTCAATAAAATTATTTAAACAAGCGCGTTTTATTTTATTTCTGACATAATTTGTTTTATTTGAAGGTAGTCGTTTGTCAAAATACAATCGACGCCCATAGCCAAATATTCGCGAACCAAATTTGGTTCGTCTGCCCAAAAAACGTTGCATTTTATTCCGTTTGCGTGAGCTTTTTCTATCATTTCGCGATTGAAATTCGGACGGAACAGCTGAACTTTTTCCGCGTTCGCTTGAATAGCGTTTTCGACTATATTCCAAGGCTCTTTTCCCGCACCCATGCAACATTTTATGTCCGGAGCGTAAGCTTTTGCCTGTTTGATAGCGTCTTTATTTCCAGACGTGAAATATACGTGTTTTTCGCAATCGTATTTACGAATTAAAGCGACTATTTCTTCGAGTTTAGAATCTGCTTCGGGATTGTCCCAGATTTTAACGTGAATATTCATTATTACACGTCCTGCGAATTTTTGCAAAATGTCTTCGAATTTAACTATGCGCAAGCCTTTGAATTTTTCGCCGTGTTTTATTCCGAAGTCGAATTTAAGAAGTTCTCGATACGTATAGTCTTCTAAATAGCCGCTTCCGTCGCTCACTCTGTCAAGCACGTTGTCATGACAAGAAACGAGAACGCCGTCTTTTGTTGAACGAATATCGAATTCTATTTCCTCCGCGCCGAGAGCTATTGCCGCGCCCCATGCCGGCATACTGTTTTCGGGCGCGACGGTATTAAAACCGCGATGAGCGCATAACCGAGGATAGGGCATTTGATCGTCGTTTTTGACTACGCTTGCTCCTCCGTTACGATAAAGCCACGGGCGGCGACCGTCTTCGATATATTCGTAGTGCGCTTTGGGAAGTTTGTTTCTGCCGCCGAATCCTGCTGCTTTATAATATTTTTTCTTCGGATCTATTTCCACCGTAACGAATCCGACGTCGCTTTTCATGTCGGCAAGCTCGTCGCCGTTCGGAGCGATAACGCAACTTCCTCCTCCGATCGAATAATTTTTACCCAACGATACAGATGAGCGTATGAGATACGCATTGGTATTATATGCTAAAAATCGGTTGATGATCGATAAAGCTTGTTGTGTGTCCGTGCGTTGGTGCGAACAGCCGATAATTATGTCCACGTTTTCTTTTGCCAATCTCGGAAACATTTCGTACATATAAAAATCATAGCAAGTCATAAAACCGAATTTAACGCCTTCTATTTCCAATGTATACGGTTTTTCTCCCGGAGTCGAATAGCTGGCGTCCATTTCCAAACCGCCGACGTATTCCGGCTTATCTTCTTTCGGTGCAGGGTGCGCTTTGAAATAACGTCCGATTACGTTTCCGTTTCTGTCGATTACGTGAGTCGTATTTCGCAGACCGTTTTCGTGAGCGTAAGCGCAGTTTACGAAAGTTATGGCGTGACAACGTTTTGCCATTCGTATCGCGTTTTGCATAAACGGCGCGTTATATTTTTGTATTGCCGCTCTGTATGCCGATTTACCTGTTTGAGCTGCAGGTATGTCGCAATATTCGGGCATTACTATAATATCTAAAGGCTGATCGCATTGCTCCATAAGCGCGATCATCGCGTCGTAGTTCTTTTGTAAATCGTCCGATTTAAACGAGTAAGCCGGTTGAATTATTCTTACTTTCATTTTTTCTCCTGTTTATATGTGGTCTAAAATATTTCGGATTTTATTGCATTTTGGCAGTGACCATAAAATATTCTTTATTTTTCGAGTTTCGAAACAAAGTATCTGCCTATTTTTTCAAGCATTTCGTAACAAGCCGGAATTAGTTCGTCAGGGAAACGTGCCAATGTCGAATCCGCTTCGAAAGTAAAATTGCCGTCGTAATCTATGTCTTTTAGGGCAGATATAATGTCGTTCCATTCGATTTTGCCTGTAAACGGGAAAACATGATTGTCGTGTATTAGATCGTTGTCATGTACGTGTAAAGCTTTAACTTTGTCGTGACCGAGTTTGCGAATCATGTTCGCCGCGCCTTCCGAATTTTTCATTTCGGCATGTCCTATGTCCACGCAAGCCACCAATCTCGGATTTGCCGATATATCTATGTGTTTTGCAAAATCTTCGTTTGTCCCACATGCTGCCGGAATCGCTTCGAAGTGCGGTAACCCGTCTTTTTTGTTCCACATGTTTTCGGTCGCGATGCGGAGATTATAACGTTCGGCAAGCGGCAAAAGTTTCGAATATAAATATTCGTAATTGGTTTTTGCGTCAAAATTGTTTCCGGGATGTATAACTATGATGTCTGCGCCGAGCATTGCCGAAATTTCCATGCAACGTTCGTTTTGATAAAGCATGTTTTCGGTGTTTTTTAAGTCCGTGAGCGTCGGGAAAACGGAATGAGTTTGCGTACAAGGTATACCGTAATCGTCGGCAACGGATTTTACTTCGCGCGCCCAATTTTTGTAATCCGAGCCGTTAAAAATATCGCATTTGCGAGTATTTCGATTCATATCGCATAAAGTGCAGTCGTAAGCGTCAAATCCGGCTTGAGCAATCATTTTTACGGTTTTCGGCGTGCCAAAACGTTTTGCGCCTTCTTGAGTTAATGTAACTAATTTCATATTTTTCTCCTAATTTCATATATTTTCTTTTAATTGTGGGAAATATTATGTAATATATTATATATCTATTGTTTATTTTTTAGTTGCCGATTTATTTTTGCTATTCGATTCGACAAATTTAATAAACAACTTTGTCGATTTAATTATAGGGCTTTTGCGGGATGTTGTCAAGTCTACATATCAAATAACGTAAAAAATTAGTTAAAATCGTTTGACATCCGAACAAAAATAATATATAATTAATAGGCATTTGAGATATTTGATTGTCTTAATGTCATTTTTTTGTTTGTTTTAATATGCTACTGTGGCTCAGCCGGTAGAGCAGCTGATTCGTAATCAGCAGGTCACCAGTTCGAATCTGGTCAGTAGCTCCATTAAAAAT
>CAZQAC010000064.1:0-6838 GCA_964591125.1 uncultured Lachnospiraceae bacterium
TCATGTTCTTGATATAGTCGGCGTGGCCCGGGCAGTCAACGTGAGCATAGTGACGATTAGCGGTCTGATACTCAACGTGAGAAGTATTAATGGTAATACCTCTTGCCTTCTCTTCGGGCGCCTTATCGATTTCGTCATAACGCATCTTCTGGGAAAGTCCCTTTGCTGCCAAAGTCATGGTGATAGCAGCGGTCAAAGTAGTTTTACCGTGGTCAACGTGGCCAATAGTACCGATGTTAACGTGCGGCTTCGATCTGTCAAATTTAGCTTTAGCCATTTTATTTTTCCTCCGAAAAAATTTTAATTGGTTTTATAACTTGTATTATAAATGAATTTTCAAAATTTTACAACTGTTTTGCGATAAATTCTGAAAAAAATTTTTAGTCTTGTGTTTTGTGCTGACGTTCTACTATAATTTTATCGGCAATATTCTTAGGAACTTCCGCATAATGATCGAAAGTCATGGTATAATTGCCACGTCCCTGCGTTACCGAACGCAAATCGGTTGCGTAACCGAACATTTCGGCAAGCGGAACTTCTGCTTTGATTTCCTGGTTTCCGGCTACGGATTCCATACCCATAAGGTTTCCGCGACGAGAATTGATGTTTCCTATAACATCACCGAGATAATCTTCCGGAGTGGAAACTTCGACTCTCATAATCGGTTCCATCAAAACGGGATCTGCCTTTCTCATACCTTCCTTAAACGCCATAGATCCTGCGATCTTGAACGCCATTTCGGAAGAGTCGACTTCGTGGAACGATCCGTCGTAAACCTGAACTTTGAAGTCCACGCACTCGTAACCGCCGAGTATACCGCTCTGTTTCGCTTCTTTAATACCTGCGTCGATTGCCGGGATATATTCCTTCGGGATAGATCCGCCGACGGTAACGTCTTCGAAAACATAACCGGAGCCTGCGGGAAGCGGTTCCATGTAAATCTTACAATGACCGTACTGTCCTTTACCGCCGGACTGACGAATATATTTACCTTCGACGTCGACTTTCTTTCTGATAGCTTCGCGATATGCAACCTGCGGCTTACCTACGTTTACTTCTACTTTGAATTCGCGCATCATACGATCGACGATGATTTCAAGATGAAGTTCGCCCATTCCGGCGATAATGGTTTGTCCGGTTTCGTTATCGGTGTAAGTCTTGAAAGTAGGATCTTCCTCAGCAAGTTTTTGAAGCGCAATACCCATTTTTTCCTGAGCGGCTTTGGTTTTAGGTTCAACCGCAACGCGAATAACCGGTTCGGGGAATTCCATAGATTCGAGAACAATGGGACTATCTGCAGCGCAAAGCGTATCGCCGGTCGTTGTGTCTTTCAAACCTACAATCGCGCAAATGTCGCCCGCTCTGATTTCTTCGATTTCCGAACGGCTGTTTGCGTGCATCAACAAAATACGACCAACTCTTTCTCTTTTTCCTTTGGTAGAGTTCATAACGTAAGAACCGCTTGAAATCGTACCGGAATAGCAACGGAAGAATGCAAGTTTACCGACAAACGGATCGGCTGCGATCTTGAACGCAAGACCGGAGAACGGAGCGTTATCGTCGGAAGGTCTTTCTTCCACGGTGTCTGTTCCGGGAATAGTTCCCTTGATATTTGGAACGTCAAGCGGAGACGGCAAATAGTATACAATCGCGTCCAACAACTTCTGAACACCCTTGTTTTTGAACGAAGAACCGCAAATAACGGGGTTAATCTTCATCGAAACAGTGAGCTTTCTGATTGCGTTTATAATTTCTTCCGTAGTGAAATCTTCGCCTTCGGTTTCGAAATATCTTTCCATCAAAGCGTCGTCGCTTTCGGCTACGACTTCGAGCATTTTTGCTCTCCATTCTTTAGCCTTATCGAGAAGTTCTGCGGGAATTTCGTCTTCTTCCATAGTCGTACCGAGGTCGTCGGTATAGATATCGGCTTTCATGGTAATAAGATCGACAACTCCGGCAAAACTGTCCGCGCTGCCGACCGGAATCTGCAACGCTACGGGATTCGCATGAAGTCTTGTCTTCATCTGCTCGATAACGTTAAAGAAATCCGCACCTTCTCTATCCATTTTATTTACGTAAGCGATACGAGGAACACCATACTTCGTAGCCTGTTTCCAAACCGTTTCAGACTGGGGCTGAACGCCTCCGCGAGCACAGAATACCGCAACGGCACCGTCCAATACTTTAAGCGAACGCTCTACTTCTACGGTAAAATCAACGTGACCGGGTGTATCGATGATGTTGATTCTTCTGCCCATCCACTGAGTCGTGGTAGCGGCGGAAGTAATGGTAATACCTCTTTCTTGTTCCTGTACCATCCAGTCCATCGTTGCGGCGCCGTCGTGAACTTCGCCGATTTTATGAACTTTTCCGGTATAGAAGAGAATACGTTCGGTAGTAGTGGTCTTTCCGGCGTCGATATGCGCCATGATACCGATATTACGAGTATTCTCCAAACTAAAATCTCTTGCCATAATATTTCTCCTTTAAGCCGATTACCAACGATAATGAGCAAACGCCTTGTTCGCTTCGGCCATACGGTGCATTTCTTCTTTCTTCTTTATGGAAGCGCCGGTATTGTTATACGCGTCGATAATCTCGCCCGCAAGTTTCGCGTTCATAGTATCTTCGCCGCGTTTTCTTGCAAAAGCAACTAACCATCTGATTGCGAGAGTCTGTCTTCTCTCCGGTCTGATTTCCATAGGTACCTGATAGGTAGAACCGCCCACTCTGCGAGCTTTTACTTCCAAAACGGGCTTGATGTTTTCAAGCGCCTTGGTGAAAGCGTCGAGCGCTTCGCCGCCGAGCTTTTCGGCTACCATATCGAATGCTTCGTACACGATAGCTTGCGCAGTTCCCTTCTTTCCGTCGAGCATAACTTGGTTGATAAGCTTAGCAACAACCTTGCTGCCGTACACGGGATCGGGTAAAACGTCACGCTTCGGTACGCCACTTCTTCTTGGCATAATTGTTTCTCCTTTTTTAGTATTTTTCCCTTTTCCGATTAAAAGAGGGATGGTCTTCCGGACGGGCGTCCCGTCCAACAATTAAGGAGCTGATAATAATCGATTATTCAGCCCTGACGAAGGACAACTCTTATTTCGAACGCTTTGCGCCGTATTTAGAGCGAGCTTGTTTGCGTTTCGCAACGCCGGCAGTATCCAACGCGCCGCGGATGATGTGATAACGCACGCCAGGCAAATCCTTCACTCTGCCACCACGAATAAGCACGACGCTGTGTTCCTGCAAATTGTGTCCGATTCCCGGAATATAAACCGTACCTTCCATCTTATTAACAAGACGTACTCTGGCAATTTTACGAAGAGCCGAGTTAGGTTTCTTAGGAGTTGTTGTCGTAACGGACAAGCATACGCCGCGTTTTTGAGGATTGTTTTCCAAAATCGGGCTCATAGACTTGTACACAAGCTTTTCACGACCTTTCCTAATTAACTGGTTAATAGTAGGCATAATTACTCTACCTCCTTGTTAGTAGTTTTGCCTTTTCGCAAACCGCTTATAAAAGCTTCTTCGCAATCAGGACTTTTTTGCGAGTGAAACGCTTGCGCGACATACACCCACACTGCACAATTATACTAAATTAGAACGGTTAAGTCAAGCACAATTACGCAATTTTTAAATGTTTTTAAGCAATTCTTTGCCGAATTACTTGATTTTTTTATAAAACGAACTTGTTTATTCTTCTCCAAACAAAAACGAACGCCCGAAACAAAAGTCGAGCGTTCGCAATATTCGTTCAAAAAACCGTAACGACGTTATTTACAGCAAAGAATTAACCATTGCGGTAAATTCCGCCGCGTCTTCTATCTCGAATCCGGCAAGCATAAGCGCCTCGTTATATAATATAACGGCGTATTTATCCAATTTTTCGGGTTCGGCGAGCATGTTTTTAAGATTTTCGGCTATCGGATGATTGAGGTTGATTTCCAAAACCTTTTTAGCCGCTACCGGCATTCCGGTATTGTTTTTCATCGCCTTGAAAGTTTTTTCCATTTCCAAAGAAACGTCGCCTTCCGCCGAAAGACATACTGCCGAAGTAACCATTTTATCTGTAAATTTTACGTCTTCGACTTTGCCCTCAAGCTTGGTTTTAATATGTTCGGCAACCTCTTTGAACTGTTCTTTTTTCTCTTCGAGAACTTTCTTTTCTTCTTCGGAGGAAAGCTCCAAATCGTCGTCGGCGATATTTTTGAACTTTTTGCCGTCATATTCGTTCAAAATTTTGGCAACGAACTCGTCAACGCTGTCTTTGAAATACAACATTTCGAAACCTTTGTTCTTTATGAGTTCGGTTTGAGGCAACTTGTCTATGGCGGAATAGCTTGCTCCGCAGGCATAATAAATAACGTCCTGCCCCTCTTTCATTCTCGAAACGTATTCTTTTAACGTAACGAGCTTTTCTTCGGTAGAAGAACGGAACAACAACAAATCTTTAAGTACGTCTTTTTTGAATCCGAAATTGTTATACGCGCCGAATTTTACGGACAAACCGAATTGTTCGAACATTTTTTCGTATGTTTCGCGTTCGTTTTCGAGCATTTTTCCGAATTCGGCGATAAGTTTTTTCTCTATTCCGTTCGCAATCGCTTTCAATTGTCTGTCCTGCTGAAGCATTTCGCGCGATATATTGAGCGACAAATCTCCGCTATCGACGACGCCTTTCACGAAACCGAAAAACTCCGGAACGAGTTCTTCGCAACATTCCGTTATCAAAACACCGTTGCTATAAAGTTGCAAGCCTTTTTTGTAATCCTTGGTATAATATTCGCCGGGAGCTTTCGACGGCACGAACAACAACGCCGTATATTCGACGTTACCCTCCATGTTGGCGTGAATAACTCTAAGCGGAGCTTCGTAATCGTGGAATTTGGAAGTATAAAAAGAATCGTACTCTTCTTTCGAAATATCGCTCTTGGCTTTTTTCCAAATAGGAGTCATTCCGTTTAGAGTAACCGTCTCGACGTATTTTTCCTCTTCTTTGCCATCCTCCGCCTTTTTGGTACGTTCTACGTCCATAACTATCGGATATCTGATATAATCGGAATATTTTTTAACTAACATACGCAAGAAATATTCTTCCGCAAATTCGTCGTAACGACAATCGTCGTCGTTGTCTTTAAGATACAAGGTTATACTCGAACCTACCGTTTGTTTCTCTGCCGGTTCTATTTCGTAACCGTCCACGCCCTCGCTCGTCCACTTAAAAGCAACATCCGAACCGTACGCGCGCGAAATCACCTCAACCTTTTTAGCTACCATGAACGCAGAATAAAAACCGACGCCGAACTGTCCGATAAGCTCGGTCTTTTCCTCTTGCGAAGATTTAAAAGCAAGCGTTCCCGATTCCGCGATCGTTCCGAGATTGTTTTCGAGTTCGGCTTCCGTCATGCCGATACCGTTATCCTCTATTGTAAGTGTACGGTTGTCTTTGTCGGCAACGAGCTTTATGCGAAAATCCGAATCGACGCTCGAATCCGTGAGCGATTTAAAATGCAATTTATCGATTGCGTCGCTCGCATTGGAAATAAGTTCGCGCAAAAAAATCTCTTTATTCGTGTAAATAGAATTGATCATAAGTTCCAAAATTCTTTTCGATTGAGTTTTGAACTGTTTCATAAATTTTACCTCCGTTTTTTTGTTCAGCTATATTGTATCACTTTGTCTCAAATTGTCAAGCGCTAAAATCCGAATATGAGTCTAATTTTATCGCATATTAAAAGATTTTTAATTAATTCACACCCGTTCGTCAAAAAATTCAAAAAACGACAAAAACGACGACATCGGTATTTTGGTCGCCGTTTTTGCATTTTAATTCGCAATCGCAAGCAAAGTCGTTTATCATTCAACCGCATAGCGACGCCGAAATTCAATTATGTTATTCGAACATAAACGTTATTTCGCCTTTACCTTGCGCAGGAACGCGATAACGCTGAGCAAGCACCGGTCCGCACGAATTGGAACCTATTCCGCTCATATAGAAATCCGCGAAAAGATAGGTCGCTATTGAATTCGGCAATTCGTCGTCGTGCATCGCGCTTTCAAGTTCGACAGGGTTGTACGGAGAAGCGCAGAAACTGAATCCGTCGCGATTCTGAACTCTCAAAACGTTTTCGCCGTCCGTTATTTCGGCGAACTGACAACCGTAACGGCTTCCGTTCTCCTGCGGCTTAATATAATGCACGAACATATTATTTACGGTGTCTTCGTATACGTCTTTATCGCACGCTATTCTCTTATCTATATAACTTTCTTGCGGTCCGTATCCGTAATATTTTACCTTCTCGTACGTCTTATCCAATTTCGTCGCCAATCCTATTCTCGGCAAATAATCGTTGTCGGCGTAAGATTTGTAAGCGTAATCGATTTTGGACGTGAATCCGTTCGCAAAGAATTCATACGTCAAAGTAAATTTAACCGACGGTTCAAAACATTGCGAAGCTATACGTCCGCTTACCGTAACGGTATTGGCGCCACTTACCGTTACGTCGTACGCGTCCATGCTCGAAAAATCAAGGCGTTTCTGTTTCCATTTCCACTTGACGTTTCTGTCGTTATCGGTAGGCGCGCGATATACCGCTAATGTAACTTTATCACGCAACATTTGCTTACCGTCTTTTTCGACGTTTATGATTTCGCCCGTCGATCTGTCTATATTATAACTTATTTCGCCGGCGTTAACCTTCAAATATCTTCCTTTCTCGAAGAAAATAACGCGACAGTTCTCGGTTTTTTTACGAGTATCGGCATATTTGACAAAACTTTGACGAGCAATCGTAAATCCTTTTTTAAGAACGCCGTCTTTTTCTTTAAGCTTCAAATC
>CAZQAC010000065.1:0-6817 GCA_964591125.1 uncultured Lachnospiraceae bacterium
TTCGATAACCCTCCGTATATGTCGCAAACAAATTTAATGATTTTATAGATACGAAACACACAATCGGCGGCATTTCGATTCCTAATCGTTAAACAATTCCACACGACAAAAACCACGAATAAATATAACAAAATATTGTCTTTTTGTCAAGCGTTTTTATTGATGTTTAAATAATTTGCAAGATGTCAAAATAATTAGCGAATGCCCAAAGTAAATTCCACAGTGGAATTTGAAGTGGAATTTACTCTAGGAATTCACGTGTCAAAATAATTTCGGCGACATACACAAAATGATTTTTAGAACAAAGTCCGATAAAATATTTGGTCAAATTCATAAAAATTCAACTATTCAATAAACGTTATTAAATATTGTTGCTAAGAATGATTTTTTATCGATAAGGCAACACAGATAATTATTGTTTGGTTTTAGAGAAATAACAACATGTTTAGGTAAGAAATTAGATTTTCGTATAAATTTATATAATTGTAATATACAATCTTACCGATCTGTAATTCCATAAATTCGACGTTTTATTTGCTATAATTGCGATACTATAACAACCGCAAGCACAAACATTATCTACTTCATACAACCATTTTCCCCATCTCCATATAAATAACTTAACGAAAAGACGTTTGCGCCTTCTCCGCTCGGAATAAACCATTCGTTTTTCCACCGCGGATGATCGGGAAGATTCCAAGAATCGATCCAAACTCGCATTTCGTTTCCCGAATATGGAATTTCAATACTTATTTCACCGACATCCGGAGTGAATACCCATTCGCCGCCCCAATTACTTACAACTTTCGTACTTACGTCATATTTTTTCTTTATCGCAGCCGATAAAGCCGACACACATACAAAGCGTAATCATTATCGTTGAGGTAAAACAGCTTATTCGTTTAAATTTCTTCATATAGTCTTGCTAACCTCTTTTCTATAAAAACGTATTACGAAAAACAGTTTTGTCAATAAGCCAAACAGTTAATTAAATAGTTTAATCAGAATACCGAAAAATATAGAAATAAGCGCTTTTTCATTTTTAAGCAAAATTTCGCGTTGATTTTAACAACGGGATGAAACAAATACTATAAAAATATTATTTGGAATTTTCCAACTTCTTCTTCCATTCGTCGCCAAGACCCTTTTTATTGCGGAACGAACACATTGCGTAATCGACTGCGTCGTAAACTTTGCGCGTTCCGACGCCCGTCTGCGTATAATTTGCCGCGCGTTCTTTTCGAATACCGATATTACTAGCAACCTCGACGGCGTCGATATTTGCGGCAACGAAAAGAAATTCCCATCCGTATTTTTCTTCTTGTCTGCGAATCATTTGTTTTATTTTTTCGCCGTCGTATTCGTAACTTGCGTTTTCCATTCCGTCCGTAGTAATAACGAAAATCGTATGTTCGGGAACGTCCTCGTTTCTCGCATACTTATGAACGTTTCCGATATGATGAATCGCTCCTCCGATTGCGTCAAACAAAGCGGTTCTGCCGTTTACGCAATATTCTCGCTCGGTTAACGGTTTTATTTTTTGAATATCCATTCTGTCGTGCAACACAATCGAATCGTTGGAAAACATAACGGTTGAAACATAACATTTACCGTCGAGTTTCTTTTGTTTTTCGATCATCGAATTAAAACCTCCGACAGTGTCCGCCTCCATTCCTGCCATAGAACCGCTTTTGTCGATAATGAATACCATTTCCGTAATTCCGTTTTTAATCTTTTTTTCCATTGTTTTTTCCTCCGAAACAAAAAATACGATCGCTCGACTTTCTCGTCGAACAATCATATTTTAGCATTTTTGCGTTTTGAAAAGGTCGCTCGGCAAGAGACTTTTTAGAGCCCCGAACCTAGAAGAGCCTGATCGAACTCAAACAAAGCTTCGTTTATTTCTAAAATATCGTAATTCTCGTTATAAATAAAGTATCTGATGATTTTGTCAAACACGCTGCTTTGCGATAAAGTAAAACCGACGGAAGCCAGTAATGCTTGAGTTTGTTCCAAATCGAGTTCCAACGCGATCGCGAAAGCTATCGCCGTCTGCTTTGACGGGCGGTATTCTTTATTACTCTTGATTTTGGAAAAAGTTCTTTTGTCGACGTTTGCGCGTTTATAACATTCGACGTCGGTCATTCCGCTTTGATCAATGAGGTCAAACAACATCTCTCCGAAACTTTTATCCGTATTTTTTATATATTCGCGAAGCGACAACTTTTTTGCCGCTTCGGATTCGTCTTCACTAAACTCGATTCTTCGTTTTCTCTTTGGTTCTTCGTGTCTGAAAAGCGCGTATTCGAGATTTGCCTTGTCGGACAAATTAAGCCGTTCGCGAAGGGTTCGGTCGTCGATAAATTTGCTAATATCGTCAAAAAGAACTCGACTGAAAGAATACGATTCTTTATCAAATACGCAAATATAAACGGTCAATTCGTTTTCAAAAAGAAATTCCTTTATGATTCGAAGGGCGAATTTAAGAATCCTTTCCTTCGGATAT
Source organism: uncultured Lachnospiraceae bacterium (assembly GCA_964591125.1). GTDB lineage: Bacteria > Bacillota > Clostridia > Christensenellales > Pumilibacteraceae > Neoclostridium. The sequence continues at coordinate 2,507 of CAZQAC010000065.1, forward strand.
CCGCATATGCCCGTTCCGATAAGAGGAACGGCGACCGATTCGCAACCGTGTTTTACCGCAAGTTTTAGCGATTCGATGTAGCATGAACGCAAAATAACTTCTTCTCCGCGCAATCCTCCGTTCCAAACGGGTACGGAGGTGTGAATCACATACTTGCAAGGCAATTTATATCCGTTCGTTATTACCGCTTGTCCCAAGCCAAGCGGCACGAGCGCAGAACATTCCTTGTCCAACTCGATCCCGGCTTTTTTATGAACGGCAAAATCCACGCCGCTATATCCGATCATTTTTTCGTTGGTAGTATTTACGATAGCGTCGACGCTTATTTCGGTAATGTCCCGCATGATAATTTGTAACGGCATATATTCCTCCTTGTAAGTTTGTTACACAGCTTTATTGAGCTTTGATTATTCTGAAAATATGCGTGTCGAATTGTTCCGTTTCGAAAGTAATCTCGTTGCCGTTTATCGTAGCGCCTTCGCCGATAAACGATTGCGCCCCGTATCCTTTGGGCAAAACAATGGTTTTACGACCGCCGACAAGCGCATGCAGCGAAACGAATCCGTTGCCTTCGTATAATACGTCTCCCGCTTCGGCAAGCGGCTGTAAATTCGCTTTTTGGCAAGTTTCTGCAATTTCGACTTCCGAAATGTTTTTTCCGTACAAAAACGTTTTTCCTTTTTCGTTCAAACTTTTTTCGATATCTGCATTTATCGACGATTGCGGGAAAAAGAATACGTCGTAATTGTTTTTGATTTTTTCGAAATCGCAAAGTAAATAAACGTCCGCCATATGTCCAGACAAATAAATTTTCTTGCAAAATTCGCGTTGCCAATGCGTCTCGCTTTTTTCGTATTGCATACGTTCGTCTACTATTACGGCAACTCGCGACGAGGACGGCAAAGGCTCCGAAAAATCCGAATCCATTAATTCGCGATATTTTTTTAACTCAACCATGCTTTCCTCGCTGTGATACCAACCGCCCCACATATCGAACCACCACAAACCGCCCGTTCCCGTTACGGTTTTGGCAAAAGCGCGACGAAGCTGATACAAAGTACCGAGTTGAGTTGGTTCTCCGAGCCAAATCGCTCCGGTGTATAAATTCTTAATTATTATGTCTTTTCTGCTTTCATGCGGATATTTACTAAGAAAAGTACGAATATCCGCCTCAAGTATATAAGCTTTTTTGTGCGTTTTTACGGAACCGTAGGCGATCATATGTATAATATCCGCTCCCAACCTGCGATTTTCGATATAAGAAAACGGCGAACAGAAAAAATCTATGTTTTTCGAATCTAACAGTTTTTCCATCGCGAAAGTTCCGCAACAAGGAAACGTGTTACATTCGAAAGTATATCCGTAAAAAACACCGACGATTTGTTTGTAGTCGACTTCACGCTTAACTATCGACGAAAAATATTCGACCGTTTCGGCAACCGATTGGTTTGCAAAACGCACATAATCCGAATAATATTCGTTATTCATAAATTTTTCGAGCGTATAATTCGCCGTAATTCCTTTTGATTTTTGTTCCATATATTCGCAAAAATACGGATAAGCGTTTTCACAAAAACTTCCGGCGAAATCGAAATGAAACCATTCCTGAGTCTTTCCCGCAGAAATATGATAACCGATAATCGCGTCCGCATAATCGCTCTCTTTTACGTGCGTAACGAATTTTTTAAGCATTTCGGCTGCGGTTTCTTTGAATTTATCCGAAAAAAGCATTTCTCTGCCTTCCGGATTTGCGTTCGTCGGAACGATCTCCGTCGGATTTTCGGCAATCCACCAACCGGGCATCGAAACGTACACGCGCGGAAATATTAACGCCTGCGGATCTTTTTTAAGCAAATCGGCAACGTCTTCGTCGAATTCGAAATAATTCGGCTTGTTTTTAACCGAAAAAATTCCGCCTCGTCTTGCCGGCGTAAATCCGCTGTCCGAATTAATGGGCATTTCGGTAAAATAACAGCATATCGAATACATATGATATCCTGCCTCGGCAAAATCCTCATAACATGCGTTTTCCGTAAAATACGTTGTATAGGCAAAAAAAGGCATTTCGCCCTTAACGGTGCTCAATACCGGTTTTCCGTTTTTCAATAAAAGTTTCGCGTCCATCGTTTTCTCCTTTTTCGTCCTGCTCCGCTTAAAAAACATGCGTCCGACATTTTATAAATATACCCGTAGTATACTCTATTGCCGAAACAAAGTCAAACAATCTGTACTTGAATTTTACTTTCGAACTCAAGCGTCGTTTGGTTTTTATACCGTTTTAAGCAAAACATCGACGTAATTTTAAAACAAACGCCGTAAAAACTTTTTATAATATTAAGTATCGAAGATTTTAAAACGCAACGTTGAAAAATCCGTCTAATTCTCTTTTTTTCTCGTCGAAACAAACGTAATCTCCGTCATCGTTATCATTAAAATCACGAACGCCAAGAGGAAAATCGGCATTATTTCAAAGCCGACCGATTTGCAAATCAAACCGAACAGCGGAGGAATAAATGTTGTTCCGATATAAGCGCTCGCCATTTGTATACCGATAATCGCTCCGGAATTTTCCGCTCCGAAATTATTCGGAGTCGAATGAATTATGCACGGATAAACGGGCGCGCAACCCAATCCGATTACGACGAAAGCGACGATTGCGACAACGTTCGACTCGACGGGTAGCAACAACAAAACGATTCCGGCAAGCAAAACGCTTGTGCCAATATTTATCATTTTTCTGTCGCCCGCCTTTTCGGTTAAAAATCCGTTTATAAAACGTCCGACCGTTATTCCTATATAAAATAACGACGCGTATGTTGCGGCTTTATCCGTCGAGATTCCTTTGACTTCGACGAAATAGGTGCTTGCCCACTGCATTGCGGTAGCTTCCGCAGCGCAATATGCGAAAAATCCGATCAAAATAAAAGGGACTCCTTTTATTTTCAACGCGCCTACCAACCCGACGCTTTTGCGTTTACCACAATCGGGCAATTCGTTCGCTTTCCAAACAGGCAACGTTGCCAAAAGAACAATGCATATTGCCAACTGAATAAATCCGACGATGCGATATCCCCAATTCCAAGACAAAGCGGTTAAAGAATATCCCATAATAAACGGACTTATTATTGCGCCGGCACCCCAGAAACAATGCAACCAGCTCATATGTTTTGATTTATAATGAAGAGCGACATAATTGTTTAACGCAGCGTCTACAGCTCCGGCTCCCAATCCGTAAGGTATCGAAAATACGATAAGCTCCCAGAAATATTTTGAAAACGAAAAACCGAATAATGCTATAACGGTAAAAAATACGCTTACGACTGTTACGACTCTGGTTCCTAACTTTGCGGTAATCTTATCCGAAAACAAACTCGACACAATGGTTCCTCCCGATATTACCATGGAAACCATTCCCATATACGACACAGGAACGTTCAATTGTCCATGCATTACTGGCCAACCGGAACCCAACAACGAATCGGGAAGTCCAAGACTTATAAACGCCAAATAAATGAGCGCAAGCAATAAACTATACATTTGTCTTTCCTCTTTTCTTTAAAATATGCGTGATTTTACCAATCTGCCGAACGACGTGTTACGTTACATTATTAACCGGCAAAATCTATTTTATTTTCTTTCGAACGTATTGTCGCCGACAATAATATTGCATTTCATAAAAACACTTCTGTTTTTTGTTTTCCGTTCTTTAATATGCGTAGAAACGCGTTGCCGTGACGAAGCGCGTTAACGACAATCGACAACCGTTTATCAAACTTTTTTTCATTCCGAAACGCTTTGTTTAACTATATTTGCCGTAAAAATACGATATCGTCGCGAATTTAAGCATTTAAGACTTTTCTTTTTATTTATCGATTCAAAATGCAAAAAACAACGATTATTTCGCAAAAATCACTACTCGACGATTATATCACACCTCTGTTTAACTGTCAATTGTTTTTTATTTAACCAACCACGAAACTTTACTTTGTTTCAATTCGTTTAGAATTCCTTCGTTTCGATTTTTTCACACGTTCGGCGCACGATTTTTTCTTTAAAAGCATTATGATTTGCGATTTTAACCTCTGTTCGCTACGTTATATTCAAATAATTCAAATTTTTTTACAAAAACGCTGGACAATCGTAATAAAATTTGATATAATATCTTCCGCAAGCTACGGAGAGGTGGTTGAGTGGCCTAAGGCACACGCTTGGAAAGCGTGCGTACGTTAACGCGTACCGCGGGTTCGAATCCCGCCCTCTCCGCCATTCAAAACCTAAATCGAACCCATAAAGTTTGGTTTAGGTTTTTTG
>CAZQAC010000066.1:0-6704 GCA_964591125.1 uncultured Lachnospiraceae bacterium
TCGGTTTTCACTTCAAACCATTTTGCTAAAAGTTCATATCGATAATCGATTTTTTAATCTCTACTTTTATAATACAGCATACAGTGGCAATAACCTTCGTAATCGGGATCGGCTATTTGATTGCGAAATTCAAGACACATACATTTATTTTCCTCGCTGCGCATACGCTTGCAAGGGCAATAACCGCCCGTGCGTTTTAACCCCTCTTTAATTTGTTCGACAATGTTCGAATCCGAATTGTACTTAACCGTCATGAATCGCTCCTGTCCGCTTGTTCGTTATGATTTACAAGATTATAATAATAGCCTTTCTTTTCCATAAGTTGCTCGTGCGTACCGGCCTCTGCAATGGTATGGTTCGCGATATAGAAAATACAATCGGCTTTTTCGATAGTGGACAAACGATGCGCGATAACGAAACTCGTTCTACCGGCAAGAATCACGTCCAACGCCTTTTTAATCAAATCTTCTGTTTCGCTATCTATCGATGCGGTCGCTTCGTCAAGAACCAAAATCTTAGGATCGGTCAACAACACTCTCGCGAAAGATATAAGCTGACGTTCTCCCGTGGACAAACGCGAACCCTGCTCGATCGTCTTGGTATAATATCCGTCGGGCAGCTTCGAAATGAATTCGTCCGCATTAACCATTTTAGCAGCTTTGATACATTCCTCGTCCGTCGCTTCCGGTCTACCGTAACGAATGTTATCGATAATCGTTCCGCTAAAAATAAAGCTGTCTTGCATCATTACGCCGATCTGTCTGCGCAACGAATATAGGGTGACCTTTGAAATATCCACGCCGTCGATATAAATTGTTCCGCTGTCGACGTTATAAAACCGCGACAACAAACTTACGACCGTCGATTTTCCCGAACCGGTAGGACCGACAAGCGCAATCATTTTGCCTTTAGGAATGTCGAAATTAATGTCCTCGAGAATAATATGCGCGTTTTCGTAAGAAAAATACACGTTTTTGAATTTAACGTTGCCTTCGATTGGAGGCATTTCGATCGCGTCATCGCAATCGTAAACGGTAGGTTCGACTTCCATTATATCCATAACGCTTTCAAGATTGCTTACCGCACTCGATATTTCCTGCAACAACGTAGCTATTTCGTTCAACGGAGTACTGAGCATCGACGCATACGAAATAAAACTTATTATCGAACCCGGAGTCAATACCCCCAAGCCCGCCGACGAAGTGGCAAGATATACGACCACCGCATAAACAGCAAATATTCCGACATAGAAGAATCCGCTCATCGTAGGATAATGGAATTCGTTTATATGAATTACGTCGCACCACTTTTTAGTCGCTTCTTTGTTGAGAGCGTCGTGGATTTCAGAATTTCTTTGTCTGCGATTGAAAGACGTCGTAACCGAATTTCCCTGAATGTTTTCTGCTATATAAGCGACGCGATTGCTTCTCTTCTCACGATAAATTCTTCTTCTTTTGTTTATGTTTTTTCTTAAAAGATTAACGATGATAACCATGGGAATTACCGCGGCAACCATTATAAGCGTGAGCCAACTGCCGATTACGCACATCCAAATCACAACGGCCACGACTTTAACCACGTCAAGCAACAACATCATTATGCTCGACGAAAAAACGTTTGCGAGTTCGTCGAGATAAGAGGTTACGCGAACGAGTATTTTTCCGTTGGGACGCGAATCGTAAAAATCGAAAGCGAGCTTTTGCAGCTTATCGTAAGCGGCGAATCTGATATCGTGAACTATGCTGTGTCCGACTTTCGTCATGTAAAACTGTCTGAAATAGCTGAACACGGTATCCGTGATAACGGCAATTAAATATGCTGCGATAAGAACTACGGACAACGTTTGCCAGTTCATTCCCCAAACTTCTTTTTTGGGAATAACGTAATCGACGATATATCCGTTTATCATCGGAGGAAGCATCGAAATAAAAGTAATGAGAACCATTAATCCGAATAAAACGCCGAGTATTCTTTTATAAGGAACGGCAAACATTAAAGCATGCTTAAGCGAACCTTTGCTGAGTTTTTTGGTTTGTTCGTCCTCATAATAACGGTTTCTTGCCATGATTATGCAACCTCCTCTTCCATACTGCCAGTCTGCGACGTATAAATCGAATAATATCTGCCGCCCAATTTCATAAGCTCGTCATGGCTGCCTCTTTCTATAATCTTTCCGTCTTCCATATATAATATTTCGTCGCAGAAAGATACGCTCGTAGCTCGATTGGAAGCTATTATCAATGTCTTTTCGCCGTAATTTTTATCAATATTGTCGATTATTTCCTTTTCGGTCTGATAGTCGAGCGCGGACGTGCAATCGTCGAGCAGAAGCACGGGAGCCTCTTTATACAAAGCGCGGGCAATCGAAACTCTTTGTTTTTGACCGCCGGACAAGCCCAAACCTCTTTCTCCGACGACCGTATCGAAACCGTCAGACAATCGAGGAATGAATTTATCGACTTTGGCAAGCGACGCAAAACGTTCTATCTTTTCGCGATCGTCGCTTTCGTCGTAAAAAGCTATATTGTTGGCGACCGTTTCGGAGAACAAAAACACGTCCTGACTGACGAACGACGTAGTTCTTCGAACGTCTTCGAGTTTATATTCCGAAATATCGTGTCCGTCAATCGTTATCGAACCGCCCGTACAATCGTAAAATCTGTTCATAAGCCGCATTAAAACAGACTTACCGCAACCGGTTTTACCCATCAAACCGACTTTTTTACCGTAAGGCAAATCGAGTTCGATGCCGTCAAGAACATTTTGTCCCGAAAAATTCATGTCGACGGATGAAAAATGATAATGCGGACAAGCAGGCATATCCAACGCTTCCGACTTATGATCGATACCGTCGTCCGTTTCCATAAATCCGAACAAACGGCGACCGGCGATAATGCAGTTTTGTATCATTCCGACGTTACCCGCAATGGATATTATTCTTCCGTTCAACGCGCCTACATAAGTGGTAAAAGTCGTAAACTGTCCAACCGTTATATCTCCGCGAACGGCAAGAATAATTCCCAAAATCATCGAACCCACAGCCATCGCATGTCCGTTTAGACCGAACATCATATGATATTTTGCCGAAACCTTTGTCAAATTAACGTAATTGTCTCGAAATTTAGCGTTCTTTTTTTCGAACTTATTCATTTCGTATTTCTCGCTCGCAAAACTGCGAATAATACGAACGCCGTTTATATTTTCCTGAATGCAGGAATTCAAATCGACGTTACCGTCGCGAATGTCCTGATAGCATTTTTTTATCGCTTTATTATAACTGATACTCAAAAACAAAGTCACGACGCTCAAAGCCAGCGGAATTATCGCCATTAACGGACTTGTCAGCAACATAATGATTATCGCGCCTATCATATTGGCAAAACTCTCGTAAAGCATGCTAAATCTGTGCGACCACATATCGGTAACGTTATCGATATCGTTATTCAAAATATTCATCATGTCGCCGCTCGAATACGCATGCAAAACACGCGGACTGCAGTTCAAAAATTTAGTAAACGCGTCGTGGCGCAATATATCTCCCACTCTTCTGTGCGAAGCGTGAGCAATGTTCCAACGAAAATAATGCGAAAAGTACATCACCAACAACATTCCGCCCATCACGCACAACAAGACGGTTATCATTCCGACATAATCGTTCGTAGGCACTCCGTTCAATATAAAACCGAACATAGAATCCGATTCTTTGTTTACGGGATGTCCCAACGCAGGATAAAGCACTCTGTCGATTATGAGCTGAGTCATCTGCGGAAGCAACAAACCTATTATCATCGATAACGTTGCAAGAAAGAGAATAATGAATATCTGCACTCGGATTTTCTTAAAATACTGCCAAGATTTTCTTATTACGTCCATTTCACACCCCTGAAAAAAATAGCAAACGCGGCGCCTTAAAACAGGATATTCGAGTTTGCTATTGTCTTTTTTAAGTACTGTTATCCGCTACCCCGAGCGGTAAAAAAATTATACAATAAATATGTAACGATGTCAACCCGTACAAAACAAATTATTTGGGACAAATTTGCCTAAATTAAACGCAAGAAAGTCCAATTTTTATTTTTCGGTCACGTTTCCGCCTTCCACCGTAAATTCTTTGAACTCGCCCAACACATCTTTAATCTCGCTCGGCAAATGCGTGCAGGTTATTATCGTCTGAAATCCGGACACCGCTTCCGCTAACCGTTTGCTTCGAGCGGCGTCGAGTTCCGAAAACACGTCGTCCAGCAAAAGCACGGGGAATTCGCCCTGTTCTTCTCTGTAAATATCCATTTCGGACAATTTAAGACTCAGCGCACAGCTTCTTTGTTGCCCTTGAGAACCGAATTTTCTTACGTCTACACCGTCGAGCTTAACCGCAAGATCGTCGGTCTGAATTCCGCAATGCGTATATCCGTGGCGATAATCGATTTCTCTGTTTTCGGCAAGCTTGGCGTTAAAACACGCGCCGAATTCTTCCTCCGACTCTCCGTCAAGTCCTTCGTATTCCACGCATATATTCTCTTTACCGTCTGACAAAAAATCGTGATTCTTTTTAGCGTAATTTCCAAGCCGCTTAACGAATTCTTTTCTTGCCCTCGCAATCTTGACTCCGTGCGAAACAAGCTGAACGTCCCACACCTCAAGAGCCTGACTCGGCGCGTTTTTTTTAAGCAATTTGTTCCTCTGCGCCAAAATTTTATTGTAGTCCGAAAGACAATAAAAATACGACTTCGACATCTGGCAAAGCGCGATGTCCATGAATTTACGCCTCTTTAGCGGCGTTTCTTTGATTATTCCTATCTCGTCGGGCGAAAACAACACCGTCGTAATCACGCCCATAAGCTCGCCTACGCGCGTTATCGGCATGCCGTTAATCGCAACGCGTTTATTAACCTCTTTGTCCAAAACTATTTCGACAGATTTGTTTCCCGTTCTTTTTTTAACAATAGCCTTAACCCTGCCGCGCGCGCGTTCCCACATAATAAGTTCTTTATCTCGCGGAGTACGCATGCTTTTTCCCAAACTCATAAAATACACCGCTTCCAAAAGATTGGTCTTGCCTTGCGCGTTATTGCCCGAAAAAACGTTGACGCCGGGGCAAAGGTCCACCTTTTCCGAACGATAATTTCGAAAATAATTAAGTTCCAGCCGAGTTATGTTCATACGATTATTTTACCATATGTTGAAAAATAAGTAAAGCCGTTAACAAGAATTTTTGGCGTAATGATAAAAGAATCCGACGTTTATCGCGTCGGATTCAAAAAATTTATTTACGTTCTAAACACTTGGTTTCTCTTTCGGATTAAAATCCGTAGTTTTAAGCCTTACGTCTAAACCGAATGACGATTACGCTTACTGACCTATGCTCTCATTGCCGGACACTTTATATCCGCCTTCTTTACCTTCTATGGTAACTTTATATTTCTCGAGCAGTTTCACATCCGTAACAACGTCATTTTCGCCTATAACGTCTTCATGAGTTTTATTATCGAACCAATACAAATATTTGGTCGTCATTCCTTGCAACTGCCAAAAATCAAATATTTTCTCATTTTCTGTCTCTTTATTCCTTTTTTGTTTATTAATCCAAGGCAAATAAGTATTCTCGGAACCCGAAACGTAAGCTTTGACTTCATCGATTTTTACATCCTCGCCGGTAACCCAATTCTTATCACCCGAGTACCAAACCGTGCTCCATTTTTCTTCGTAAATGCCGGTAGTGACGCCGTAGCAATCTACATTGCTGATTGTTACGTTTTTTGCCTCTTTATCGACGCAACCGATTGCCGTAGCGATAAAGCCGAGTCCGTACACCTTAGTATTCGTAACCTTTACGTTTTCTAACGTAGCAGAAGCGTTTTTACCCAAACATCCGATTAAAGAACCTACTTTATCTCCTCCGTAAACGGCGCAATTGTCAATCGTGACGTTTTTAATAACGACCGTACCCTCAACGCTACCGAACAAAACGGCGCTATGACCGAAAGGCTTATCTTGACCTGCGGTATCTTTTACTACGATATCCGAGAATTTCGCATTATTTATTTCTACTTGAACGCCGCTATAAACCTTGCCAAACATTGCAAATCCGTAATCTTTCGGCAAGTCTGCCCATTCGCCGATAACAGCGTTCGTATCCGCACGCATACCGGAAATCGTGTGATTGGCGGCGTCGATGGTAATATTATTTTTAACTTCTTTGAAATTAACCGTTGCTCCGAGAAGATCGATATCTCCGTCCAAAGTAATCTCCAACGCTTCACCTTTATAGTTATTCATCAAATGAGCAAATTCCGCGCCGTTAGAAACGGTATATTCGTTGCCGTTTTTGGTCGCGATGTATTCGCTGCTCATAGGCACGTCTCCCGACAAAGACATAAGCTGTACGTCTTTCGTGTTTACGTTTTCGGGATAAACAACATTATTGTCCTTATCTGTGTAAACAATCTTAGGCGTACCGTTTTCCATATAAAAATAGAAATAGTGATCCTTTTGCAAGGGTTTATAGTTGTCCAAATCTATATTTTCCTTGTCCAAAGCTTTAATAGCGTCGGCAACGTTAGTGACCGAACCATCGCTATAAGTTGCCAAAACGGTATTCATTTGTCTTACAGCCTGAATATCCGCAGACTGATTTGCTTTTTTGATAAGGCCGCTGAACGTAGGTATCAATACCGCTGCGAGTATCGCAATTACCGCTATTACGA
>CAZQAC010000067.1:0-6458 GCA_964591125.1 uncultured Lachnospiraceae bacterium
GCAACTATGGCAGGTATGGCTTTTGCGAACGCGTTCCTCGGCGTATGTCATTCCATGGCGCATAAACTCGGAGCTTTCCATCATCTCCCGCACGGTGTTGCAAACGCGTTGATGATAGACGAAGTATTGAGATTTAACGCCGAAGAAACGCCGGATAAGATGGGTACGTTCCCGCAATACAAATATCCGCATACGCTCGAAAGATATGCCGAAGTTGCCGATTATTTGGGATTGGGCGGAAAGACCAACGAAGAAAAATTGGAAAAATTGATCGACGCGATCGACGAATTGAAAGTAAAAGTCGGTATAAAGAGTACCATCAAGGAATACGGCATTGACGAGAAGAATTTCCTTGATAGATTGGACGAAATGGTAGAACAGGCGTTCGACGATCAGTGTACGGGCGCAAACCCGAGATATCCGCTTATGAGCGAAATCAAGCAAATGTATCTGAACGCGTATTACGGCAAAAAGTTCCAGGAAACCGAAAAGCCGAAAACTGCTCGTTCCGAAGAACCCGAAGATTTCAAACGCGCATATCGTCGCGGTAAAAAACTTTAATATCAGGGAGGAAAGATTATGAACTTAGACAGAGTTATTGCAGTAAGAACAAACAAAACGGTATATCGCGACGGCGATAATTGCGTTAAGATTTTCGATAACGATTTCAAAAAAACGGACGTATTGAACGAAGCACTTAATCAGGCTCGCATCGAGGAAACCGGACTTAACATTCCGAAAATCAAAGAAGTATGCATGATAGACGGAAAGTGGGCTATCGTTTCGGAATACGTTAAGGGAAAGACTCTTGACAGACTTATGCAGGAAAATCCCGAAAAGAAGAGCGAATATCTTGAACTTTTCGTAGATTTACAGCTTGAGGTTCAATCCAAAACATGTCCTATGCTTACAAAGCTCAAAGACAAAATGAACGCAAAAATAAGCCTGGCGGATCTTGACGCAACTACCAGATACGACCTTCACACAAGACTCGAATCCATGCCGAAGCACAACAAGATATGCCACGGAGATTTTAACCCGAGCAACATAATAATCGGAGAAGACGGAAAATCTTATGTTTTGGATTGGTCGCACGTTACTCAAGGCAACGCGTCCGCTGACGCGGCCAGAACATATTTGCTTTTCTGGCTTGCAGGCGACATCGACGGCGCGAACGAGTATCTCGATTTGTTCTGCAAAAAGAGTAATACCGCAAAACAATATGTACAGAAATGGATGCCGATCGTAGCTGCTTCTCAATCGGTTAAAGGCAACGAAAAAGAACGTGAATTCCTGCTTTCGTGGGTAGACGTTGTTGATTACGAATAAAAAAGGAGACGAAAATGAAAGTAACGGTATGTATAGGTAGTTCCTGTCACATCAAAGGTTCTCGACAGGTTGTAGAAGGTTTGCAGCATTTGATTAGTTTGCATAATCTTAAAGAAAAGGTTGAACTCGGCGGCACGTTCTGCATGGGCAAGTGTCAGCAAGGCGTTTGCGTAACGGTAGACGATAAGTTCTATTCCGTTTCGCCCGATACGGTACAGGAATTTTTCGAAAAAGAAATACTCGCAAAGGTAATGTAGCATGGTAATCGTACAAGTGTGCGTAGGTAGTTCCTGCCATCTTAAGGGTGCGCCGGAAATAGTTTCCATGATGCAAAAAGAAGTAGAAAAAAATAAGTTGGAGGACGAGATAACACTTATCGGCGGCTTTTGCGCCGGTAAGTGTAATCGCGTTGGTGTAACGGTTACCGTCAACGATGATGTGTATACCGGTATTACGACGCAGTCTTTTAACGAATTTTGGAAAGATAAAGTAATGAAATTGGTTGAAGAGGGACGAAATCGGAATGTCTGAATATTTGGCTCTAAAAAAATCCAATTGCAAAAATTGTTATAAATGTATTAGAAATTGTCCGGTTAAATCCATTCGTTTTTCCGGCAATCAGGCTCATATAATCGGTAACGAGTGCATTCTATGCGGTCAGTGCTTCGTCGTTTGTCCGCAGAATGCTAAAGAAATAGTAAGCGAAATCGAAAAAGTCAAGGTAATGATTCAATCGGGAGATCCCGTTTACGTCAGTCTTGCGCCTTCTTTTATAGCCAATTACGAGGGCGTGGGGATCGAGTCCATGAAAAAGGCTTTAACGCAATTGGGCTTTGCCGGAGCGGAAGAAACCGCAGTCGGCGCTACTATGGTAAAAACCGAATACGAACGTATTTTGAAAGAAGGAAACAGAGACGTTTTGATTTCGTCGTGTTGTCATTCGGTTAACTTGCTGATACAGAAGTATTTTCCGTCCGTTCTTCCCTATCTTGCGGACGTGCTTTCGCCGATGCAGGCGCATTGTGTCGACCTTAAAAAGCGTTATCCCGGCTGTAAGACCGTTTTTATCGGACCTTGCGTCGCGAAAAAAGACGAAGCCGCCGCTTATGAAGGTAAAACGGACGCTGTGCTTACTTTCGAGGATTTGACCAAATGGCTCTCCGAAAGCAAAATAACGCTTGAAAAAGAAACGGATAAAACGGAATGTAGTCTTGCTCGGTTTTTCCCGACGACGGGCGGTATTCTTAAAACGATGGCAAAAGAAGACTACGGTTATAAATATCTTGCGATAGACGGAGTTCAAAACTGCATCGCCGCGTTAAAAGACATCGAAGCCGGAAAATTGCATAAGTGTTTTATCGAAATGTCTGCTTGCGCAGGTAGCTGCGTCGGCGGTCCTGTTATGGAAAAACACGATATTTCGCATGTAAAAAATTATTTTTCGGTAGCAGAATATGCCGGCAGTAAAGATTTCAAAGTGGAGCAACCTGACGTTTACGATATGAAAAAGCATTTCGCACAGATCGAAAAACGTTTGAAAATGCCGTCGGAATCGGAAATAAAAGATATTTTGAAACAAATGGGAAAAATTCTTCCGTCGGACGAACTCAATTGCGGTTCGTGCGGATACGATACTTGTCGCGAAAAAGCAATAGCCATTTATCAGGGCAAGGCTGAGATTTCCATGTGTTTGCCTTATTTGAAAGAAAAAGCGGAAAGTTTTTCGGACAGCATAGTTTCGAACACTCCGAACGGAATTATCGTTCTTAACGAGAAACTCGAAGTTCAGCAGATAAATCAGGCTGCGATGAAGATAATGAACATGCGTTCGCCGTTGGATATTCTGGGCGATCTCGTCGTAAGAATTCTTAATCCGCAACCGTTTTTATCCGTTCTCGATACAAAAAAGAGCATAAAGAACGAGTTGGTTTATCTTGCCGAGTACAATAAGTATGTCGAACAAACGATAGTATACGACAGCGCGTCGCATTTATTGATTTGCATAATGCGCGACGTGTCTGAAGAACAAGCCGAAAAAGAACGTAAGGAAAGCATAAGTCGAAAAACCGTGGAAGTCGCAGATAAGGTTGTAGACAAACAGATGCGAATCGTTCAGGAAATCGCGTCCTTGTTGGGCGAAACAGCCGCGGAAACGAAAATCGCGTTGAGTAAACTAAAGGATTCCATAAGAAATGAATGATTTGTGTGCCGATATCGGATATAAAAGTATAAATCATTACGGAGAACAGCTTTGCGGCGATCATGTCGACGTTGTGGAAGAAAACGATGATTCTACCGTAGTTGTTCTTGCCGACGGATTAGGTAGCGGCGTAAAAGCGAGCATTCTGTCCACTCTTACGTCCAAAATAATATCGACTATGGTGGCTGAAGGACTTACGCTTGAAGATTGCGTCGAAACCATTGCCGCGACGTTGCCGATTTGTTCTGTGAGAGGCGTGGCGTATTCGACTTTCACGATAATGCATTTGGTAGGAAATTCCGAAATAGAACTTATTCAATACGATAATCCGCAAGTGATTATGCTTAGAGAAGGAGTTAATTACGAATATCCGAAAACCGAAATGATGATAGGCGGCAAAAAGATATTCAAATCGACTTTGAGATTGGAAGAGGGGGATACGTTTGTCGCGATGAGCGACGGTTGTCCTCATGCCGGTTTGGGTTTAACGTATAATTTCGGATGGAAAAGAGAAGAAATTATCGGATATGTCGAAGCTATATCCGCCGGTGGATATACGGCAAAAACGCTTTCTACCATGATTGTGGATAAATGCGACGAATTATATTGCCGCAAACCGGGCGACGATGCTACGGCGTGCGTAATCAAAATAAGAAAAAGAGTGCCGATGAACATGTTGTTCGGCCCGCCATCCAATCGCGACGACGCGAATAGAATGATGGCTTTGTTTTTCTCGAAAGAAGGAAAACACATAGTTTGCGGAGGAACGACTTCGTCTATTGCCGCTAAATATCTTGGAAAACCCATAAAAGCGAGTCTTAATTTCGAACATTCGGATATTCCGCCGATTGCAGTTATAGAAGGCGTCGATTTGGTTACGGAAGGCGTAATAACTGTAAACAGAGTGGTCGAATATGCGAAAGATTATTTGGCGGACAATAAATCATACGAACAATGGAATTTCAAACGCGACGGTGCGTCGTTGATTGCAAGGCTTTTGTTCGAAGAAGCCACGGATATTAATTTTTACGTGGGAAGAGCCGTAAATCCGGCACATCAGAATCCGGATTTGCCTATTAATTTCAATATCAAAATGAATCTTGTCGAAGAACTTTCGGCGTGCTTGAAAAAAATGGGCAAAAGGATTAAAGTCAGTTACTTTTAACGGAAGGTGAATAATGAGAAAATTCGATACAAAAGTACAACATCTTAAATATAAAGTGTTGAGAGAAGTCGCACGTCTCGCTTGGGACGACGATCTTGTCGAGGCTGCAATAGATATACCCAAAACCATCGTACCGGGAAAAGTTCCTACGATGAGATGTTGTGTATACAAAGAACGCGCGATAATAGCGGAAAGAGTTAAGCTTGCAATGGGCGGCAATAAAAAAAGCAACAACGTTATCGAGGTTATCGATATAGCTTGCGACGAATGTCCCATGGGCGGTTACGAAGTAACAAACGCCTGCCGCGGTTGTCTTGCTCATCGTTGCGAAGACGTGTGCAAAAGAGGAGCGATATCATTTGATCACAATCACGTGGCGCATATCGACAAAAGCAAATGCGTTGAGTGCGGAATGTGCGCTAAAGTATGTCCGTACAGCGCGATACAGAATTATAAAAGACCGTGCGTTGCCGCTTGTAAAGTTAAGGCGATTAGCATGGACGACAATAAAGCGGCACATATCGACGACGATAAGTGCATAGCTTGCGGAGCGTGCGTATACCAGTGCCCATTCGGTGCGATAAGCGATAAATCTTTTATATTGAACGTAATCGATTTGATTAAGAAAAGCGATAAAAATCAAAAATATAAGGTTTACGCAGTGGTAGCTCCGTCGATATCCAGTCAATTTACTTACGCAAAATTGGGACAAGTCATTTCCGGACTTAAAGAACTCGGTTTTTATACGGTCGTAGAGGCGGCTTTGGGCGCGGATATGGTTGCGCAGAAGGAATCTCTCGAATTAGCGGAAAAAGGTTTCTTGACGAGTTCGTGCTGTCCTGCGTTTGTATCTTACATCGAGAAAGCGTTCCCGGAACTGTTGCCTTACGTGTCGCATAATTTGTCGCCTATGGCTGCGATAGCTCAATATATTAAGGATACCGATAAGGGTAGCAAAGTTGTTTTTATCGGACCTTGTACCGCTAAAAAACTCGAAGTTCAAAAGGAAACGGTTAAACCTTATGTCGACGCAGCAATCACGTTCGAAGAGTTGCAGGCATTGTTTGACAGTCGCGATATAGACATAACTTCGTTGGGAGAGGACGTTTTGGATAACGCTTCGTATTACGGCAGAATATTTGCTCGTAGCGGAGGCTTGTCGGACGCGGTCAAACAGGGACTTAAAGAACAAAATCTCGATTTCGAAGTCGTGCCGTGCGCATGCGACGGCATAGAAGAATGTCGGGCGGCGTTGCTTAAAAAGAGCAAAGGCGTTTTGAATGCGAATTTCATCGAAGGAATGGCTTGCGTTGGCGGTTGCATAGGCGGTGCCGGATGTTTGACTCACGGTGAGAAAAACAAAGCCGAAGTGGACAAATATGGTAGAGAAGCTTACGAAAAAACGATAACGGACGCGATATCCGTATTGAAAAAAGAGGAAAAATAAAAACGAATATAAACACGGACTGTTGTAAATGCGATGTTGTCCGTGTTTTTTTGTTCGGAACTTATCTATAAAAGCCGTATTTTATGGAATGTAATATCTAAAAATCGAATTTCAATACAAAATACTTATTTTTAGGACATTCTTGCGTTTTTGCGTAAATAATTCGGCAAGAATTGACGTGAAAATAATATTGACTAAAATAAAATTTAGTAGTATACTTATTATATAAGCGAGCCGAGTGTTTTCGGCTAAAATATTTTATGGAGAAAAGAAGATGATAAGTAAATATTACGAGCAGTTCGGATACGTAAACGTTG
>CAZQAC010000068.1:0-6328 GCA_964591125.1 uncultured Lachnospiraceae bacterium
TTTTCGGGCGCTCTGAACCACAACATGTTTTCTCTCCTTTCGGCTACCGTCTTTATGTTAATCAAATGTTTTACTCCTACGTTTTCGGATACGGAGTTTCCGCCCCAGCTTCCGCAACCGAGCGTAAGCGAAGGAGCCAACTTAAAGTTGTACAAATCGCCTATTCCGCCTTGCGACGACGGAGTGTTTACCAAAATTCTGCAAGTTTTCATACGACTTGCGAATTCGTCTATTTTTGCTCTTTCGGTAACTTCGTTCAAATAAACGGAAGAAGTGTGGCCGAATCCGCCGTCGGATACCAGTTTCTCGGCTTTGTTCAATGCGTCTCCGAAATCTTTAGCTCTGTACATTGCGAGTACGGGAGACAATTTCTCGTGCGCGAATTCTTCGGATATTTCTACGCTTTCGACTTCGCCGATCAAAATCTTCGTGCCTTCCGGAACTTTGATTCCCGCGAGAGCGGCTATGGTTGCGGCTTTTTGTCCTACGATCTTAGCGTTTAACGCTCCGTTAATAAGAATGGTTTTTCTTAATTTTTCGGTTTCTTCGCTGTTGGTGAAATAACAACCTCTCGCAGCGAATTCGTCTTTTACCGCGTCGTATACCGAATCGAGCGCGATTACCGACTGTTCGGAAGCGCAAATCATTCCGTTATCGAACGTCTTGGAATGAATTATCGAGTTTACTGCGGTTATGATGTCCGCGCTGTCATCGATGATTGCGGGAGTGTTTCCTGCGCCGACGCCCAATGCAGGTTTTCCGCTCGAATAAGCGGCTTTAACCATACCAGGTCCTCCAGTAGCGAGTATTATGTCCGCTTCTTTCATCAAAAGATTGGTCATATCCAAACTCGGTACGTCAATCCAAGATATAAGTCCTTCGGGAGCGCCGGCCTTTACAGCGGCTTCGAGAACGATTTTCGCAGCGGCGATAGTCGATTTTTTAGCTCTCGGATGCGGACTGATGATTATTCCGTTTCTCGTCTTCAAACAAACAAGCGTTTTAAATATTGCCGTGGAGGTCGGGTTCGTGGTCGGAATTACAGCCGCTACGACGCCGATCGGTTCTGCAATCTTCTTAATGCCGAATTCGGTATCTTCTTCAATTACGCCGCAAGTCTTTGCGTCTTTGTACTTATTATAAATATACTCTGCCGCATAGTGATTCTTAATCACTTTGTCTTCGACGATTCCCATGCCAGTTTCTTCTACTGCTTGCTTGGCCAATTTAATTCTTGCCACGTTTGCAGCCGTTGCAGCCGCAAGAAAGATTTTGTCTACTTGTTCCTGCGTATACGTCGAGTATAACTTTTGAGCAGCTCTTACTCTGGCGATTTCCGCTTCCAATCTTTCTACGCTGTCTACCGTTTCTCTTTCTTTCTCTTCCATTCTTGTTTCTCCTTGTTTTTCTTATATCGCTTTCCGTCCGACGAGGAAGGAATTATTGCCGTTGTTAACTGTTTGTTTACATACCGCTCATGCCTGCAAGCGACGCGAGCGAAGACGCTATGTTTTCGTTCTTAACTATAACCCCTTCGCAAACCGACAACTTCGCCGGGGCAAAATTAAGAATCGCGGTTATGCCGCAACGGACCATCTGATCGCATACGACTTGAGCCGAACGACTCGGAACGGTTATTATTCCCAACCGAATCTGTTCCATCTCGCAATAATTTTTCATAAAAGTCATCGGAAAAATATTGCAGTCCGCGTCGAGCTTGCTTTCGTTCGAATCGAAAGCTGCCGAAATATTGATTCCGTATTCGGCAAATCCGTCAAAGCCCAACAAAGCTTTGCCCATACTGCCTACGCCTACCAAAATCGCGTTTGTCGTTTTCCCTGCTCCGACACATTCGGTCAGCTTTTCGAGAAGCTCGTCCAACACATATCCCACTCTGGGTTTACCGGCTCCGCTTATTTTCGCCAAATCTTTTCGAACCTGAATTTCGACCAAGCCGAGAGCGTTCGCAATCCGCGCGGACGATACCGTCTTGACCTGCTCTTTTTGCAATTCGCGCAAATATTTGATGTACGTCGGAACGCGTTCTAATATAGCTTTGGACGATTTTGCACCGTTCACCGTTAAACCTCCTGTCCATTCTACATTATTATTTTAACACCGTTTCGAAAAAAAAGCAACTATTTTAATCGCATATCGATATATCATTATCGATATACATCCGGATTCACTGCGACTTACTCTGTTTCAATGCCTAAATCGATAAGAAAAACCTACGATTTAGCAAATTTTCCCATTGACTTTACGCTTATTCGGTAGTATAATTATAGTATAATTTAAAAAAT
The DNA here is from genome assembly GCA_964591125.1 of uncultured Lachnospiraceae bacterium. GTDB lineage: Bacteria > Bacillota > Clostridia > Christensenellales > Pumilibacteraceae > Neoclostridium. Next base: position 2,304 of record CAZQAC010000068.1, read on the forward strand.
CGAAAAATATATATCGATTGATTTTTTAAAATCGAATATTTTTACAAAAAGGAGAAAATGCTATAAATGAAAAAATCGTTCAACGACAATTGGCTGTTTCTCGACGGAGAAAACGCGACGACCGTTTCGTTGCCTCACACGCCTAAAATCGAAGCGTACGATGTCGGAATGAATTATCAGGGAATAATCCGCTACAAAAAAACATTTAACATCGATAAATCTCAATCGGGGAAACGACTGATCGTCGAATTCGAAGCGATCATGCAATATTGCGAAATCAAGGTAAACGGACAACTCGCGACCGTTCATTACGGAGGTTATTTGCCCGTTTACGTCGATATAACCGAAATCGTTCACGAAGGCGAAAACACAATCGAAGTCATGGCGGACAACAACGACATACCCGACATTCCTCCCGGAAAACCGCTAAACGTATTGGACTTTTGTTATTTCGGCGGAATATACCGCAACGCCTGGCTGCACGAAACGGACAAGCTCGCGTTCTCGCTCCCGGTAATGAAGAAAAAAACGGCGGGCGGAGGAGTTTTCGTCACTTACGCTAACGTCGGAAAAGAAAAAGCGGACGTAAACGTGAAGATCAACGTCGAAAACGGACGCGGAAAAGAACAAAACGCGACGATCAAAACCATTCTGTCTTTCAACGGCGAACAGATATTATGTGAAGAAAAAAACGCGACGATACAAGAAGAAAAAGATTTCGTTTTTGATTTTACGGTAAATTTTCCCAAACTATGGAGTCCGTCCTCGCCTTCTCTTTACGATTTGACGGTCGAACTCTACGACGATAAAGGCTTAATCGAAACTTACGCTAAAAAGATCGGAATCAGAAGCGTAAGCGTAAAAAAAGGCAAATTCTATCTGAACGGACAAGCCATAAAACTTTACGGAACCAACCGCCACCAATCATTCCCTTACGTAGGAAACGCGGCAAGCGACAATGCGCAGTATCGCGACATGGCGTTATTGAAAGAAACCGGAATGAATTTCGTTCGTTTATGCCATTATCCGCAAGCCGAAAGCGTATTGGACGCATGCGACGAATTGGGACTCATGGTAACCGAACCCGTTCCCGGCTGGCAATGGTTCAGCGACACCGAACAATTCAGACGCATCGGCATAGAAAACGCGCAAGACATGCTCCGTCGCGACAGAAACCACCCCTGCGTAGTATTTTGGGAAGCGACGTTAAACGAAACCCACGACACTCCCGACGAATTCACAAAAGCAGTCGTTCAAGCAATTAAAGCGGAATATCCCACCGATCAATGCCTTGTTTCGGGGGATACCATCATGAAAAACGCGGAATTTATCGGCTTGGACATAAGCCACCCGACCGAATACCGATTCGTCAAAGGAATGGAGGACAAACAAGGTTTACCGCCCGCTTGGAACGGAATTCAATATTTCAGAGAATACGGAGATTGGGACTTCGGCGGAAATTATTCGACGTCGCGAAAAGGTCGCGAAGACGGCGACGTAGCGATGTTGCTCGCATGCTGGAATCAATGGTACAAATATCAAAAGTACTTCACTCACCCCGAAATAATCGGCATGGCGAATTGGGTGGGAATAGATTATAACCGCGGTTATTGCCCAGAATTCCCCGTATGCAGATGCGGAATTCTGGACGGATTCAGACAAAAGAAATTTCAGTTCGAAATGATGCGTTCGCAAGGCTCGACAGAACCCATGGTTTTTGTCGCCAATTATTGGGAAAAGCCCGAATCGACCGAAAAAATCGTTGTTTTTTCCAACTGCGACGAAGTGGAATTAATCGTAAACGGTAAAACGATAGAAAAAAGAAAACCCGAAAACGGCGAATCGACCGAATATAAAATTAAAAGTCTCTATGCCGATCCGTATTATTGGGCGGACGGAACAGACGCCAAGAATCTCGTTTTCGAAGAACACGGAAACATAGGCTTTGCCGAAAAAATCGATCCGCTCAAACTTTATCGCAAAAATTTAATGTGGAACGGCAGCTGTGCTAAAAACACGATTCATCCGTATTTCGTATTCGATAACGTCCGCTACGAAAAAGGTTACGTCGAGGCGATCGGCTATATCGACGAAAAAGAAGCGGCTCGACACAAAGTTTGTTCTTACGACAAACCTGCCGAAATAAAAATAATCGCTGACGACAAATACGCTCCCTTAAAAGCCGACGATAACGATTTCATTTTCGTAAACGCAAAAGTAGTCGATAAAAACGGCAATCTCGTATATAATTTTACCGACAAAGTCAAGTTCGAAATAAAGAACGGCTCTATCGTCGGGCCCAGCGAAATAAACGCGATCGCAGGAATCGCCACCGTTATGGTAAAGGCGACCGCCGACCTCGAAATTTCCGCAACATACAAAGATATTTGTTCCGTAGCGACAATCAAAACGATTAAACAACCAAAAATATAAACAATTATAAAAAACGCTTCCCGAAATCAATTCAGAATCGAGAAGCGTTTTAATTTTAACCGTTCACAAATATTTATTTTACTTCATTATTTGTATAAGTTTTATCCGCAGTAGCGCCCGTAAGCGTAACTTTAGCGCCATCCGGTTGATGGATAAATATACTACATTTAGCAGAGTCCTTACCTTTCACGTTTTCGCAAGAATACGTTCCGGATGACGCATATCTATCGACGCCGGCAGCGAAAAGTATATCTGCGGTGTATCCGTTACTACCGTCGTACCACGTATACCCATTGTGAGTTATATCAGCCGTCTTATAAATTGTGGAATTTTTGATTTCAGCATTACAACCGCGGAAATAAGCGCCGAACCCACTTCCGACGACCATACAGTTGTCAATTACAACATTCGCATAAGTAGGGATATAAATTGCGGCATAACCGGCTTTCTCCCCTTCTTTCGTAGTTACTTCAGCATTAGTTTCTACCGTGCTGTTTATAACGCTGAGTCTCGATCCGTCGGAACGATCTTTGTTACTATTGGAAGTAATTCCATAATTTGAATTTGTTTTCAATGTCGAATTTACGATAGACGTATCGGAAAGTCCATCTATGAACACACAACAAGCTTTGTTATCCAATTCACCCGCAACATTGATCGTCATATTCTCGATAACAAGACTGCCGTCTTGATTTACGATAGCACGCTTTTGACCGGAATATTCCATGATACCGTTTTTAATTGTTACGTTCGCACCGCCGTTAACTACAATTCCGCATTGACTCGTTTCATAATTATTATTCTTGTCATTAAAGATTATAGTAGTATATTCGCCACCGGAAGAAGTAATTTTCTTTCCGTTCAAATCTAAAATAAAAACCTTTCCGCTGTCAATTGAGAGACTTCCCGTAAGGGTAACATCGTTTTGAAGTTTAACTAAAACAGGATTCGAATAAGAAGATTCGTTAATTGCGTTTTTAATTCCTTCTACGTCCGTTACCTTCTTTTCGATTCCGTAGCCTGTCGAGGTCAAAAGATACCAATCCTCTTCGGCTGTCGCCTTTCCCTCTCCAACAAGAACGATCTTGTTCTCGCCCTTATCCCAATAGAAAGCGTAACCCTGTGTAACGGGACTCATGGTGTCGGTATTAATTCCGTTTTTATATAAACCCAACTTGACGTCTCCGGGATTTTCCGGTTTTCCGTTTTCGGCGGTGTAAATTGCCAACGCCGTGTTCATTTGATATACGGCTTGCTCGTCGGCAGACTGATTTGCTTTTTTGATAAGACCGCTGAACGTAGGTATCAATACCGCTGCGAGTATCGCAATTACCGCTATTACGATTACTAGTTCTACGATCGTAAAGCCTTTTTTCTTCGTTTTGTTCATAAAAACTTTCTCCTTTCGTTTTTTCCGAAATTTTCACCTATTATGTTAATAGATGATAAAAATCGCTAAAAAACTCGGAAAACACAAGAAATTTCATGAACAAAATCGCTAAAAAAGCAAAAACATGTCGAATTCGGTTGACAATAAAGAATTAAAACAATATAATATTGCAAGAAATTTCATCTATTAACATAATAGATGA
>CAZQAC010000069.1:0-6226 GCA_964591125.1 uncultured Lachnospiraceae bacterium
ATCGTATCTTGAATGGAATTTTTGACCGCGCCGATATTGCCGTTTCCGGAAATCAACATAACGCAGGCAAGCATAAAGCAAGTGGCAAAGGTTATGATCGTCCACATCGTTCCGTTTGCTTTGCAAGATTGTTTGAATAAAGCTTTGCTGAACATAATTGGTTGCTCCTTTAATGATTGTTTTTTGAAAATAAGATGTTTTTGAAATGCATTTCGAGGGTGTAAGGCAATTCCGAAATAAACTTTACGTTGTAGTTATGTAATACGCCGAGAAGTTTTGCCGTGTCCTGTGCCCGAATGCGTATCGTGACTTGATGGTAGTTTTCCTGTAATCGTACTTTTTCGTATTTTTCCTGCAAAAAACGATTGTAATCGTCTGCCGAACGGAATTCGATTTTGAATTCTTTGACGGGGCGGTTTCGTATGTCGTTCATATCGCAGAGATCGACGATTCGTCCGTCGTTGAGTAGGGCGACTTTATCGCAGGTTTTTTCCAGTTCGTCGAAGCTGTGGCTGCTCATAAAAATCGTTTTTCCTTTTTTGTGTTCTTCTTGTATGATATCCAAAAAAGTGGCGCGCATGAGCGGATCCAGCCCCGTTGTCGGCTCGTCGAGGAGAATAACGGGGGCGTCGTTCATAAGGGCGGCTACGAGTGCCGTTTTTTGTTTCATACCCTTACTCATACGTTTTAAGTTGGCTCGCGGATCCAGTTGCAATCGTTCGATCAATTCATTGGCGTAAGACATATCGCGCAAACCTAAAAAATCCGCTTGACATTTCAAAAAATCGATACCGGTTTTCAAATCGGGGAAAGCGATTTCTCCCGGTACGTAACCTATGTTTTTGACGATTTCGCTGGAATGCTCCCATGCGGACAGCCCGGAAACCGAAACCGAACCGGAGGTCGGTTTCAGAAAACCCATAATATGTCGTATCGTCGTTGTTTTTCCGCTGCCGTTCGTCCCGACATAGCCGATCATTTCGCCTTTGCCGACGGACAGGTCGAGGTCGAAAACGCCGCACCCGTTCCCGTAATCTTTCGTCAGTTTTTTTATTTCTATAACGTTCAAGATAAAGCACCTCCGAAATTTTTATCTTCTTTATAAAATTTCATGAAATAATCTTCCAAGCTTTCTTTTCGGTTGCTGAACGAGAGGATCGGAAGCTCGGATAATAACGCAATCAGCGTATTTAGGTCTTTGTCGTCTACGGAAACGTAAACTTCGTTTTCCTTGTCGATAATCAGAGTGAAAGACTCTATTTTGACGGCTTTTTTTAAGAATAGGTGTTTTGCGCCGATAGATTGGAAACCGATTGTGTAATATTTCCGAGAAGCGTGTTTTAAGTCGTTTGCGATAAATTCCGAAACGATTTTTCCGTCTTTGATAATGGCGATTCGATCGCACGTGGAATCGATTTCCGAGAAAATATGGCTGGATAGTAAGATCGTTTTTCCGCATTTTTTCTCTTCGTGAATAAACTGTATGAAGTTTTCCTGCATAACGGGGTCGAGTCCGCTTGTCGGTTCGTCCAAAATCAAAACGTCGGGGTCGGACATAAACGCCGTTACCACGGCGAGTTTACGTTTTACTCCCAGACTCATGTGTTTGGTTTCGCCGACCAAAACGTTGTCTTTCAGTTCGAACAAATCGAGCATGTCGTTTAGTCTTGTTTCGTTGCGGACGTTTTGCATATTTTGCATCATGCGGATAAATTCCCAACCGGTCAGTCCAGCGGGTAACGCGATTTCTCCGGGGATATATCCGACTCGATTCAAAACTTTATCATAGTTTTCAAAAGTTTCCTGCCCGAGTATTTTCGTGCTGCCGGAATCCGGTTTCGAAAATCCCATTAAATGTCGAATCGTTGTGGATTTTCCTGCGCCGTTCGGTCCTAAAAAACCGAATACTTCCCCTTTGTTTACGTGGATATTCACGTCGAAAACACCTCGTCCGAAACCATAGTCTTTGGTTAAGTGCGTCGTTTCTATTACATGTTGCGTATCGTTTTGAGAAATTATTTTTTTCAATTTTTTTGTTCCTCCCGTAAACAGTGTTGACATTTGAACTATGTTGTAGTATAATAGATTCGTTCTAAAAAGAAAAGTACAAAAATTTCATCAATGAAAATATTTGTACGATTTTTATGAAATTGTTTATTTTAGGAGAAAATATGAAAGCGAGAAATCTAAACAATTCTTCGAAAAAAACGAAACGCCTGATCAAAAGGGTGTTTGCGGAAATGTTATCCGAGAAACAGAATTTAACGAATATTTCGGTTAGCGAATTGTGTAACCGCGCGGAGTTGAGTAGGGGAGCGTTCTATTCGCATTATGACGACATTTACGGGGTTGCGGAGGAATACGAAAACGAATTGATCGACGCGTTTTTCGATAAGACGAGGTTGATTTCGTCGCAAAGTATCATGCAATTTATCGATTCTATTTTTGAGTATATTCGGCAAAACGACGAAAATTATCGGTTGCTTTGTAAGTCGAACGAAAGCATTTTTGCCGCAAAAAAACTGACGACGATCGCCTCCAAAAAGTTGACGGAATTGTGCAGAAAAGACGTTCGAATCAAAGACGACGAGTATATGGATTTGGAAATTCAAATCTTTATAGAAGGCTTATTTTGCGAATATATGAAATATTGTCGGGAATATTCCGAGGTAACGTTAGACGATTTGTATGCTTATACGAAATTTTGGGTAGAACGTTTTCTTTCTCGCAGAGCACAGCGCAAAGACTGAAAAAAACGAAAGGAGGTTCGTTATGAAAAAGTTCTTTAATAAAGGGGTTTTTCTCGCCGTGTTGGCGGCGGCGTTGTATGCAATCAATGCTCCGTTTTCGAAAATTTTATTGAATTATATGCCCTCTACGCTGATGGCAGGCTTTTTATACGTCGGCGCAGGGGTGGGAATGCTGTGTATCGCGGGGGTAAGAAAAATTAAAAAAGTTGCCGATGCGGAATCTAAATTAACGAAGGCTGAATTGCCGTATACGATCGCAATGATCGTGTTGGACGTTGCGGCGCCTATACTGCTATTGTTGGGCTTAAAGACGACTTCCGCGGCGAGTGCTTCGTTGCTGAACAACTTTGAAATAGTAGCTACGGCAATCATAGCGCTCGTAATCTTTCGCGAAAAAATAAGCGCAAGGCTTTGGTTGGGAATAGGATTTGTGACGTTGTCCTGTTTCTTGCTATCCTTTGAAAGTTTCGAAAAATTGCAATTTTCGTATGGCTCGTTCTTTATTTTGGCGGCGTGCGTATGTTGGGGAATAGAGAATAATTGTACGAGAAAAATATCCTCTAAAGATCCTTTGCAGATTGTCTTGTTAAAAGGTGTGTTTTCCGGTTTGGGGTCGATTTGTATCGGTCTGTGCATAGGGGAAAGAATTGCGGCATGGTGGAGCGTTTTTGCCGTGTTGGCAGTGGGCTTTGTCGCTTACGGGTTGAGCATTTTCTTTTACGTCTATGCGCAAAGACTGTTGGGTGCGGCACGAACGAGTGCGTATTATGCCGTTGCGCCCTTTATCGGTACGATATTGTCTTTGATTATTTTTCGGGACATACCGCATTATACGTATTTTATTGCCGTCGGGGTTATGGCGGTCGGAGCTTGGCTGTGCGCCGATGACGAGCCGCTCCTGAAACGAAAGCAGAAGTGCAGCGTATCGAAAAAAGAACGCTGATCAACGGGTAGGGGATCTGTTTGGCTGCATAAGAAAAGAGCTTTTACGCAGAGGCGTAAAAGCTCTTTTCCGTTTCGTCGTTAAGGTGTCATTTTTCGTCAACGGGTACGTCGGAGAGGATTGCCCAACGCATTTTTGTGGATTTCGCACGGCTGTTACGGAAACATTCTTCAGCCGTCGGACGAACGACGTCGTGTGCCACTTCGCTGTATACCCCCGTTCGATACATTGCCTGAAAGGCTTTTTTGACCAATCGGTCTTCGCCTGAATGGAAAGTAAGCACCGCGACTCTTCCGTTCGGTTTCAATACGTCGGGGAGCTTGGATAAAAAGGCAAACAATACTTCGAATTCGCTGTTGACGTCGATGCGGAGTGCTTGAAAACAACGTTGACAGGATTTTTTTATCGTTTCCTTTTGTTCGTTTTTCGGTAGAAATGCAAGCGCTTCGGCGATACAATCGCGGAATTGCGTCGTCGTTTGCACCGGTTTGCCCATATATCGCCATTTCATAACGTTTGCGGCAATTTGTTCGGCGTACGGCTCGTCGGAATTTTCTTTGAGCATAAGTTCGATATCTTTTTTATTCAGTTCCGACAGGTGTTCTGCGCCGCCGACGCCTTTTTCTGGGTTCAAACGCAGGTCGAGCGGACCCTCCGATTTGAAGGAGAAACCGCGTTGCGGATTGTCGATTTGCATAGAGCTGACTCCCAAGTCGGCAAGAATGAAATCGAACTTTTTGCCCGTATCTTTTACGACTTTATCGACGTCGGCGAAATTTTGCAGACGAACGGTGAGCAGAGCTTCGCCGTAGCCGGCGTCGCGCAAACGCTTTTCCGTTTTTTTGGATTCGATGGGGTCTACGTCTAACGCGTAAATATGTCCGTTGCCTTGCAATTTATCGAGCATGGCGCGCGTATGTCCGCCGTAACCGAGCGTTGCGTCCAAACCGACTTGCCCGGGCTGAATTTGCAAAAAATCCAAAATTTCTTGTACCATAATGGAAATATGCATACCTGCCGGGGTGTGTCCTTTGTCTAAAATGTGCTGTACGTCGGCTGCGTATTTTTCGGGATTCAGTTCTTTATATTTTTCCTCGAAACGCTTCGGGTGCGTACCGGAATAACGCACTCTGCGTTTGTGGGGAGTTTGATTTTCTTCCATGGTTGTTTGTCCTTAAATTTCTATATCTGAAAAAAATTCGTCAAAAGTAATGTCGAAAGTTCTAACGAGCATTATGATGTAACTTGCTTTTGGTTCGTTAATATTGCGTTCCCAATAGTCGATTGCCTTTTGGCTGACGCCAATCTGTTTTGCAAGTTGTGCCTGTGAGCATTGCATTTCCGTTCTAAGTTCTTTTATTTTTTCACCGATAGTCATAGTATTATTTTAGAAGAAAACTTCTAAAAATTCTTAACAAAGAAGAAAACTTCTTGTATAATATAATTACTATATTTACATGAGGTATTCTTATGAAATATGAATACAAGGTAGAAATTATTAAAGGCGGCTTGTTCTTTTCGCACGACAACAAAAAACAAGAGAAACAATTGAACGGGGCAGGAGAGTTCGGTTGGAAGCTTGTTTGTATTTCAGAGGGGAAAAAGTATATGAAATACATATACGTCAGAGAAAAGGCTTAATGTGCAATAGGGAAGCCGAGAGATAGCCGTATTTTCTACGGCTATCTTTATTTTAACAGCAAAGGAGTTTATAATGAAAGCAATAATTTTTATCGTTGTATGCGTAGCTTTAGCGTTTGTTATAGGAAAGATATGCGCTTGGTATCGTTCTGCGCATAATAAAAACACAAATAAAAAAAGCGTTTGTAAAAAATGTAAGCAACGCTTTTGTGCCAAAGATATTGTCACGGAAGATTTGGTTGGAGACGGATTACAAAACAGCGGAAAGGCAATTCGAAAAATTTCTGTAAGAATGCGTTGTCCGAATTGCGAAAACGAACAAGTATTTACGATTTTTACGGCGTATCGTCATAGTCCGTCGAAAGGATCGCCTGCGTATCAATATTTTAAGGATTTGGAGCAGTGAGATAAAATTAACGATATACAAATTGCTCGATAGTATAAAAATCCCCTTCGAGGTTTAACCTCAAAGGGGATTTTGTTTATCCGAAATCGGACAACCCTGATTATTCGCCTTTGAAAGGGAGAAGGGCTGCGATTCTTGCACGCTTGATAGCGGTTGCAAGAAGTCTTTGATGTGCTGCACACGTACCGCTCATTCTACGAGGAATGATTTTACCGCCTTCCGTAACAAATTTCTTCAAACGATTTACGTCTTTGTAATCGATAACGTCGAGCTTTTCTTGGCAGAATGCGCATACCTTTTTACGGGGTGCTTTTTTATATACCTTTTTAACGGGTGCTTTTTCTTCCATAAGTCTTATACTCCTTTTAATATTTTTTGCTTTCCGAATCGAAAACGATTAGAAAGGAATGTCGCTGTCGTCTTCCATCGCTTGAAGCGTAGGCTTCTTTCTGGGCGCGGAAGCGCGAGGAGCGTCGGCAACGTCGT
>CAZQAC010000070.1:0-5871 GCA_964591125.1 uncultured Lachnospiraceae bacterium
TTTTCGCTATCTTTTTTTATACCTTTTGTCTCATATCTATTGTAATCCTACAAAACCCTATAAAAAAATTCTTTTTCCCTATTGACAATTCTTGCTTTTTATGTTATACTACAAAACAATATAAATGCAAATGTGTTTTACGTAACGCATTTATTTTTGAAAAGAGTAAGAAGTGGATATATAAATGGAACAGTTATACGAAAAATTGCAGGCGACGTCGCCCGTTTCTGCGGTGATTTTGGCAATCGCCATCGTGTTGGCGTCGGGATTTTTAATGACGCGTCTCACGAAGCTTTTGAAATTGCCAAACGTGACAGCGTATATTTTGGCAGGGATTCTAATCGGCCCGTTTTGTTTGAAAGCCGTGCCGCAAAACGTAATCGACGGCTCGGCGTTCGTTTCGGACGTCGCACTCGCGTTTATTGCCTTTTCGGCAGGCGAGTTTTTCAGAGTAGCTTCGTTTAAGGGCAAAGGGAAGCAACTTTTCGTCATTACCGTTTTGGAGGCGTTGACGGCTTCTTTGTTCGTATTCGTGTTGACGTATTTCATTTTGGGGCTCGGTATGGCGTTTTCGCTGGTATTGGCAGCGCTTGCGTCGGCAACGGCGCCGGCGTCAACCTTAATGACGATTCGGCAAACGGGTGCGAAGGGGGATTTTGTCGATACGCTGATTTCCGTCGTTGCATTGGACGACGTTGTGTCCTTGTTGGCTTTCTCTTTGGCAATTTCCGTTGCGATGGCGTCGATATCCGGTTCGGTCGATTCTAAAACCGTGCTGTTACCTTTTCTGTATAATATATTGATGATCGCCTTGGGCGGCGTGATGGGCTACGTGTTGAAGCTTTTGATGGCGAAACGTTCCACGGACAATCGTTTGATAGTATCGATTGCGCTACTGTTTATTCTTTGCGGCGTAGGTGCGGCGCTCGGCGTGTCGCCGTTACTCGCTTGCATGGTGATGGGGGCGGTATATATCAACGTTTCCGACGACGACAAACTATTCAAACAACTCAACTATTTCTCTCCGCCGATCTTGTTGTTTTTCTTCGTGCGTTCGGGTATGAGCTTCCGCTTGGATACGCTGTTCGATTCGTCGGCACGGGTTGCGGGCGTGCCGTTGCTCGTTATAGGCGTGTTGTATTTCCTCGTTCGAATCGTAGGAAAATACGTAGGTGCGTATTTGGGGTGTAAGTGGAGTAGAAAGCCGAAAAAGACGACCGAGACGCTCGGCTTGGCGTTAATACCGCAGGCAGGGGTAGCGATAGGTTTGTCCGAGCTCGCCGCGCGAACGATAGGCGGCGAAACGGGTGCGGTGATACAAACGATTATTATGTCGTCGAGTATTTTATACGAGTTGATAGGTCCTGCCATGGCGAAGCTTGCATTGGTGCTTTCGGGGGCGATCGGAAACGCGGAAACGACGGAAGTCGAAAAAGAAATGCCGCAGAAAACGGAAAGGGAAATTCTTATCGAGCGAATGAACGCCATTCAGGCGGAAATCGATAGAAGCAACTATGCGCGAAGCGAAGAAGAACGTGCGTTTGCGGACGCTGCGGACGAATGTGAAGAAATATTGTTAAGCGGCGATAAAAACAGAAAGTTTATTAACCGCAGGTGAGGTGAAATATGAATGATATTATTGCAAAATTGTTAGGGGAATGGTGCATCGGGATCTCTTGGGGCGGCGTGCTTTTGAAAGTGGCGTTATCCGTGTTTCTGGGCACGATTGTCGGTTGTGAACGCGCAACCAAACGTCATGCGGCGGGGATGCGTACGTTTATGCTCGTGTCGCTTGCGGCGACGCTCGCAGGGATGCTGGACGGGTACTTAATCGGTACGCTCGGTGTGAAATTTCCGCTTGTGATTTCCGCGACGGTCGTGGGGATTGCCATTGTCAGTTCGAATACGATTTTGTATAGCTCGAAGAGCCAGTTAAAAGGCTTGACGACTTCGGTCGCGCTGTGGGGAGCGTGTTTCGTCTCCGTATTGATCGGTTTGGATTTGTATTTCGTGGCGATTGTCGCGTTCGTTGCGTATATGCTGTGTCTTACGTTGTTTATGAGGATAGAGTACGGTTTCAAACGGCGTTCCAATCATTTTGAAATTCATTTGGAATTGAAAAATAAAAATTCCTTACAGGATTTTATCACTGCCGTCAGACGTTTGGGGTTAAAAATCGATGACATAGAATTTAACACGGCGTACGTCAATTCCGGGTTGTCTGTATATTCGATCGCGTTGACGATTATTTCCGGGGAGTTCAAGAAATTCGTCAAACACGACGACATCATTGCGGCGATTGCGCAGCTCGAATACGTCAATTACGTAGAGGAATTGGATTAAAATAAAGCAGAGGAGCGAGTATGAGTAAAATCCCGAAAACGAAAAAGAGTCTTATTTTAGCGTATAGCGTGCTGTATGTGTTTTCGCTCGCTATATTTTGGTTCATCGAGCCGATTGACGCTTTTTCATACGCATTGCTTGTTTTTTATATTTTGCTCCCGATGGCGATTTTTCTTATCGCTTTATCGATAGGGATACATAATCATTGGGGAAAGAAAAAATGGCTTGCCGTGCCGGTATTTGCGTTTACGTATATGTCGGCGGATTATTTGACGTTCCGTTTGGCAAATACGATTGCGTTCGGCAATATAAACGCGCCGCGGATCGAGCTGTTTGTAACAGCGGCGATTCTTTCTTCGGCAGGTTTGCTGATAGGCATTGCGGCAAATCACCGTAAAAATCGAACGATATAAAAAAGAGACTCCGCTTCCGTGTTATCGGAAGCGGAGATTTTATAGGAATAATGTCCCCGAGTTTAATAAAAATACATGCCCATAGTTCGGTTAAAGATTGAAAAATTTATTGAACTATTTGGAAAATTCTAACAGTATTTGACATAAATTTATCCCGTAGGAATTGACAAATCCTACGTTTTTTTATGATAAGCTTTTTAGAAATGCCAGTAAAAGTTGTTTCTGTTTGGGGGTAAGAGCGGCGATTGCACCTAAAAATTCGTCTTGGTTGGAATCAACGTCAAAAAAGTCTTTTAACGTAATACCCAATGCATCGCAGACCATTTGTAAATGGTCAACGGTAATACCCGCTTGTCCAAGTTCGACGCGACGCAAATGCGTTTGAGAAACATCTGCACGCCCCGCAAGTTCGTTTTGAGAAAAACCTGCCGTTTCTCTTAATAGTCTTATACGCTCGCCGACATCCATTATCATCACCTCATTTAGCTTTATATAACTAATTTTACGATATTTTTGTAAAAATAATTAGTCTTTTACGCTTGCTTTATTAGTCTTAAAGTGTTATAATTAGATTTATAAGACTAAAAGGAGCATTGGCGATGAACGTGTTGTCTCTGTTTTCGGGATGCGGTGGTATGGATATAGGGTTTGAGGGTGGTTTTGACTGCTTAAAAGTTTCTATTAACGGTGAATTACATCCCGAGTGGATTGAAAGGGAATATGGTGAATGGGTTACGGTTAAAAAGACAGGGTTCGATATGGTTTTCGCAAACGATATTCGTCTCGATGCTAAAGCCGCGTGGGTTTCTTATTTCGGTGCAATAAAAAAAGACGCAAATACCATTTATCATATTGAAAGTATTGTCGATTTGGTTAAAAAAGCAAAAAACGGAGAACACGTATTTCCCCCAAATATCGATATTGTTACGGGCGGTTTTCCTTGTCAAGATTTCTCTATCGCCGGAAAGCGTTTAGGGTTTAATTCCCGAAAGAGGCACGACGGGAAAATTCTTGAAGTAGGCGAACCGTCTATAGAAAGTCGCGGACAATTATATATGTGGATGCGAGAAGTCGTTACTTTGACTGAACCGAAATTATTTGTCGCGGAAAATGTAAAAGGTCTAACAAATCTTGAAGATGTGAAAGAGATTATCGAACGTGATTTTTCAAAAGCAGGCGGTAACGGTTATCTTGTAGTTCCTGCACAAGTTTTACACGCCGCCGATTACGGCGTGCCGCAATCGAGAGAAAGGGTTATCTTTTTTGGGTTTAAGAAATCTGCTTTAACTCCGAATGCGCTAAAAGCGTTAAAAAAGGAAATTATTCCCAATGAGTATAATCCTTATCCTCCGAAAACACATGCATATACGGTTAAGGATAATAGGCTTATGCCACCTGTAACTTGTAGTAAAGCTTTTATAGAGTTGGAAGAGCCGTCTGTTTCCGCTGACAACTCGCAAAAAATGTATTCCAAAGCAAAATTTATGGGCAAGCATTGTCAAGGGCAGACGGAAATAAAAATGGATTCGATTGCCCCGACAATACGTTCCGAACACCACGGAAATATTGAATTTAGGAGGTTATCCGTCGAACACGGCGGAATTATTTTCGATGAATTGGAACAAGGTTTACAAGAACGCCGTTTGACAGTTCGGGAATGTGCAAGGATTCAAACTTTTCCCGACGACTATCAATTTATTTTAAGCCGCACGAATGAAAACGTTGCGGTGTCGTCAAGCGATGCCTATAAAATTATCGGGAATGCCGTACCTTGCGTATTGGCTTACAATATCGCAAAACATCTTGCGGAAAAATGGGATAAATTCTTTCTTGTAAACGATAAAATATGATTATATCCGAAAATAATAAACCGTCGCTTGAAGAATTTAGATCTATAATGCGGAAAACGGATTTTATATTAAACAGCGATGCGAGTACAAAAGAAAAATATTATGCCAATCGCAACGGCACGCAATTAGAAATCGACGTATGCGATGCCGTGCGGGAAGCAACGAAAAATACTGTATTCGAAAATACGATACAGTTGGTTTCGGGCGCAGCTTTCCCCGATATTGTTGCTAATAAATTTTTCGGCGTGGAAGTAAAAAGTACCAATAAAAATTATTGGCACTCTATCGGCAGTAGTATTTTGGAGTCAACAAGAGATAAAAACGTCGAACATATATTTTTAACATTCGGAAAACTCGGTAGCCCCGTTGAATTTAGGAGTCGCCCGTACGAAGAATGTTTGGCAGGGATTTCCGTTACGCATTATCCACGCTATCAAATCAATATGGAATGGGCACAAGGTGAAACGATTTTTGATAAAATGGGAATTACTTACGATGAATTGCGCTCCATGGAAAATCCTGTTTCACCCGTCGCAAAATATTATAAAAGTCAACTAAAAGCAGGGGAAAGCCTTTGGTGGGCTACCGATGAAAATATCGAAGAAACGATTGCGCCTGCAACGGTTAGACTATGGACGACATTATCGCCCATAGAAAAAAATTATTATACGATACAAGGGTATGCACTCTTTCCCGAGATAGTAAGCAGTTCGACAACGAAGTATCAACGATATGCTCTGTGGCTTGCTACATATTGCGGGATTATTAACACGAATATCCGAGACCAATTTTCCGCAGGCGGTAAAAAAGATATATTTACCGTGAACGGTAAATTTGAAAAAATGCCTGCGGCTTTTTCCCGTATTGCTCAACATAAAGATTTAATTATCGAAACCATTTTAATTACACCGGACAAGTTGTTAAAAGAATTTTGGCAAATAGATCGATTACCGGAAAATCGCTTGGCGCAATGGTGCCGGCTTATAGCTGCGCAAGCAGAAGATACTATCGGTTATTTTACCGCTTATAATTTATTGCACGGCATTTTTAATATTCGATAACGTATTTCAACGGGTAGGCTTTTCAAAGTCTGTCTGATATGCCATCTTCCGAATTTGTCACAGAACACAAAACGATTTTGTATTTGTGCAAAATAAAAAGAGAAACAAAAATCCCCGCAAGCGGTTCGATTTAGGTTTCTCTTTTTTGTTTTGGTGGAGCAAGACCATTCAAATCCGAACACCGAAATGTCTTGGTTTTATTCG
>CAZQAC010000071.1:0-5840 GCA_964591125.1 uncultured Lachnospiraceae bacterium
GATAAAAAGGTTCAAGATCGCCCATTTTTTCGCCGACGCCACAAAATTTGATAGGTTTACCCGTTACTGCTTTAACCGATAATGCCGCACCGCCGCGCGTGTCGCCGTCCATTTTTGTCAAAACGACTCCGGTTATATCTAATTTTTCATTAAATGTCTGAGCAACGTTCACCGCATCTTGTCCCGTCATCGAATCGACAACTAGCAATATTTCGGTAGGAGCAACTGCCTTTTTTATATCGGCAAGCTCGTTCATCAAAACCTCATCTATATGCAAACGTCCCGCTGTATCGATTATAACAGTATCGTAATTCTTAGATTTCGCATAATCGACCGCCTGTTCAACCGTTTTAACCGGGTTTTGATTGCCTTTTTCGAAAACTTCGGCATTGACGCTTTTGCCAACGATTTTTAACTGATTTATCGCAGCCGGGCGATAAATATCACAAGCTGCCAACATAGGACGCTTACCTTGCTTAATCAAAAGTTGAGCAAGTTTACCGCACATAGTTGTTTTTCCGGCGCCTTGTAAACCGCACATCATTATCACGGTCGGCAAGCTCGAACTTACTTCTAACTTAGAATTAGAACTACCCATCAACGCAATCAATTCGTCGTTGACAATTTTTATTACCTGCTGACCGGGCGTAAGACTTTTTAAAATATCTTCACCCACAGCTTTTTCGCTTACATTAGCTACAAATTGTTTTACGACGGTAAAATTAACGTCGGCTTCCAGCAACGCTATGCGAATCTCACGCATGGATGCTTTTATGTCTTGTTCTGTTAAACGCCCTTTGGCTCGCATCTTACCGAAAATATTATTCAGTTTTTCAGATAAACTTCCGAATAACGCCATTTAAATCTCCGTATTCTCTTCAATTAAAGCCGCAAGCTTCCGAACAGCTTCCGACGTTTTTCCGTTGTAGATATCGTTAATCGACTCGCCAATAATGCTTTTGATTTTTACCAACCCCAACTTATTTTCATAATTTTTGAGCATATCGCCGCCTTTTTTAATTGCGTCCAAAGCCGCTTGCCTCGATATTTTCAAATTTTCGGCTATTTCCTGCAACGATAAGTCATAATCATAGTACTGCGTTATTATTTCGCGTTGGTGCATAGTCAACAATGCTCCGTACGTCGCGTTAAGTATGCCGATCGATAAATCTTTGTTCATTTGTCACCCCGAAAAAATAAGGGTGTAAAGCATTTTTACTTTACACCTATATATTATACTCATTAATTTTGTTTTGTCAAGCATTTTAATCGAAAATCGCGTCAATAAATTGTTCGGAATCAAAATCTTGTAAATCGTTCATTCCCTCGCCCACGCCGACATAAACAACAGGAACATCAGTTTCACCCGCAATTGCAAGAACAACGCCACCCTTTGCGGTTCCATCCAATTTAGTCAGAATAATTCCGTCTATATCGACCGCTTCGTCAAAAACTTCGACTTGAGATAATGCGTTCTGCCCCGTTGTAGCGTCCAAAACAAGATAATTTAATTTCATAGCTTCCGGCATTTCTCGTTCTATAATGCGTTCGATTTTTTTAAGTTCCTCGACAAGATTCTTTTTATTATGCAAACGACCAGCCGTATCGATTAAAATAACGTCGTTTTTCTTACTTTTAGCGCTATTTAACGCATCAAAAACCACAGCTCCCGGATCCGCTCCCTCGTTTTGTCTTACGATTCTTACGTTTGCGCGCTCCGCCCACACAGATAGCTGATCCGCAGCAGCCGCTCTGAACGTATCTGCGGCAACTACCAAAACGTTTCTGCCTTCGCTTCTAAATTTATTAGCAAGTTTGCCGATCGCAGTAGTCTTTCCTACTCCGTTGACGCCCACAACCAATAATATCAAAGGATATTCGTAATCGGGAATCGGATTTTCATCCAAAATATCCACCATAATGCCTTTGAGACGATTCTTCGCTTCATCACTGTCTCGAATCAATTCGTTATCGATCTCTGCTCTAAGCTCTTCAAGAATACGCTCGGTCGTCTCCGCTCCGATATCCGCACTCAACAACGCCATTTCAAGCTCATCGTAAAAATCTTCGTTAAGCACACCACCCGTAAACAGCTTATTCAAATTATAAGCGATTTTTTCCTTCGTTTTCTTTAATCCGTCTTTAATTTTAGCAAACAATCCCATAAATCAACCCTCCGTTTTTTACGCCGGTTCCGCAACCGCAACCGCCTCCGACAACTGTACGGATACGATTTTACTTACGCCCTTTTCTTCCATCGTTACGCCGTATAAATTATCCGCAAGTTCCATAGTAGGCTTACGGTGCGTTATAACGATAAACTGCGTTCCCTCGCTGAATCTGCGCAAATATTTGGCAAATCTTCCCGCATTCGCATCGTCAAGCGCAGCTTCGATTTCGT
This sequence comes from uncultured Lachnospiraceae bacterium, assembly GCA_964591125.1. GTDB lineage: Bacteria > Bacillota > Clostridia > Christensenellales > Pumilibacteraceae > Neoclostridium. The sequence continues at coordinate 2,402 of CAZQAC010000071.1, forward strand.
CAAGTATACAGAACGGCATCGGCTTTAACTTCAATATAGCAAACAATATAGCGATAGCCGTCAACGCTTTTTCCCCACCGGACAACAAAGTAATGGACTGTAATTTCTTTTCTGGAGGTTGTGCAACAATTTCGATTCCGGCCTCCAAAAGATCGTCGCTGTCTTGCAAAATAAGATCTGCCGTACCTCCGTTAAACAATTCCTTGAATATTTTAATAAAATTGGTCCTGATTTGTTCGAATTGATTTTCAAAACGAGCAAGCATTTCGGCGCTGAGATCTTTAATGATCTTTACCATGTCCTCCTCGGCTTTAACCAAATCTTCGCGGCGTTTATTTTCTTCTTCGTAGCTTTCGGAAAGTTCTTTGCTCTGCTCTATAGCATCGACGTTAATGTTTCCTAATGCAGACATCTGACGACGCAACTTAGTTATCAAAGACAAGCCTTCCGTTGCATTATAATCTTCCGCCTTAAATTCAAGACAGGTTTCGTATGTGAGTTGGTATTGCTCGAAAATATTATTCTGCATCTTTTCGATATCTTCGTCTACTTTTAAAAGAAGCATTTCTTCTTTTGTTCTCGACTCTTTAAGACTCTGTAACTCGTTCATCAAATCCGTCCGCGAAGAATCGAGCGTACTTACGTTTTGTTGCAATTCAGTCTTATATTCGTCCAAATTCGCAAGTTTATTTTTAATTTCGTCTATTCTACCGGCTTCGATTTTATTTTCGGCAGTAACGGATTCTTCCATCAAACGACGAATCTTATCAACCTGATCTTCGTAATCTTTAATCTCTGCAAAATTCGCGCTAATCTTATTTTCGGTAGCAGCTAAATCGTTTGTCAAATGCTCGTAATCGGTATCGCACAATTTCAATTCGCTTTCGACTGCCGCGCATTCCATCTTCTTAGCTGTAAGCTTATCCTGCAATTCGTCTCTCAATTTCTTAAGCTCGTCAAACAAACGTTGATTTTTTTGATCGTTATCTTTAGAGTTTTGCGTTTTGGACGATATAAGATTTTCGAGTTCGCTGACGCTGTTAATATCCGCGTTTATTTTTTCAAACTTACTTTTCGCAGTTTCATTGCTTTGTTCCGTTTCTCGAATATCGACAGACAATTTTGCAACGCTCTGTTCGCTTTTGCTTTTACTTTCGTTTTTTGCGGCGCTTTCCACCTCTAGTTGATGAATCGTATTCCTGATATCCGAAATACGCGATTCGTAAGCCTCATGCTTTTTTATTTTTAACTCTTTATCCGATTCAAGTTCCGAAATCTTTCTTTCTATTTTCGAAACAACGTCGTTAAGATTTTTAAGCTCACGCTCGTGGCTGAAAATATTCGCGATATCGCTTTTTTTACTTCCTCCCGTTATAGAGCCCTGAGGATTGATTACATCGCCTTCCAAAGTAACTATTCTAAATCCGTATCCGGTATTGCGAGCAAGTTTTATCGCCGTATCCATTGAATCCACGACAACCGTACCGCCCAACAAGCCTTTTACTATTCTTTCGAATTTCGGATCGTAGTTTACCAATTTTTCGGCTGCACCGTAACAACCCGTCATTCCGAGCGCATTCCGATAAGAAGAATCCAAAAATCTCGGCTTTATAGCATTCATCGGCAAAAAAGTAACTCTTCCGTATTTCTTTTTTTTCAAATACTCTATAAGCCACTTCGCGTCCTCTTCGTTCGCGGTTATTATATTCTGCATCGCACTTCCCAAAGCGGTTTCTATCGCGGTTTCGAATTTCGCCTCCATGGTGATAACCTGAGCCACAACGCCCTGAATTCGATCAGCCACAGAAGATTCCGTTTTCGCGTCTTTAAGAAGATTTTTTACGCTGAACGTATATCCCTCAAAAGCAAGGCGCATCTCATTTAATATTTTTTGCCTTGATTTCGCCGTATAATATTTTTCATTCAAAGTCTCTATATTGTCGGTTAACGAAGAAATAGACTGTAAAATTTCGTTATTTTCATCAACAACCGTTTTAAGTTCTTTTTTGTGATATTCGTAATCGTTTTTGATTTTTTCGAGATTCTGCGCTATTTCGGACAATAAAACGCTCTCTTTGTCATACGACTCGCGCATAACGACCAATTCAGTTTCGTAATTCTTTATATAATCGGATAAAGCAGAACGTTCCGCTTCCAATCTCGACATGTTGGATTTTATATCGGCAAGCTTATCCATCGCCTCCAATAAAGATTGCTGATTGAACTGAGCCTCCGTTTCTTGTTTGGTAAGTTTTTCTATCGTTTGCGCGTAATTACCCTTTAATACGTCAACCTCTTGTTCCAAACGTTCGATTTTCTCCGTCAATTCGACTTTTAACGCTCGATTAACCGAAATTTCCGATTCCGCATTTTGTTTTTGCGACGATAACGCGTTGCTTTCTTCTTTCAGACGATTGCTTTGACTGTTTAACGCCGCTATACGTTCCTGCAAAACTTTAATGTTTCCCGCTTGTTTTTCCATTCCGACGGTCAATTCCAATAACTCGTTTCTTAAATTTTCTATGGTCTTATCGGCTGAATTCAAATTATACATGGACTCGTTATAAAGTCCGACGGTCTGTTCGTAAGATTCTGTTTTCAGATCGATAGCCTGGTTTACTCCGTCCAAACGCACTCCGATTCTTTGTTTCGCTTCCGCCGCAGTCTCGTATTGATGAATATAAGTATTAATTTCGTTGTATTTTAACGATTCTCTCAATTCCAACCACTTTTTTGCCGTTTCGGCTTGTTTACGCAACGGCTCCAACATACGGCCTTTTTCGTCAAGCACAAGCGATACTTTTTCCAAATTTTCTCTCGTACGAGCCAGCTTACGTTCCGCTTCAATTTTTCGAGCCTTGAATTTTGAAATACCGGCAGCCTCCTCGAATATGGCTCTACGGTCTTCCGGCTTAGCGCTCAACAGTTCTTCGACTCGACCTTGTCCGATAATGGAATATCCTTCACGCCCCATTCCGGCGTCGCGTAAATATTCCGTAATATCCTTCAATCTGCAAGGAGTTCTGTTAACCGCATATTCGCTTTCGCCCGATCTGTACAACTTACGCGAAATAACCACTTCGTCGTAATCTAACGCAGGAAACAGCTTTTCTCTGTTATCGAAAACCAAAGCCACTTCGCAATAAGACATCGACTTACGTTTTTCGGTTCCGTTGAAAATTACGTCTTGCATGGAAGAACCTCGCAATAATTTTGCCGATTGTTCGCCCAAAACCCATCTTACGCTGTCCGCAACATTGCTTTTTCCGCAACCGTTCGGACCGACTATAGCGGTAATTCCGCCCTCGAAAGGAATTTCGTATTTATCTGCAAAAGATTTAAAACCGTATATTTCAATGCGTTTAAGTTTCAAAGTAATAATTTCCTTAATGTTTTTCTATAATTATATCATTTTCATCGATTTTTTGCAACAAAAAAA
>CAZQAC010000072.1:0-5500 GCA_964591125.1 uncultured Lachnospiraceae bacterium
AACGGTCCTTAAGCCACACGACGAGCGTTTGTCCGCCTTTTACGGACGGCATTCCCTCGATTTGCGGTTTTTTACCAAAAATCTCGTGATTTTCGTATATAAGATCTCCTACGCGTACGCCGTCGAAATTAAAGTCGAGCATACTTTCTCTGTAATCGCTTCTGCCGTAGGTCGGACATTCGTTCGCGTATACGTTCAAGGAACATTGGCGGGGTGCGCCCGCAATATTGCTGCCGTGCCCTCTGTCTACAAGACAAACCGTATGCGTTAAATTCTCTCTTGCGATACGCTTGCCGTAATACAAATGTTGCAAAAAACCGTATTCGTTTACGGCGAATATGTACGATACGTTTTTACTCTCCAAATAAAACGTCTTTGTTTGTTCGTTATAATAAATCATATTTCCTAAAATCTTTCTCTTTTTCTACTCTAAATCAGTTTTCCCGTATTCAAATATTCGGATAAAGCAACGTATGTGCCTGCCGTCCAACCGAGCATTTCCAATTGCCCGTATTCCGCAACGACGTCTAAATCGCCCGTTTCAACGTTGTATTTTTCCCAAAGCCGACCGCTCTTTTTAAATATCTTTTCGATTGTTTTCACATATTTATTCGCCAATCGCTCTGCGTCGTTTTTTCTGCCGAGTTTGTCCGCTGCGGCAACCGCCACGTATGTAAGACATGCCCAACCGTTCGGCTCTGCCCATTGATACACTCTTTTGTCCGTTAACGCCGCCACGACTCCGTATTCACGGTCCAACCTCTCCAAAATTTTCGCAAACGCCGCTTGATTTTGCGATAATCCCACGAAAAACGGAAAAAAGTTCGCGCAATTTATATTCGTCGAACGGGTTTCCGTTTTATAATCGTAATCGTAATAAATTCCGTCTTCTGCCAACATGGTTTTATCCATTGTCGCTTTTCTTTTTTGCGCTTGCGTTTTATAAAGTTCTTTTTTCTCGAAATCCGTCGCCCATTCGCTCAGCAGCAATTCGTCCGCATAAAGCAAACAATTCAAATCGACTGCGTTATAATATATACAACCGCCCGAAAAACGCGGCGAGAAATCCCACCCCGATTCGCATTCCGCCCATACCGAACGACAATTATCCGGCGTTCTTTCAAATGTAATCCCAAGTCTTTGCTCATATCCGCTGGTACCGATCTCTCCGAAACTGTTTACGCATACCTCGTCGGAATCGTCGCAAGAATAATAATTCAAGCCGTTTTCGGATATTCTTTTACTATTCCAAAAGCGATATTCTCTTTCCAGCATAGAAAATGCGTCGGCTTTACTTAAATCGGCTTTCCCTGTTTTCAGTAAATCCGCTATCATAAGCCCGAAAAACGGAGGTTGCGAACGGTTCAGATAAAACGTTCTGTTCCCGTTCGGAATCTTGCCGTACGTTTGCACGAAATAGTCGAAATTCTTTAGCGTATTCTCAACGTCTTTTGTCCTATCTAAACACAAAAACGCTTTATTGGTAAAATAAGTATCCCAATAATACATCTCTTGAAAGGTATCGCTGATACAAGGCGTAATGTACGGATACGGAGTAGTCAACATCGTCCCTTCGCCTTGACAAGCGTCTCTTATCGTTTTGCTTATGTTGCTTTTTATAAAATCTAAAACTTGGTCTTTCATATTTCACCGTTATCGTTGCTATATATTAAATCAAACTCGATTTTTTGTAATAACAAATCCCTATAAGATTTTTTAGATGAAACTACCTTTCATCTAAGCGGAGGAGCGCTCCTCCGTAAAATTTTTTTTCGATATGTTTTGTTGAAATAAATTTATCTTTAACGCCTTAACTTTTATTCATCGTCAATCGTTGTTTAAATCAAAAGTCAAAGATAAATCCGCATTAGAATCGCCGCCTGCATATAAATTAAATTTACCGACGTCGGCGAAAAAATCTCCGTTCTCGTGATAATACGAAAGTTTTTCTTGCGTGATAACAAAACAAACCGTTTTCTTCTCGTGTGGCAACAACGAAACACGTTCAAACGCTTTTAATTCTCTTAACGGTCTTGAAATTTCCGCAACGGGATCTTGCACATACAATTGCACGACTTCCATCCCTTGAACGTCGCTTTCGTTTTGAACGTCGACAAAAACTTTTAATTCTTCGCCGCGACGGATATTTTCTTTTTCCGCACGAAAATCGCTGTAAACGAATTTACTGTACGAAAGTCCGTAGCCGAACGAATATTGCGGATAGTTCTCACCATAACGATAACGCACCTGAAAAAGCCAATCCTGCATAGCCGCTTTAAACGGTCTACCCGTAGGTTTCCTATTATAATAAATAGGTATCTGCCCCGCATTTCGGGGAATGGTAACGACAAGTTTACCGCTGAAATTGTATTTACCCGAAAGAAGTTTCGCAATCGCGCTGCCGCTACGGCTGCCGAGATGCCAACAATAAACAAGCGCGTCTGCCCGTTTGAAAACGTTGACGATACGCGGTCCTCCCGTACACACCAACACTATTACTTTTTTATTTCGAGAAATCAAATAATCGTAACAACGTTTAACGTCTTCCGAAAACTCCAAATCCATGCGAGACGCCGCCTCGCCGCCGTTGTCCGCTTTATTTGCCGAACCGACGGCAAAAATTACCGTATCTGCCTTAAAAGCGGCTGCTTCCGCCTCTCGAATATCAAAGGTTTCGCTTACGCCAACGATATCGAATTTTTCCGCAAGCAACCCCTGTTCGATCATAACCGTATCGTTTTCGCGAGAAGACTTTTGCCATGCGCCGCAAAGATACGGCGAACGCACACATTCTCCGACTAAAGCGATTTTGGAAGTCTTTTGTATGGGCAACACGCCGTTGTTTTCCAACAAGACCGCACTTTCGCTCGCCAACTTTTCACTAAGCGCTAAATGCTCTTCGCAAAACAATACGCTTTTGTCTTTCTTGAAATATTTGAACGGATCTTCAAAAAGTCCTAACTTATACTTCATTTCGAGCACACGAAGTACCGCGTCGTCGATTTGCTTTTCGTCTATTTCGCCTTCCTCTACCAATTGTTTTAAAGACGTTGCAAAACAATCCGTTCCGAGTTCCACGTCCATCGTAGCGTCAAGCGCACGCTTTGCGCTTGCTTTCTTATCCTCGCAATATCCGTGATTTACCAATTCTAAAACAGATGCGGCGTCAGATAAAATCACTCCGTTAAAACCGAACTTATCTCGCAAAATATCTTTCAAGTATTTTTTATTGCCGGAGGCGGGTATGTTTTCAATCGTATTAAACGATGCCATCACGGAATCCGCACCGCCTTGCACGCCCGATTTAAACGGCGGAAGATACGTATTTAGCATTGTATTCTCGCTTACTTCGGCACAGTCGTAATCTCTGCCGCCTTCACAAGCGCCGTATGCCGCAAAATGCTTTAGCGTAGACATCATATAATTATCTTTGTTTTGATACCCGCGCACGTATGCTTTCGCCATTTCACCCGCAAGGTACGGATCTTCGCCTTGCGATTCGCAAACTCTGCCCCAACGCGGATCTCTTACTATATCGATCATAGGAGCATTCGTCCAATGCGCGCCGCAAGCCGACGCTTCCGCCGCAGTAGCCGCAGTTACTTTTTCCACCAAATCCGTATCGAAACTGCAAGCCGACGCCAAGGGAATAGGCATAATCGTATCGAATCCGTGTATAAGGTCTATATTGAACAACAAGGGAATCTTTAAGCGAGATTTTTCCACTATCGTCTTTTGCATTTCATATAAAGCCGAGGAAAAATCCGACATCCCTTGTATTACCGAGCCGACCAAACCGTTTTCAAGAGCCTCTTGCAATCCGTCGCACTGCGGCACTCCTTGTTCGTCAAGCGCATACACCGCATACATACAAAGTTGTCCGATTTTTTCTTCGAGTGTCATTTTATCCAATAAAACTCGGGCTTGCTTTTTATAATCGTTTCTCATTTTTCCAATCCTCGTTTTTATAATGCTGAATTTATCTATCAATCGAAGTTCAACAAGATACGTTCTCATTTTTAGACAATTTTAGATAATACTATTATAACACATTTTTCTAAAAACAAGAAAACAATCAATTATCTAAAACTTACTTCTATGTATCAAAAACTAACTTTTTACACCGAAATCATTTGACTAATTTTGAAAAATATGGTATTTTACTATTATACGGAGGTTTTATGGACGATTCAAAACATACCACATACATTATCAATTCGGAAAAACGAGAGGTTTTCCCCGATCAATGGAAAACTCAATTAGATACGAAACCCGTCGCAAATATTTCCGTTTCGTGGGTTGGGCATATGATCGCCCCGCCGACGCAGTTTTTTACTAACTTTTTCGAACGTAACGATTATTGTATTCAATATACGCTTAACGGTAAAGGCGATTATTTTTCAAACAATAAATTGTACCATCTACAAAAAGGAACACTTTGGCTTTTACCTAAAAAACAATACCATTACTACGCTGCGGATAAAGACGATCCGTATGAATACGTTTGGCTACATATCGACGGAAAAGGCGCCGAATTCTTTTTGGAAAAAATCGGACTGACCGAAAACAATCCCGTCATTTTCAATTTATATTCTCCCGATATAATAAGACTTTTTATGAAGTTGATTGAAATCTCGAAACAAACTTCGCCGAACGAACACTTGGTTTTATCCGCATTACACGAGTTGCTTTACCAAATAGAATATACGATAAAACAAACCGCCGTAAACAAACCGCCTATCAATAGCGATCACGCAATAGACGACGTAATCTCGTTTATAAAAAACAACTATGCCAAAGATATTTATCTAAAAGATTTAGCAAACGTAGCGGTTTTAAACGAACTTTATTTTATCAAAAAATTCAGAGAAAAAACGGGAATAACCCCGATTCAGTTTTTAAATCAATATCGCGTGTCGCAATCTTGTTCTTTATTACACGAAAACATTTCGTTGACTTCGATTGCCAAATCCTGCGGTTTTAAAACTTTAACAAATTACTTGCGTCGCTTTAAGGACTTTCTCGGATTAACCCCCACTCAATACAGACAAAATATTACCCCCCCCCGAAAAAGATAAGCCGTAAACAAAAATAAACGTTTATAAAATAAAATTACGAGCATTGCAAGTTCAACGCTCGTTTTTTTCAACCATATATTGGGAAACCTTATTAAACCATATCGTTTAATCGGTACGACATTACGGAATCGTCTAATTCCTCAGCAACCGTTTCAGCCGAAAACTCTCGCCATATCATACCCCACATTGATATAATCGTCGTCGACTTCGTTATCCGCATAATTCATACAATACTTATCAAAAAAACTTTCTCCGTCTATTTCTTCTTTGTAAAGAAGAATATGCGACAATTCATGCAAGATTGTATGCTCCCATTCCGCACACATAAAATCCAAATCTTCCCGTAGCAATATTCCGTCTTTTCTATTCCCTACGAATGCCTGCGCCGCAAACGTTTCAAAAAAGCCTTTTTGCGTATACGA
>CAZQAC010000073.1:0-5486 GCA_964591125.1 uncultured Lachnospiraceae bacterium
AGGGTTGACATAAGTTGCTCCAAGCTCAGCCCCTCTCAGCCACGGAGATTTATTAGAAGCGATGCGAATACGAACAAGCTTGGATTGATGTCTTGCAATCGAATTATACGTAAGCGTAGGACAATTTTCGTCCGTGTCGATAATTTTGCCGAACGGAACGAGACCGAGCTTAATAAGAGCCTGAAAACCGTTACAAATTCCGCACATGAGTCCGTCTCTTTCGTTAAGCAGACGATGCACGCCATCTTTTATCTCTCCGTTTCTGAAAAATGCCATTATGAACTTGCCTGAACCGTCAGGTTCGTCGCCGCCGGAAAAACCGCCCGGAATAAACACCATTTGCGAAGACGCCAATTTTTTAGAAAAATCTTCTACGCTTTTTGCTATTCCGTCCGCGCTCAAATTGTTTATGACGAATATATCCGTTTCAGCTCCGGCGTCACGCATTACCTTTGCCGTATCGAATTCGCAATTCGTTCCGGGAAACACGGGAATAAGCACTTTTGGTTTTGCGTATTTAATGTTCGGAACATACACACTTTCGGATTCAAAAGAGAACGTCTGGAGTTTTTTTCCGCCATTTTCGGCAACGGGATATACGTTTTCGAGTTTATTTTCGTAAACGGACAAAAGCTCCGACAGAGCTATTGTTTCGCCGTTGTAAGAAATATTGCCGGTTGCGTTCGTATGACCGATGACTTCTCCTACCGATTCGTCCTCCGTTTCGATTATAAATGAACCGTAACAGTATTCGAATAAATTATTTAACGAGAGATTTTTTGCGAACTCAAATCCTATTCCGTTTCCGAAACATGCTTTTGCCACTGCTTCCGCTATTCCGCCGTACGTAGGCGTATATGCGGCAAAAATCTTTCCTTCTTTATTCAACCGATCAATAAGCTCGAAATTCTTTTTCATCGACGCAACGGTCGGCAAACCGTTTTTATCGTATTCCGGTCTTATGATTACCACGGAATGTCCCGTGCTTTTGAATTCGGGAGAAATTACGGAATCGACTTTACCGGTCGTAACCGCAAACGAAACAAGCGTGGGCGGTACGTCGATGTTCTCAAAACTTCCGCTCATCGAATCTTTTCCGCCGATAGCAGCCACTCCGTAATCGAGCTGAGCCTTATACGCGCCCAAAAGAGCCGCAGTCGGTTTACCCCAACGTAAAGGATTTTTGCCCGGTTTTTCGAAATATTCCTGAAAAGTCAAATACACGTCTTCAAACGTCGCTCCGGTCGCGATAAGTTTGGAAATACTCTCGACAACAGCCAAATATGCGCCGTGATAAGGACTTTTTTCGGTTATAAATGGATTATATCCCCACGACATAAACGAACAATCGTCCGTGTGTTTCTTTTCAACCGATATTTTGTGAACCATTGCCTGAATGGGCGTCAGTTGATATTTTCCGCCGAACGGCATAAGAACAGTTCCGGCCCCTATCGTAGAATCGAAGCGTTCGCTTAAACCCCTTTTGGAACAAACGTTAAGATCGCTCATTAGCTCTTTATACCCTTTAGTAAAGCTTTCGGGAACGGTTTTTTTGTAATCCGCCGTTTTGGCTACTGCAACGTCGATATGTTTTTCCGCTCCGTTTGAATTAAGAAACTCTCGCGAAATATCCACAATCGTATTTCCGTTCCAAATCATCTTTAACCTCGGCTGTTCGGTAACCGTAGCCACTACCGTAGCTTCAAGGTTTTCTTGAGCTGCAAGATCCATAAACCGAGCGACGTCTTTATTTTCTACCACTACGGCCATACGTTCCTGCGATTCCGAAATAGCCAACTCGGTGCCGTCAAGACCTTCGTATTTTTTGGGTACGGCGTTAAGATCGATAATCAATCCGTCCGCGAGCTCGCCCACCGCAACGGACACTCCTCCCGCTCCGAAATCGTTACAACGCTTTATCATTTTGCAAGCTTCGGCGTTTCTGAATAATCTTTGCAATTTACGTTCTTCGGGAGCATTTCCTTTCTGAACTTCCGCGCCGCAATTTTCGACAGAATGAGAATCGTGAGCTTTTGACGAGCCGGTAGCTCCGCCTATTCCGTCGCGTCCCGTTCTGCCTCCCAATAAAATCACTATATCGCCGTCTTCGGGGCGTTCGCGTCTTACGTTTTCGGCAGGAGCGGCGGCGATAACCGCGCCTATTTCCATTCTCTTTGCTGCGTAACCTTTATGATACAGCTCGTCCACCATGCCGGTTGCGAGTCCTATCTGATTGCCGTAAGAAGAATATCCGCCCGCAGCCGTCGTAACTATTTTTCTTTGAGGCAATTTTCCCTTTATGGTTTCAGACACGGGAACGGTCGGATCTGCCGCGCCCGTCACGCGCATTGCCGCATAAACGTACGATCTTCCCGAAAGAGGATCGCGAATCGCTCCTCCGATACAAGTCGCAGCCCCTCCGAACGGTTCGATTTCGGTAGGATGGTTATGCGTTTCATTCTTAAAAAGGAGCAACCACGGCTCAGATTTTCCGTCGACGTCGATATTGATTTTAACCGTGCAAGCGTTTATTTCTTCGGACTCGTCAAGCTTATCGAGCAAACCTCTTTTTTTCAAAACCTTAGCGGCAAGAGTGCCTATATCCATAAGATTCATAGGTTTGGTACGATTTATCTCTTTTCGTCCGTCGAGATATTCATTAAACGCAGACTCGAGAAGCTCGTCCTCGAATTTAACGTTGTCTATCGTAGTCAAAAAGGTCGTATGACGGCAATGATCCGACCAATAAGTGTCTATCATTCTTATTTCGGTTATCGTAGGATCGCGTTTTTCCGAAACGAAATAATCGCGACAGAATCTGATGTCGTCCACGTCCATCGCAAGACCGTATTTTTCCACGAAATCAGTAAGTTCTTTTTCTCCGAAAGAAGTAAATCCGACAAGCGTTTCGACCGTAGACGGTATTTCGTAACGAGAATCGAGCGTTTTCGGCATGTCGAGCGACGCTTCTCTCGCTTCCACCAGATTTATAACGTATTTTTTTATCGCATCAAGCTGACTTTGCGAAAGATTTCCTTCTAAAACATAAACTTTAGCCGTGCGTATAACAGGTCTCTCGCCACATGAAATAATCTGAATGCATTGAGCCGCCGAATCCGCGCGTTGATCGAATTGTCCGGGTAAATATTCTACGGCAAAAACATATCCTTCGCTATTCGGCAAATCGTACGTCACGTCGTCGAGCTGCGGCTCCGAAAAAACAGTATGCACCGCGCTTTCGAATAATTCCGCCGTTATTTTATCTACGTCGTAACGATTGAGAATTCTTACTTTTTCAAGTCCGGTTATGCTCAACAAGCCTTTTAATTCGCCGCAAAGAGCGCGAGCCTCGTTGTCCAATCCTTTTTTCTTTTCTGAATATACTCGGTAAACCATTATTTTTCCTCCGCCGCCAAAGCTTTTTTTCCGATATCTCGGCGATAATAAGCATTTGCGAAATGTATTTTTTTAACTTTTTCATAAGAAGCGTCGATCGCTTCGGGAAGAGAATCGGCAACCGAAGTAACGCCCAATACTCTTCCGCCATTTGTCAACAACTTTCCGTTCTCCTGTTTTGCACCCGCAACAAATACGTCTTTAATTACGTTATTCGGAATATTTATTTCGAAACCTTTTTCGTATTTTACAGGATAACCTTCCGACGCCATAATCACGCAACACGCTTTTTTATCCGAAAATTCGACATGCGTTTCCGCTAAAGTTCCGTTCGTCGTCGCTTGCATAACCGTCAACAAATCGCTTTTCAAAAGAGGCAGAACAACTTGCGTTTCGGGATCGCCAAACCGACAATTGTATTCTATAACCTTGGGTCCGTCCGCGGTGATCATCAAACCGAAATACAAACAGCCCTTGAACGTCCTACCCTCTTTGTTCATAGCTTTCACGGTCGGCAAAAATATCTTTTCCATGCACTCGCGAGCAATATCTTCGGTGTAATACGGATTAGGCGCAACAGTTCCCATTCCTCCCGTATTCAATCCTTCGTCGCCGTCAGAAGCGCGTTTGTGATCCATGGACGACACCATCGGAACAACCGTTTTTCCGTCTGTAAAAGACAAAACGGAAACTTCCGGACCGGTTAAAAATTCTTCTATTACGACATGATCGCCACTATTGCCGAACACTTTATCGCTCATCATCGAATGAACCGCTTCTTTTGCCTGTTCCAACGTATCCGCTATAATAACGCCTTTGCCCAAAGCAAGCCCGTCCGCCTTTATTACAATCGGCATTTTTTGACTTTCGAGATAACTTAAAGCATCGCTTTCGTTATCGAATATTTCGTATTTCGCGGTCGGTATGCCGTATTTTTTCATTAAATTCTTAGAAAACGCCTTACTTCCCTCTATTATAGCGGCTGCTTTAGTCGGCCCGAAACAAGCAATATTTTTTTCGTTCAAAGCATCCACGCAACCGAGAACGAGCGGATCGTCTGGAGCCACAACTGCATAATCTATATTTTTTCGACAAGCAAAATCGACTATTCCGTCGATATCCGTTGCCGCAATCGAAACACACTCGGCGTCTTTTGCTATTCCGCCGTTGCCGGGAAGGGCAAAAATTTCGGTTACGGAATTGTTTTCCTTTAACTTTTTAATAATGGCGTGTTCTCTTCCTCCGCCGCCTACAACCATAATTTTCATATAGCTCGATACCTCTCAATAAATAGGAAATTTGTCGCAAAGAGCAACGACTTCGTCCGTAATACGATTTTTTTCGGAATCGAAATCGGTTGCGCACAAACGCATCCAATGCGCTATCATACGCATTTCGTCTTCTTTAAAACCTCGCGTAGTCACGGCTGGAGTACCTACCCTTATTCCGCTCGTGACAAACGGCTTTTCGGGATCGTTCGGAATAGCGTTTTTATTAACGGTTATGTGCACCTCGTCCAAACGTTTTTCCATTTCTTTACCGGTCACGCCGAACGGACGCAAATCGATTAGCATAAGATGATTGTCAGTATCTCCCGAAACTATTCTGAATCCTTCCTCTTTCAAAGCCTCACAAAGAGCTTTCGCATTTTTTATTATCTGCAACTGATATTGCTTGAATTCAGGTTTCAACGCCTCGCCGAACGCGACCGCTTTAGCCGCTATAATGTGCATCAACGGACCGCCTTGAGTTCCGGGAAAAACTGCTTTATCTATGCGGGAAGCGAGTTCTTCCTTACACAGAATAAGTCCCCCTCTCGGTCCTCTCAAAGTCTTGTGCGTAGTCGTCGTAACGACGTCGGAATAAGGCACCGGATTTTGATGCAAACCTGCCGCGACAAGACCGGCAATGTGCGCCATATCGACCATAAGATAAGCTCCGACTTCGTCCGCAATCTTTCTGATTTCTGCAAAATCTATAGAACGGGAATATGCGCTTGCGCCGGCAATAATCATTTTCGGTTTACATTCGAACGCAACGCGACGCATTTCGTCGTAATCGAGCATTTCCGTTTGTTCCGAAACGTTGTA
>CAZQAC010000074.1:0-5432 GCA_964591125.1 uncultured Lachnospiraceae bacterium
TCTAAATTCAACCGATACGTCGGAGCAGAAGGCTTAATCGGCGGACAGAGCATTGATATTGCAGACGACACGCAGTTAAATGACGAAACGCTCGAATTTATTTATCGGCACAAAACCTGCGATTTAATTTGCGCTGCAGTCGAATGTGGGGCGTTAATGGCCGGAGCTAACGAAACCGATTGTGAAAATCTCGCTGAATTTGCCTATCATTTCGGATACGTTTTTCAACTGACGGACGATTTGCTCGATAGCGATTCGAAAGAAGAAAAATCGATTTTGAGATTAAAAAGCAAGGAAGACTTGATCGCGATTATGAATCGACAGGTTACGATTGCCGAAGGATACTTAAACGCAGTCGGCAGAAATACTTTGTTTTTCCGTAAATTGTTACAAAATATAACAAACAGAACATATTGATATAATAATGAATTTTTTACCTAAAATCGATTCTCCGCAAGATCTGAAAAAGCTTACCGTTTCGGAACTGGAATGTTATGCCGAAGAAGTAAGACAATCGATAATCTCCGCAATCAATATTCGCGGAGGTCATTTGGCGTCCAATCTGGGTACAGTGGAATTGACGATTGCGCTTCATTATGTGTTCGAGTGTCCTCAAGATAAGTTTTTATTCGATACGGGACATCAGGCATATACACATAAGATAATTACGGGACGAAAGGATCGGTTCGAAAATTTAAGACAAGACGGCGGAATAAGCGGTTTCGAAAAAAAATTCGAAAGCGATTTCGACGCATATACGGGCGGGCACAGCGGAAATTCGCTTTCGATCGGCTTGGGATTGCTTCGCGCAAATAAATTACAAAATAAAAACGGACATGTGATTTCAGTTATCGGCGACGGCGCTTTAACTGCAGGAATGGCATATGAAGCGTTAAACGATATCGGCGCAAACGGCGATAACATAATAATTGTGCTTAACGACAATAAAATGTCCATTTCGAAAAATGTCGGTGCGATGTCGAAATATCTTACTCGATTACGTATGTCGTCCAAATATTCGGATTTCAAAAACATAATCAAAAAAGCTTGTTTTTCCATTCCTTTTATCGGGAACAAGCTTGTCGATATCGTCGATAATACCAAAGACAGCTTAAAAAATCTTTTTATCGAAACGTCGATATTCGAAAGCATGGGCATAAAATATTACGGCCCGTTCGACGGTCATAATATACGAAATTTGATATCTGTATTACAAGTAGCCAAAACAAAAAAACAACCTATTTTGTTGCATGTGGTTACAACAAAAGGTCGGGGTTATAAATATGCCGAAGACAATCCGAGAAGTTTTCACGGCGTATCTCCGAAAAATTCTTTTAATTCAAAAAGTTTTGCAAAAGATTTCGGAACAAAATTATGTGAAACGGCAAGCAAAAACGAAAAAATAACGGCAATTACCGCGGCAATGACAGACGGCACCGGATTGACGGATTTTGCCGAGCGTTTTCCTCAAAGATTCTTCGACGTCGGAATATCAGAACAACATGCTGCGTCTTTGGCAGCTGGTTTGGCTAATGGCGGAATGAAACCCTTTTTTGCCGTATATTCTTCCTTTTTACAAAGAGCTGTCGATCAAGTTTTGATAGATATAAGCGTGGATAAATTGCCGGTCGTTTTGATGGTCGATCACGCCGGATTCGTAGAAGGCGACGGAGTAACCCATCAAGGCGTTTACGATTTAGCTTTGTTGAAAACTATTCCCGATTTAATTATCATGTCGCCAATGAACGGCAAACACTTATGTCAGATGATTGAATATGCGATTAAAGCTGAACAGCCCGTCGCAATCAGATACCCGAAAGATTATTCGACGGAAAATCATTTTAAATTTAATGATTTAAAAACGGGTAAATGGGATTTTATTCGCAAAAACGGT
Source organism: uncultured Lachnospiraceae bacterium (assembly GCA_964591125.1). Lineage (GTDB taxonomy): Bacteria > Bacillota > Clostridia > Christensenellales > Pumilibacteraceae > Neoclostridium. The sequence continues at coordinate 1,895 of CAZQAC010000074.1, forward strand.
AGCGATTCTTTAATCATCGCAACAAACAGTTGTACTTTGGAATTTGCGGATAAGATTAAAGATGCGGATATTGTATACGCAACGTTCGCGAAACCGTTGGATTTCGATTTGCTGAACAATTTGGACTATAAAAAAATTATAACGATAGAAGATAACGTTTTAACAGGCGGCATAGGAGAAAGCATAGTTTTGTATATGCAGTCGATCGGTAAAAAAACCGAATTTTTAAATCTCGGTTATCCCGATGAATTTATAGAACGCTATTCGAGAACAAATTTTTGGAAAGATTGCGGCATAACGGAAGAAAACGTAAATAATTTCATAAAAGAGCGTAAAAAGATTTGAATGTTTTTCGAATTTGATGTATAATATCTGCATGATATTCGGAATTTATACAAATCTCAACAAAGATTCGGGAATGATATTTACGGAGAAGCTTATAAAATATATCGAAAAAAAGAATTCGAGGTGCTTCGTTCATAATTCCATGTCAAATTATTTTCCGAATAACAAGCCGTTTTCTAATGTATCGAAAAAATTTGACGTAGTAATAGCCATAGGCGGAGACGGAACTATTTTGAAAATCGCGAAAAAGTGCGCAGCAGCAAACGTTCCCGTTCTCGGTTTTAATATGGGACGTGTCGGGTTTTTAACTGAAGGCGAGATAAACGATTACGAAAAAGTAATAGACGAAATTTTTTTAGGGCGTTTTAAAATTGAAGAGCGGAGCATATTGCAATGTTATTATAACGGCAAAACGAGATTTGCGTTAAACGAAATAGCCATTACGCGCGAAAAAGAAAAAATAATACAAATCGAAGCTTTTGTTGGCGGAAAATTGGTTGACGGTTACCATTGCGACGGTTTTATGGTCAGCACTCCTACCGGGTCTACTGCGTATTCGTTATCGGCAGGCGGTTCGATAATGAGTCCGACTGTAAAGGCAATGGCGTTAACGCCTGTAAATTCACATTCTTTACATTCTCGTCCCGTAATTGTGAGCGAAGACGAAAAAGTTTCGATTAAATTGATTTCGAAATCGTCCGACGCGAAAATTTTAGCCGACGGTATTTCGGTAGGCAAATTAAAATTCCGTGAATCCGTAAATATAGAAACGGCGAGTTTTAAAGCCGAATTTATCCGACTTAATAATTCGAATTTTTACGAAAAGCTGTTAAACAAGCTCAACTCCTGGAGCTATGTGAACGCGGAAATATCGAAGGAGACTGATTTATGACAAGAGGAAAAAGACAAAATAAAATACTCGAGCTCATTTCCAATAAAGAAATAGAAACGCAGGAAGAGCTTGTGAACGAACTGAGAATCGCAGGCTTCGAGGTTACTCAGGCGACAATATCAAGAGATATTAAAGATTTAGGATTGATAAAAATTACCGTTAACGGTAAGCAAAAATATGCGAGAGAAAGATTAAACGCAAATGTTACTCAAAAATTTAACGACATGTATAAACATTCGGTCGTATCGGTTGTCAGCGCAGGCAATCTTGTAGTAATTAAATCTCTATCCGGTAGTGCCAATGTCGTAGCCGGAATGGTCGATCGCCTTAACAATCCGAATATATTGGGGTGCGTCGCCGGCGACGATACCGTTTTTGCAGCATGTCCCGACGACATAGCGGCAAAGGAAATAAGTAGCTTTTTAAATAATTTAGCAACAGAGTAAATTATGTTAAGATCGTTAAGCATTAACAACATAGCCTTGATTAAGTCGCAGTTCATAGAACTTTGCGACGGTTTTAACGTTCTCAGCGGAGAAACCGGTGCAGGTAAATCGATTATCGTCGACTGTTTAATGCTTATTATGGGCGCTAAATTCGATAAAACACTATTGCGTTACGGCGAAGACGTTTGCAGAGTGGAAGCAGAATTCGATACAAATCCGTCGGTTGCCGATTTATTGACCGAATACGGTATAGATACTGACGACACGACCGTTATTTCTCGAAAATTAAACGCAGACGGTCATAGCGAAAATCGAATAAACGGCAGAAGCGTCACTTTATCTATGATTCGAAAAACGGGACAATGCTTAATTGATATTTGCGGACAAAACGAATATCAATATCTCAGTATGGTTTCCAATCATATCAAGGTACTCGATTCGTATATAAAAGCCGAAATAGCTCAAATAAAATTCGATTATGCCGAAAAAATGCACAAGCTTAACGACATCAATAAGCAAATAGCCGAACTTAACATCGGAACCGATCGAGAAGAAAGTTTGGAGTTTTTTAAAAAGAAATTAAGCGAAATTCGTAAAATCAATATAAAAGAAAACGAATTGGAAGAATTGGAAACTTTGCGTAAAAAATATCAATCTTCCGGAAAAATGCTGAACGTATTGAACGACGTATCAGATCGTTTGACGCAAGGAGATAAAAGCGCGTTATCCAACATCGAAAACGCATCTAGATTGTTATCAAGCATAACGTCGTACGGCAACAATTTTACACAATTACACAAAAGGCTCGAAAGCGTTGCGATTGAACTCGACGATATTTCCGACTGCGTGGAAAACGAACTCTCGGAATTAAATTTCACAGAAGACGATATAGACGAAATCGAAGACCGCTTATATAAAGTACGCGAATTGATTCGTAAATACGGAAGTTATGACGGCGTATGCTCTAAAGCAAAATATTTTGAAAATAAAATCGATTTTTTGGAAAATGCAGACGACCTGTTCGAACAATATTCCAAACAAAGACAATCAATCGTGGACGAAATGTATTCGTTGGCTTGTCGTTTGTCTGAAATTCGAAAAAACGCAGCCGTTAAATTCGAGAAAGCGGTGTTAACGGAATTGTCTGATTTGGGTATGCCCGATTCCGAATTTAAAATCATGTTCAAAGATTTACCCGCAAAATCCAACTGTCTTTCGAAGTTCGTAGAAAACGGATTGGATGAAGCAGAGTTTTATCTTAGCCCGAATAAAGGGCAACCGCTAAAACCGCTTGTGAAAATTATTTCGGGTGGCGAGCAATCGCGACTTATGCTTGCTCTTAAAGTAATCGCAGGAAAAGCCGATAACATTCAAACGTTGGTATTTGACGAAGTAGACGTAGGTGTAAGCGGAAAAATAGGATTGGAGGTTGCAAAAAAATTAGCTGTTCTTTCTCGTGAGCATCAAGTTTTATGTGTAACGCACTTGCCTCAAATTGCGGCTATGGCAGATAATAATTATTTTATCTCAAAAGAAACTCAAAATAAAACAACAATAACCAACGTTAAAATTTTGAGCTGTGACGAACAGATCGAAGAAATTTCAAGACTTTCCGGAACGAAAGACATAAGCTCTCAATCTTTTGCAGGCGCAAAAGACATGAAAGTATGGAGTAATTCGTATAAAAACAGTCTATAGAAAAAAATAACAAATTTTTTCGAAAAAGTTTTAAAAATAGCATAAAAATATTTGACAAAACATTCTGAATATAGTATACTAATTAAGTCAGCGTTCGATGTCACGGGGTGTAGCGCAGTTGGTAGCGCACGTGGTTTGGGACCATGGGGTCGGGAGT
>CAZQAC010000075.1:0-5289 GCA_964591125.1 uncultured Lachnospiraceae bacterium
TTGTCGAGATAGGAATTTTAGAGTATAAAAAAACAGCCATACTCTTAATCGAGTAAGACTGTTCTTTCGATATATGGTTTAAGCAATAATTTTTTCCGTTTACTTGCCGCTTAATTCTGTGGTACAACGACACCACGAAAGGCATAAAAAATAAGTTTTATTTTTATGTTGTTGAGTAGGTAATCTTATACGGTGTTCTAACGGGCTTAAATAAAGGTGCATTAAACAATTATTTGCCTTTGATTACGCGATTTATTATATATTCGGCGTACAGTTTTGCGACGTTGATTTTCGTACAACGTTCGAATTCCGAGAAAAACGCGTTTGAATTGACTTCGCACAATATAGGTTCGCCCGTTTCTCCGAACAAAAGGTCGACGCCGCAATAATCGGCGTTGAGTATTTTTGCCGCGCGTTCCGCAGTTTCTTTGAAAGACGCGCTAAGCGGATAGGCGACTCCGCGTCCGCCCATGCCTACGTTGGATAAAAAACCGTTCGCTCCGGTTCGGAGCATTGCTCCGACCGCTTTTCCGCCGATAACGATTACGCGCACGTCTTTGCCCAGCGAGGAGGATATAGCTTCTTGAAAAAGATGCGGAACGTTTTTTACTTGTTCCATAACCGCGTAGAGTTCTCCTCGATTGCGTGCAAGATAAACAGATTGACCTTGAGAGCCGTAACTTTCTTTTATTACGACCGGGTATCCCAAATGACTTTCGACCAATAATATCGATTTTTCCTTGATTTGTTCGTCGCGGCTGTAACAAAGCAGACCGGGTAACGTTTTCGGCATGGCGATGTCGTGATCGGATAAAACGATGTGAGTCGTCATTTTGTCGTCGCAATTTATTATGGCGTCGTGACGATTGAATAAACGCATACCGTTTTTTTCGAGAATATGCGAAAGATATTTGTCTTTGTCAAGATATACGCAAGCCGAATACGCCGAAAAATCGCTTACGGATTGGTTGTTTTCTATTTTACCGTAAAAACCGTCGTTTCGAATAATATCGACTTCCGCGCCCGCTTCTGTCAATTCTTCTCTTATTCTCGAACATTGTTCGAGATAATGCTGAGCGGAATAGTATGCGTTGATTATTATCGCTATTTTAATCGTTTTGTCTTTTTGTTTGGAAAATAAACTCATTTTTTGTTTTTTACATCCTTTTTTATTGTATGTTTTATCGTATAATAGAGCGGAATACCCAAACCGTATACGACGATTGCTTGTCCTATTCCGACCGAAAGAACATTCAAAAAGTATAGTTCGGTAAGTTCGCTTAGAGCAAGAAATGTAAACGGAACGATAAACGCGTTTATCAAAACGGGCGGTAACGCGCCGAGAAAAACTTTGAGCTTTTCGTTTTTTATCTTTTTGCCTATCGTCATTGTGATTACCGATGATAGACAGGTGGCAAGCGTTCCGAATATCATATCGAGAATTCCGTTTCCGAAAATATTGGAAATAAAGCAGCCTATGGTCAGTCCGATTGCCGCTTCCGGGAATAATAACGGAAGCAGAGTCATTGCTTCGCTTATTCTTAACTGCATGCCCGAAAAGGCAATCGGGTAAATCAATAAAGTAAGCGTAACGTAAACGGCGGCTATTGTTGCCGCGCGAGCAATTGTAACGGTGGTCTTTCTTTTCATATAATTCCTTACTAAGGAAAAATTAAAAAAGCGACGAAAAACCCTGTCGCTTATATCGCACCTTAGTTTTGTTTATAGACAGGAGGGTTTCGAACTGTCTTATGATTACATATTATATCTTGTACGGCGTTTTTTGTCAAATATTTTTGCCGAAATTATTCTCGATACTCGAATATATCGTATTATTCGGTCGAATTTTGAAAAATTTAAAATTTTTTTTAAAAAATATGAAAAAACGCTTGACAGCATCTTTTTTAAATGCTATAATATGCGTGTACTTTGAAAGAGGTACATTAAATAGCTCATCATTTTCCCCCTTATCATATAGCGAAACGGTTGATCTTCGAGATTGGCCGTTTTGCATTTTAAATAGCTTTTCGATTGTCGAATCATAAACTTAAACAATTCTAAATATTTGTTTACATGGAACTGTTTTGTGTCGCAGTTTTGTTTCGGCGAGATAATATGTTTAAAATAAAATTATTGAAATATTGTCGAATACGTTGTTTTTGCTTGTTTTGGAAAACGGAAGGAGGCGTACGTGTTTCGAATCGAATTAAGAAGCGGCGTTTCATCGAAAAGTCGCGTTACGTAAAATAATAAAGGGATTTGCGAAAAACGCAATCCCTTTTTTGTATTGCCGTAATAAATCGATTTGATTTTAGGCGATTTATTTACAAATTTAAAAACATATATAATCGGATGTTTTGTAAAAACATAACGCCGGTTTTTTATTTGATCGTAGGTTGTTTTTCATGGCGACTTTGTATAAATTCAATATTTAAACGAGCGTTTCGGGCGTATACGAAAAAAAGCACGCGTCGAGTTATTTCTTTTGAGCGAACAACCATTCGAGCGTTTCGGGTTGCGAAAAAGCCTTATCCCAACAGTTATGGTCACAATCCGAATATATCGTCAAATTTGCCGTTCCGCCTTCTTGAACTATTCGTTCCGCCATGTGTTCGCTTTCACAGGGCAGTACGGTCAAGTCTTTTTTGCCGTGGAAAATTTTTAACGGAATATTTTTCAAACGTTGCGCGTTCCAATACATTCCGCCGCCGCAACATACTATTCCCGCCGAAAACAAATCGGGAAGGCTCATCATCAGTTGGTAAGCCGCATAGCCGCCCATGCTTACTCCTATCGAGTAAAAAGCATTTTTGTCGACGAAGGGCAAATTATATGAATTTTCAACCAAAGCCGATAATTTTTCGAACATATCGAACCAAGTGTCTGCGGAACATTGCGGCGCGATTATAACGGCGTTTTCTATTTGAGAGAGTAAATTTTTTGTGACGGGATTGTTTTTGATTTTAGATAGATCGTTCCCTCTCGAGCCTGCTCCGTGAGTAAAAAATATGGTCGGATATCGTTTTTTCTCGTCGAAATCGTCCGGAGTAAAAAGACAATAGCATAAGTTTTTGAATTCTTTTTCGTTGCAAATCATATTAAATCTCCTTATTTATATTTCTTTTATTAAAGTAAACGTTATGGCGTGTGTGTTATGCTTTATTTGCGTGCGTAAACGATTTTGGCTTTGAAAAAGTTGCAGTCGTCGTTTTTTCCGTAAAAAAACAGTTCGTTTTCTATTTTTGCCGCATATATATCGACGGAGGCATTTTCGGCTATTTCTTTATCGTATGATATTTCGAAGTCGGTTACGATTTTTTCTTCCCAAAAATCGCTGTCGAAACAATCGACTATGAAATCTACGTATTTGACGTTGTTCACGTGATGATTGAAATCCAAATCGCTGTATCTTATTTTGCGTGTGTAAACGTATTCCGCTTTTTCTGAATCACGCGCGGTTAACGAGATGCGACCTTCGAAAACTTTTTCGGATTTGTGTTCCATTTCGAACGGGTATGCGGTGACGGAAGAAAACTTTCTCGGTTTTCGCGTATCGCAATCCAATACGCACCAATCGCTTTTGCCGATTACGAGAAGATTTCCGTTTTGGTCGGTTATGCGATTCTGTCTTTCGCCTTTCAATAAAGTCGGTTTTAGAGGGTATGTCGCTACTTTAACGCGTTGCTGCCATACCGGCGTATCGAAAATATGTATCGCCGTCGACTTGATAACCCAAAAAGCGTTGCAATCTTTTTTCAGCGTCGGCGCGTCGACTTTCATTTCTTTGGTGTGTAATGTTTGAACGTTTTGCATCAGTTCGAGTATCGCCGATAATCTGATTCTGAAAGCCGTGTTGCTCATCGCGGCGGTAATAACCGCGTCCGTTTCATAAAAATTTTTCATAAAACTGCTCCAAAGTTCTTGACATAATTTACAATTGTCAATTATAATACTTGTGTACAATTTTGTCTACCGTATTGCGGTATAATTCAAAAAAATTGTTTTACAGGAGATTGAAATGGCTAACGAAAACGATAAGAGAGTAATTAAAACGAAAACGCTGGTGAAATCTACGGTAGCGGCTTTACTTAAAGAGAAAAGTCCGGATAAAATAACCATTACGGACGTAGCGTCGCGTGCCGTGATTCAAAGAGCTACGTTTTATAATCATTATACGAATATATACGATGTTTTGCTCGATATGGAAAGCGACATAACAAATCATTTCAAAGAAACGATGCTTCCGATAACCAACGATTCCGTTTGTATCGCGGCTAAAATATTGATTTCGAGCATGGCAAGAAGTTTCCGTATGCTCATTCCAGAATATCAAAGCATGATAAGACTTCAGATTCCGCTCGTAACCGATGCGATAAAAAATCGTTTATGTCAAAGCGCGATCGAGTATGTCGAGAAAAAACAACGCAAACTCAATTGTTTCGAAATATATTCCATTCGCATGTATGTCAACGGATTGGTCGATTCGTATTTTATGTGGAGAAAAACTTTTCCCGACGCGGATATAGCTGAATTCAGCCGTTACGGAATTGAAATAGTGGATGCGGCATGCTCTTTTTTGAATATTAATTGAGTGTGAAAAAATTTGTTTTTTGTGTTTAACGAGTTTACTTTTTTCGGAAAACATGTTATAATACAAAAAAAGCGAGCAATCGCTAAATTTTCGGTGTCATTTAAGGAGGTTTAAAATGGCGAAAAAGAACAGTTTATTTAAGTATATCAGATATGTTGCGGCGTTATTCGGACTTGTTGCCGTATTTATGGTTTTGTGTCCGGCAATCAATTACACAGTCGGCGACAATACGGTTACTTATTCGGGGTTGCAAGTGGCTTTCGGTTATACCGAAACGACGACGGGTGGAATTTTATCCGTCAGCATAGAACAATTCAAGTTCTCGTTTATGGCGTTGCTTGCTTATGCATTACCGCTTGCGGGTGTTGTAATCGCCGCTCTTAATTCTTTCGGAAGAAAGTCGAGCAAGCTTTTATCGTTCGTTTCTACCGGTTGCTTCATTGTGGGCGCCGTATTCATGTTCAGTCTTATCGGTTTTGCGATAGTTGGCGAAAGCACTGTATTGAACGTTACCGTCGCTAGTCTCAATAAGGACAATATGACGTTGGGAATCGGAGCTATTATCGGCGCGATCGCGTCTATTATTGCAGCTGCGGGCGAAGCGGCAGACCTTTTTCTTAACAAATAAGAACTAATAAAAAAGACCGACCGAAACGGTTATGATGTGAACCCCAAAGGTTAGACAAAAAAATTAAATA
>CAZQAC010000076.1:0-5106 GCA_964591125.1 uncultured Lachnospiraceae bacterium
ACCGAGAACGTATTTTTTATGCGATTTTCGGTTTTTTTATCGACTTTTAAAGTGAACCAGAAAACATAAAAATTTTTCGGAAAAAGTTTATTCGAGATTTTATTATAGATTATTTTAACTTTATCATAAAAATCTTGCGGGGGGGGGGATGTAAAATTATGAAAAACGGTATATATATTAATCTTATATATATCGATTTGCTTTTTATTGAAAAAATTATTGACAGTGTGACAAATCGGTGATATAATTAAGATAAAATGTAAAATTAAAAAGGAGAAAATTATGCAGAATGGTATAAAGCGTTTTTTTTGTTTATGTTGCTGTATTTTTATTGCGGCGACGGGTGCTGCTTGTTCTCCAGGCGAATCTTCGAATGGTTTGAACAATGCCGAAAATGCTGAAATCGCAGGATTCGAATTGCCTCATGCGTCGGGACTTGCAGAAACCGATTCCGAGTACGAATACAATTCGAATTTATTTTATCGCAACGAAGCTCGCGTCGAGGGTGCGGATCCCGGAGCTATTTATGTTTCGGATAACGACATTAAAAGTTCTTACGAATATTTTGTCGGTAATTATAAGTATATCGACGAGAACGGCGCTGAACAATGGATAGAGGGTTATGACGAAGAGAAATTTATAGCCGAAAACGGTTCTTTACAACAATGGCTTGAATTGTACGGTAATTCGTATTATATGGCGGTAACCGAGCATGCTTCCGCAAGTTCTTCCGCAAAGAAAGAATACGGTTCGAAGATAGGCGCGTACAAAATGTACTCTACACGTGATTTCGTTAATTGGAAAGTATGCGGCGTTATCGACGGATATGCCGTTAACGTTGTTTTCGGGACTTGGTGTAATAATTGGTTTTGGGCTCCGGAATTTATAAGAGATCCCGTAACAGGTTTATATTTTATGTTTTGGAACGCGAGCGCCGCTTCGGGCGGAAAAGGACACACGTATCCGCAGAAAGAGCAAAGTTCGTCTAGTGCGCAAAGAGGTTCGATAGCGTGGTCCAAAAATCCTCTCGGTCCGTATGAATTCGTTACGGCGTCCGATTACGTGCAATATATTGCCGGAAAGGATAAGAACGGTGACGTTCTTACGGGAAGCGAGACGTTGACGGATAAGGTTACGGGCGAGCAATATTACGAAGTATACGGCAGAGACGGAAAAACTGTGGACGGGTACAAAAACGACGACGCTTATTATAATATTGCAGGTATGGAAATTACGTTGGATACGCCGATAATAAATCCCGGTTATTATTATCCGCGCTATTGTACCGATCAATCCAAATTGGCTGAATTCCGTGAAATATCGCGAAAAAACTATTGCGGCGACGAGGAAAATTATGATTGCGACGTTATCGACCTTAATCCGGTGATAGATGAAAGAGGCGATTTGTATTGCTATTATACCGGCAATACTTTCGGCGAAACTAAAGGTGTTTACGGAATTTGGGTTGTGAAAATGCTTGATTTCATAACTCCGGATTGGAACACGTTGCGTTTTGTAATGAAGCCCGGATATACTTCCGTCGAAAACGACGGAACCGAATTGGTGGGCGAATTTATAGGTAAGTCCGATTTTAACGAAGGCGGAGTAAACGAAGGTACGAACGTCGTTCATCATGACGGGAAATATTATCTTACATATTCTTATTTCGGCTATACGGACGTGCGATACTCGGTGGGCGTCGCCGTTTCAGATAGTCCGTTCGGTCCGTTTGTAAAACAATACGATTACATGCCGATTTTGGGCAAAGGAATAGAAAAAAACGATTATAAAGGCGGAACGGGACATCATTGTTTTATTTATGCCGGCGACGAAATGTTCATTTTGTATCATTGTACGAATAACCCCGATAACAATTACGACAGTTGGAATAATTATCTCGGCAGACATATAAGCATAGACAGAGTTTTTTGGAAATACGTTCCCGAACTTGGCTACGATATGATGTTTGCGAACGGAGCCACCTCTAATTTGCAACCGAAACCGGAAACGTTTACGGGTTACGAGAACGTTGCGAAATTTGCTACCGTTACGGGTAACGGCGACATCGGCGATGTAGAATACGTGAATGACGGAATGTTTACGGCTCAGCCTTTTTCGAGAATTTTCGAGTACGGAAAAAAAGACGGAAATCTGCGAGTCAAACTTACATGGAATAAGCCTGTTACGATCAAAGCCGTCATGATTTATAACAGCGGATTTTATTATACGGCGTTTAATAAAATTAATTCCGTAAAATTTACGCTTGCCGAAAAACCTGCTTGGTATTCGTCGGATAAATATAACGGATATTGTTATATTAAAAATTTGAAGATCGACGAAAGAGATTGCATGAACGACGATTGCTATATGCGACACGGAGGAGCGGCAATCGCGGAATTCAATGAAATTACAATTACGGCGATGGAATTTTTTATAAGCGGGAATTCGGAAGATAAGTATTCCGATTATTCCGAAGATTTAACTATAATGGAAAATTATAGGCAAGTTGCGGTTTCGGATGTTTATGTTTTCGGAAAAACGAATTAAGGAGGGGCAAATCGTGAAAAAACATTTCAAAATTTTATTTATCGTTGCCGTTTCGTTAAGCGTCGTTTTGTGTGCGTTTGTGTGTGCCTGTACGCCTCAAACGACGGATGACAGTTCTACGGATTATGTTTATGATGTCGATTCTGGAACGTACGAAGTTCCGATCGGTAGCGCGTACGGAGAAGAACCGGATTACGATAACGTTGTTATTGACGGCGATTTGAGCGACGAACTTTGGCAAAACAAGAAATGGTATACCCAGTACGAGCCTTCGCAACGAGTTAAGATCATGGTTACGTCTGCGATGAGCGAAAAAGGATTCTATCTTGCCGCGCAATCCGACGATGCATTTGTTTTTTGGAACGGTTACGGGTATTTTTTCAGAAACACTAATTTTTCGTTTTCTTTTTACGACGGAAACAAAACTTTTCTCCAAATCGACGCCGTGAGCCTAAAAGTCACGAGTAAATACGTGAACGCGCGTTCCTCGGTATCCGGCAAATATAATAAACCGGGCGAATCGAAAGGATTGTTTGCTGAAATTTTTATTACGTGGGATCAACTCGGAATAGACGTTTCGGACGGCTTGCCCGAAAGCTTGGCGATTTTGCCCGTGTATAATTATTGTATTAATATGAATGCGTATTCTACGAACGCCGTTTATCCGACCTTTGTTAAAACTACGGGTAATCAAAATCAGGCGGTATGTTTCGGTGCTGACGGGTATGTTGACGGCGACGACGAAAACGCTATCGTCGGCAGTCATAACGACGGTAAGGCAAAAACAAACGGTTGGACGGTACAAAATGTCGGTACGGAAAACGAAACCGCTACTTCGGATAAAACGGCTACATATAATTTCGCTCAGACTGTTTTCTTCAGAAATGCCATAGGCACGAACGCCAAAATAACGACGAAAATTAAAGTTAAAGAAATTTCGACCGATGCGAGAGCGGGCGTGATTCTTTATAAAGATAATATTAATTACAGAGCGGTTGCTTTTAATTTTGATGCGGATAATTTCGTTGACGGAAAAATTACGGAATATAATTTGAAGGGATACACGAATTTTCCTTCCGACGTTACCGTTACGGATTCTTTGTTTGTTTCCGAACCGTCTGTCGAAAGCGACGAAGTAGAATTTTCGCTTTATAATATTAACGGCAGATTGTATTATATAATCAACGGCAGATATGCGTATAGCGAAGAGGCGGCTTATGTTTCTACGAACGGTTTTGTCGGGTTGTATTCGTTTAACGCGACGGCGGAATTCGGAGAATATAGTGTTTCCTGTTTCGATTCCGTTACCGCAATCTCGGCGGATTTGGCTAATTACGCATATACGATCAACGTATCCGACGAGGTGGGTAAGAATGTCGTAGTAACGACCGATCAGCTGGCAGTAAGCAGTATCGAGAACGGCTCTGTTAAGGTTACGATGACGTTTAAATCTGGATATACGCTCGGAGATATTTATTATATTGATTCCAAAGGCAATAAAGTTTCAATGAAAGAAAAAGCTGCGAGCGCGGTAGCCGGAGTGTTCGAATTTGATGAAATTTTGGATAATATAACGATATATTCCGAAAGTAAAAAAGCGGACGGAGATCTTGTTTCTCTAAAATTAAGAATGAAAAACAAACAAACGGAAGAAGATATTTCCAAAGTCGACGCGATTATTTTAGGTGAAAAGCCGTATTCGCGATATGTTTGCGATTTTTCGAGATCTTCAAAATCGGAACTTATCGTCGAAAAAAACGACGTTTGGAGTTATACGGCATCTGCGAGCGGATTCAGGACGACTAATGGCAAAATAAACGTAGGAAACGCCGTTAGTTCGGATATGGAAGATTACGAAAATGTTTATATCGAATGTTCGGTTATAGGAGGAACGGCGGAATCGGTTCGAGATGAGAACGGGAAGCCGGTTACGTCGTTGTCGGTTGCGTCTACTGCCGGCACTTCATGGAATTTGTCGAACGAAGACAGCGGAAAAGCTATTTTTATGACGACCGGTTCGGATGCGAATACCGTTTATTTTTCGGGAAGAACTATTTCCGATTATCAGGTCGCATACGTCGAAATTACTAACAGAACCGATCCGAGAGCGTTTGTTTCTTTCGAGAACGATCCTGCCGCAGGTTTTGTTATTAGAAGCAACGGCAAAGAATCTTTCATGGGATTTCACACTACTGGGTTGAGATTAAAACCGAATAGATACGATTGGACGGCGGGTGCGTTTAAAGACGTTTCGAATATAGCGAAATATTCCGGCTATCTCGGAAATACGGACAGAGATAACGGCGGAAGATTTGTCGACGCATACGCCGGTTACGGAACGGTAAATCGAATTCCTTACGAAAGCAAAGAGTATACGAACAGTTTGCTTATGATAAGAAAGGGTGGAAAATTGTTTTTTTATGCTTGCGACGGAGCTGCCGGCGTAAAAAGCGATAAAACCAATTTCGATAAATTAACGCTTATTCAGACTTATACTAATAGCGAAAATGACAGTTATGCAGCAATAGGTCTTGCTTGCACGGTTGCGTACGATTTGCT
>CAZQAC010000077.1:0-5099 GCA_964591125.1 uncultured Lachnospiraceae bacterium
GTTAAACGTCGATTATGACGGGAATGAGTTGCTGATGAGCGATATACTGGGCACAGAACCTGATCTGGTTTCTAAAAATCTCGAAACGACCGTAGAAAAGCAGCTATTGTGGCAGGCACTTAACAAACTTAATAAACGAGAGCGAGAAATTATGACGATGCGGTTCGGACTTTCCGGTATGAACGAAAAAACACAAAAAGAAGTTGCCGACCTTATGGGAATTTCTCAATCGTATATTTCGAGATTGGAAAAGAAAATTATAGGCAGATTAAGAAAGGAAATATCAAAATCCATATAAATTATTCAATGGAAACACGTAGAGACGCTTTTGCGCTTTTTTCTAATCGTGATACTTGCGCTTGTGAGATTCCGATTTCTTCAGACACTTCCATTTGTGTTTTTCCTTGATAATACCGCATTAATAATATTTCGCGTTCTCTGTCGGACAGATTTTTGATAGCTTCGCTTATAGCTGCGTTATTAAGCCATTTTTCGTCGTAATTCTTTAAATCGCTTATTTGATCCATTATCATCGTTGTTTCGTTTCCGTCATGGTAAACGGGATCGAAAAGAGATACCGGATCGCTTATCGCGTCCATTGCGTCGACTACTTTCGATACGGGAATGTCGAGAGCGGCGGCGACTTCGTCCAAACTTACTTCTTTTCCGTAATTCGATTCGAGTTGCTGTCTCATTTGTATGACTTTGTATGCCGTATCCCTTAAAGATCTGCTGACGCGTACGGGCGAACTGTCGCGCATGAAACGTCTTATTTCGCCTATTATCATCGGAACGGCATAGGTCGAAAATCTGAGAGATAAAGATAGATCGAAATTATCCATCGCTTTTATCAAACCTATACAGCCCACTTGAAACAGGTCGTCTGAATATTCTTTTTTGTTGTAAAAACGTTGAATTATGCTTAAAACAAGCCTTAGATTTGCCATGATGAATTGTTCGCGAGCCGTCGCATTGCCGCTTCGCGCTTCTATGAGCAATGTCATGGTTTGTTCATGACTGAGTTTTGGAAGAGTAGATGTATCGATTCCGCAAATACATACTTTTGCCGACATGTTTTTACCTCCGTGCATAAAATTATTTTTTCTCACTAAAACGAAATTTATTCGGTTTGCAAAAAAAATTACACCGTGCTCGGTTATGACGCATATATATTGCCGAGGTAGAATATGAATAAACGCGAAAACAATTTATCGTATCAAGAGCTGAAATGTAAACAAATCGTAGATGTGAACGAGGGTAGAAATCTCGGACATTTGTGCGATATGGTGTTTACTGCAGATGCGGCAAAGGCGCTTGGTATAATCGCTCCGTTCGGGAAAAGAGGTATTTTCGGAAAAGGGCAAGAAATATTTATTCCGTGGAAGTGCATTAAAAATATAGGAGAAGACGTAATTGTTGTCGATATAAGCTCATTAAACGGAGGAGGCTGTCGTCCTCCCGAAAAAAACGAATGTGACGGTGCGTGTCGAAATGTACCTCCGGTTGCCGCGGAGGCTTCCATTCCTCCACCGGAAATACCTAATTGTGACAGACGGTGCGACAAATGCATGTTATTTGATTGTCAATTCAGATGGAAAGGGAAAATGTAATGTCGCTTAATTTACATTGACAATTCGCCTTCGAAGATGTATAATTAATACGTTGAGGTGTTGCGCGATATGAAATGTATGTATTGTGGTTTTTTGGAAAGTAAAGTTATAGATTCGCGTTTATCGTCGGACGGAAATAGTATTCGTCGTCGTCGCGAGTGTTTGAAGTGTGGAAAGCGTTTTACCACTTACGAGGTGGTGGAACATACGCCTGTTTTGGTCATCAAAAATGACGGAACTCGCGAACCTTTTGACGTCAATAAAATTAAAAACGGAATTATAAGGTCTTGCGAAAAAAGACCTGTTGCAATGAGAGACATCGACGCGCTTGTTGCCGAAATAGAAAAAAAGGCTTATAATTCTTTGGATCAAGAAATTCCCACGTCCGAAATCGGCGAAATGGTTATGGAAGGATTGAAAAACCTCGATCAAGTAGCGTACATACGTTTTGCATCGGTTTACAGACAATTTCGAGACGTAACTACTTTCATGAAATTTATAGAAGAGTTCGAGGAGAGGATAAAAACCGAAAAATGACTTTAATAAATGCTGGAATAAATAAAGTTTATAGAGTTGTTTCTGTCGGAGGAAGCGGCAATGCGCAAAGAAGATTGTTGGATATGGGATTTACCCCCGGTTGTTCCGTTTTTGTTGCAAGCGTTGCGCCGTTCGGAGGAACTATTTTAGTAGGATTAAGAGGGTATATGGTAGCGCTTCGTGAAGACGCAGCGTCGCTTATTGAAATAGAGGCGTAGGCAATATGGAATATAATATAGCTCTTGCAGGCAATCCCAACGTCGGAAAAACAAGCGTATATAATAGAATCACACATTCGTCCGAGCATGTGGGTAATTGGCACGGGGTTACCGTTTCTGAAACAAGTAAGAAAATTTTATACAATCATAACACGATAAATATAATCGATTTACCGGGTTTTTATTCGCTTACGATTTATTCTATGGAAGAAGGGATTTCACGCGATAGAATTCTATCTGCCGGTGACGATTTGATTATTAATATTTGCGAGGTTAATAATCTTTCGAGAAATTTATATTTGACTTTGCAGATTTTGGAACTTAATCGTCCGACCGTTCTTGTGATTAATATGATGGACGAGCTGAAAAAACAAGGAAAAGTTTTGAATTATCGTAAGCTGGAGCGTCAACTTAAATTGCCGATTGTTCCGATGAGTGCGAAGTATCATAGCGATATTCATATGCTTTTGGATGTTTCGGTTGATTATATAGAACATTATAACGGGAATAAGATTGAATTATCTTATCTTGACGCATTACCTCTCGATACGGTGATGACGATTGTAGGCGTAAATGCCGGAAAAGCGGGTTTTGATGCTCGTTGGGCTGCGATTAAAGTTCTGGAAAAAGATAAATTCGTTTTGGATAAGTTGGCTCTCAACGATGAACAAATAAAAGCGCTTGCCG
Organism: uncultured Lachnospiraceae bacterium; assembly: GCA_964591125.1. Classification (GTDB taxonomy): domain Bacteria; phylum Bacillota; class Clostridia; order Christensenellales; family Pumilibacteraceae; genus Neoclostridium. The sequence continues at coordinate 3,053 of CAZQAC010000077.1, forward strand.
TACTCGGGGATTGGCAGGCTCGCGTTGCGAAAGCTCGATACGATTTTATCGAAAAGATAACAGACGGCGTAATAAGTCGTGATGTTATGGACGAGCATCATGAAATGCATGAGCATTTGGCACATAATGTTCCGTTCGAAAATGAAAGCGTTGTTGCTGACGAAAATGGGTTGAACGACGACGCGCGCAAACATATGAAGCATCATGATATGCACAAAGAGAAAAATTTACCTTATATGCAAGGCTTTAGTCGAATAGACAAAATTGTTCTAAACAAACATCTTGCTTTACCTATTTTTCTTATGATCATGCTTGCGATTTTTGTGCTTACGTTCGGCCTTGTAGGTAAGTGGTTGTCGGATTTGTTGGAATTGTTTTTTGAAAGCTGCATTTATGAACCCGTTGTCGCAAAATTGATTGAATTCAAAACGCCGGATTGGCTTGTTGGGCTTGTTGGCGAAGGAATAATACACGGTTTGACGGGTATTTTGATTTTTTTGCCGCAAATAGTGTTGCTTTTCTTTTTTCTTGCGTTATTGGAAGACAGCGGATATATATCGCGCGTAGCGTTTATGACCGACGGATTATTTCGGAAAATAGGGCTTTCCGGTCGTTCTGCATTTACGATGTTAATGGGGTTTGGCTGTTCGGCTACCGCTGTTTTAACTGCTCGAGGATTGGAAGACGACGTCATGCGCAAAAAGACTGTAATTTTGACTCCGTTCATGAGTTGTTCGGCAAGGTTGCCTGTTTATACAACGATTGCGGCGGCATTTTTTCTGCAAGGTAGTTGGCTGATTATTTTTGCTCTATACGTGTTGGGTGCTGTCGTTTCTCTTTTGTTGGCGGCGCTGTTTGAAAAGCGTTTTAAAAAACTTAAAAGCGGTCAATTGTCGTTTATTATGGAAATGCCTCCTTATCGTATGCCGACGCTTGAACGGGTTACTCAGCTTATTTGGAATAATGCGAAAGTCTTTTTGATTAAGGTCGGCACTACGATTTTTACTTTGAACGTTATTGTTTGGGTTCTGTCTAATTTTTCTTTAACGCAGGGGTATACTGCTGGATCTGTTAGTATATTGCAAACATTTAGTCAATTCATTGCTCCCGTTTTCGAACCTCTCGGATTCGGAAGTTGGGAAGCTGTAACGTCGCTTATAAGCGGTTTTGTGGCAAAAGAAGCGGTAGTGTCGACTATCGAATCTTTCGGCGGAGCGACGGTGTTGTTTACGGGCGAATTCGCTGCGTTAAATGCGCTTGCTTTTTTGGTATATACTCTTTTGTATGTACCATGTATCGCAACCGTTGCGGCAATGAAAAAAGAAGTCGGAATTAAATGGACCGTATTCGGTGTTTTGTTGCAGTTGTCTGTTGCTTACGTCGCGGCATTGATTGTCAGAATTGTGGGATACTTGTTTATGGTTTATACGGGAATAGCTGTAAGCGTTTGCGTTGTTGCCGTTATTGTCGGCATAATTTGTATGACTATAGCGAGAACAGTTAAGAACCGCGGCAAATGTAATTGTGGCTGTGGAAATTGCAATAGTAATTGTAAAAACAGGAAATAAAAGCATTTTTAGTATTAAAATCGAAAAAATCGCCGACTATTTATATAGGAGGTGATTTTTTTATGATAGTAGGATACGTATTGCTTGGTTTTGTTGCTGTAATGATGTTTTTCGGACTTTTAAACGGTGTTGTAAAATCGATGAAAATAGAACCTTGGGTGGCTTTATTTTTTATTGTCGCGTTTATTGTCGGCGGAATAATGCCTATGGTTTCGTTCGGAAATATTGTTTCTATAGGAATAGGCGGATTCATTGCTCCTTTTGTTTTTGCAATCGTTTTAACCGTATTAGTAGGATTTAATATGGATTTATTGAGAACGGCGGTAGCTATGTCGGCGACCGCGGCAATAACGATAGCCGTGACGTTATGGATGCCGATGAATACGACTTGGTTGTCGGTGCTTGCAACGTTTGTCGTCGGGTTGCTGTGCGGCGCGGTTTCGTATGTAATATGCGGAAACAGACTTTCTTCGACCGCA
>CAZQAC010000078.1:0-3898 GCA_964591125.1 uncultured Lachnospiraceae bacterium
GCAATTATAAAAATGCATAAAAAAGGGACCGTATGGAATTGGCCGGAAAAATGCAAACGCAAAGTTACGGTTCGCGAAGCGATAGGTTATTTGCCGTCGTTAGAAGCGGGCGAAAGTTCAAATATTAAATGGCATTTTGCAAGACCTCACTCGGAAGATAATATTTTATGGATGAAGCATACGCCTACGGGATGTACGGCATTTGATAACCCAGTCTACTTCCCGCAAAAAAAAGACGGAACGCCCGTAAAAGGTTATCAGTCTTCTTATAGAAGAATTCGTTGGGATGCTCCGGCACCAACTATTACAATGCGTAATGACTGTATCGCGTCGCAAAGAAACGTTCATCCCGGACGAGAATTGTCGGACGGAACATATTCTGACGCAAGAGTTTTAACGCCTTTGGAGTTGATGATATTAGATTCTTTGCCGACAAATTGGAATATTCCGGATAATACGCCGGAACTTCTCATTCGTCAATGTATCGGCGAATCGATTCCTCCGCTAATGCTTAAGAATATTGTTAGCGGTATAGAAGAACTAAAGGATACCAATATGAAAACTAACTATAAAATAAAAGCGATTTCTTTATTCTCGAGCGCCGGTATTGGCGAGTTGCTTTTGCACAATACAAAGGTTGATGTAATTGCCGGTAACGAACTGTTACCAAAACGCGCGGAGTGTTATCAGCATTTTTATCCAAGCGCAGAAATGTATTGCGGCGATATAATGGATGATTCGACAAAAAAACATATGGTTGACATTGTTAAGAATAACGATGTTAAGATGTTGCTTGCCACCCCTCCTTGTCAAGGATTAAGTACGTTAGGAAAAAACAAAAATCAAGCGCATTACGAGAAAGATAAACGCAATTATCTTGTACTTCGAGCAATGGAAATAATCGACGAATGCGATTTCGATTATATTTTAATTGAAAACGTTCCGACTTTTCTTGATATGTACTTTCCGTTCGACAGCGAATATTTGAAGCTGGAGGAAATTCTTAACAAAAAATATTCGGATAGGTATGTTGTCGATATAAGGGTTCTCAATGCAAAAGACTTTGGCGTTTGCCAATCTCGACCTCGGGCTATTGTTAAGTTGTATAAAAAGGGCTTGCTTTGGGGCTGGCCGTCAACACAACCGGAAATCCCTCTTTCAAAAGCCATTGGAGATCTTCCTTCTCTTGAAGCCGGTCAGGATTCAGATATCCCTTGGCATTATGCAAAACCGCAAAACGAACGCGCGGTTCTTGCCTTAAAGCATACTCCGACGGGAAAAAGCGCTTTAACAAACGAAGTTTTTTATCCTAAAAAGGAAGACGGAACAAGAATTAAAGGCTTCCACAACACTTTCAAGAGAATGACTTGGGATGAACCGTGTCCTACAAGAACAACGTTTAGCGGAAGCATGAGTTCGCATAATAACGTGCATCCGGGGAGACTTCTTGCCGACGGAACATATTCCGACGCCAGAGTTCTTACTCTTCTTGAAACGTTTATAGTATCGTCAATTCCTGAAGATATAGATTTTCCTAAGGATTCGACAGATACTTTTATTCGAACCGTTATAGGCGAAGCGATTCCGCCGAAACTTTTATATGAAGTAGTTGATAAAATTGGGAGGAACTGAATATGCCCGTAACAGTATCTCGTGATAAATGGATTCTTTATAAACACACTTGCAACTATGAAATGATTAAAGCTGTCGCTTTGGACGTTAAAAATAGTTGTAAAACCGACGTTTCCGATTTGGAACGTCATAGAATGCAAGAAAGACTTGCCGCATTGGATTTATACAGAACAAGAAATCCGGAAGAGCGCCCGTTAGATTCTATCAACCATAGAATTAACACGCTCGAATTTTGGATGTTCGGTTATGAGGATAGATCGGGCGGAGATAAGAAATTTATATTTAGTCCGCTTGGAAACTTGTTTCTAAAACACATAACCGACGAACAGAAGTTGCGTAAAATTTTTATTGCGATGATGTTTGCTATGCAATTTCAACATCCCGCAAACGGCACAAGTAGCGAATTTCAATTATACCCTTTTAGGTTGATTTTTCAACTTTTAACTGATGAAAGACTTGGCGGAAGACTTTACAATTATGAGGAAGAACTTATTCTCCCCTTTGTAAAAACCGTCACGCCGGAAACCTATGAGCAAATCGTAAAACAGATATTGGAGATAAGGGATTTATCCAATATAGAACTCGTTAAAAAGTTTAAATCTGACGAACATACTTATGTAAACACCGTGTATGAGTGGGAATACTATACTCAAACGCTTTTAAGTCAAGTCGGAATAATAAATAAAATTGAAGGCGATATGCTGTGCAAATTATTTCACCCTTCAAAAGCCGGAAGTAAAAGTTTGCCGACCGGACGAAAAGCAACTAAAGGCTATGTAACTATTTGTGCCGATTGCATACCGTTTATAAAAGAAATGTTAGCCGAATACTCTTGTTTTGCAATGCCGGTTCGTTTGAAAGATCCGGAAAGACTCACGATTGATTGCATAAAAGAAGTATATAATTTTTATCCTCAACTACTGTTACGAGAAATCGGAGAATCCGACGACTTGGGTAAACTTCTCGAATTGCCCAAACTTATTGAAAAATATTCCAATAATCCTGAAAACGAAACCGCATATCTTTTTGAGGACGCCTTAACGGAAGGCTTTAATATGTTTTATAACGTTGAAGCGGTTAAACGAGGCGGCGCGGCACATACCGATATCGAATGTCTCTACATAACGAAAAAGAAAAAATTCGCCGTTGAGTCAAAGTCAACAGCAAACAAATTGTTGGGCATAAATGCCGGTAGACTGCGCGAACAACGCGAAGAAATCGGCGGCGAGTATACTATCGTAATTACATCTCGTTACGTCCCCGCAACAAAAAGAGATATCAAAGGCACTCCCATTGTGATTATTTTAGCAAATACGTTTGCGGAATATCTGTATAACCATATATTTCATGAAGTTCGCGATATAGATTATGCAGATTTCGATAATATAATCGTCAATAATTTAGGAACCGATATAAGCGGATTAGTTTCCAATATGACATTGGAGAAGTTCGCAGCAAATAGTTAAATATGTCCGACATTTTTACTCCAGAAGAACGTTCTTCTATAATGAGTAAAGTTCACTCTAAAGAGAACAAATCTACAGAACTAAAACTTATTCGTTATTTCAAGGAGAACAATATACACGGTTGGAAACGCGGATACAAAGTAAAAGGACATCCCGACTTTGTATTTCTTGACAAAAAAATAGCGATCTTCGTAGACGGATGTTTTTGGCACGGACATGATTGTAGAAATACGCGCCCGTCGGACAATGCCGAGTATTGGCAAAAAAAACGAGAGCGAAACATGGCTCACGATAAAGAAATTACAGCCTTATTTGAAAATCGCGGATGGACGGTTATTCGTATTTGGGAATGTGAATTAAAGAAGAAAAACTATAATAGTCAATTAGCTAAAATAAAAGAAGCCGTAGCCTTAACGTGAGACAAAACGAAGTTAAAAGTATGTTGTTGACTGGGTAATTACAGAGAATTTTATATGTTTTTCTATTTTGGAAAAGGAGTATAGAAGCATACTATAAAGTCTTTGCCATACAGTGATAGAATATAACGTTCGTTCAATGATTTTTAAAATATACAAGCAAAGGAGTTACTGATGGAATATACTAGAGGATCAGAGTGGAGAAGATGGGATTTTCATCTACATACCCCTGACACAAAAAAGAATGATCAGTTCCAAGCGAATGGTAAAGGAAAATGGGAACTGTTTTATGAAAATATAGCTAATTACATTGGTGATAAAACTAATCCTCAAAAAACAATTGCGGCAGTCGGAATTACCGATTATTTTTCTATCGACAATTAT
>CAZQAC010000079.1:0-3794 GCA_964591125.1 uncultured Lachnospiraceae bacterium
CAGACAGCAGACAGCAGACAGCAGACAGCAGACAGGTAAAGACTGTCTTTTTTCGCATACAATAATCTTTGTAATAAGTCGTTTCGACAGGGCGAAATACGACTATGTCGAGGCGGCTTTTGTTATATAAAAAATTTAGAATTTAAGGAGCATTTATGCAAATCAAAAAACACAAATTAGCGGCGATTATTATATTCGTCGTCATGGTATGTTTATCGCTCGGTATAGTGGCTTGCGACATTGATACAGGTGCAGAGAAATGTGAACATTCCTATTCCAATTGGACTGAAACAAAAGCGGCAACTTGCACGGAAAAAGGTGAAGAAACGCGCACTTGCTTAAAATGCGGCAACCCGGAAACTCGCTCGATTGATGTACTCGGACACGATTTTGCCGAAGAATGGACGACCGACGAAAACGGACATTGGCACGCCTGCAAAAATACTGACTGCAATGCAAAATCTAACGAAGCAGAACATAGCGATCATGACCATTATTGCTATTATTGTGACTATAAAATAAGCGAGCATGAGTATACGCTCATAGAATATATTTGGTCGGGAAACGACTATTGCCAAGCCGTTCGCACCTGCGAGAATTGCTCAACCGACGCGGAAGGGCACGAAGAAAAGGCTGTTGCAACGGTTACACCTACGATTACTCAAAATAAGACTTGTACGTTACCCGAGTTGACAAAATATACGGCGACTTTCGAAGTAGAATGGGCACAACCGCAAATCAAAGAAAACGAGGAAACTGCCTCTGCGCTCGGTCATGAATACGCCGAAACGGGTACGACCGACGAAACCGGACATTATCACGTTTGTACACGCGAAAAATGCGAAAAAAAATCTACCTACGCCGAAATAGATAAAAATAACGATTATGCGTGCGATATTTGCGGCGAAAGCTTATCTTTAAAATTAAAAACGAACATAGCGGCTTTGGTAGGCGACGGCTCGAAAGACAGCGTAGACGTTTCGCTCAATCTCCATAAAAATGCAGGCAGTACTATATTCTCGGCGATTGTCAACGGACTTGCAAATGCAAAAGACGGCTCGGTAAACCTTACGCTCGACGGCGTGGAAACGATATCCGGTCAGGCTTTTGAGTATTGCAAAAAACTAAAGACGGTTACTTTCGGCGACGGAGTAAAAACGATCGAGTTTAACGCATTTGCTGAATGTGAAAGCTTATTGGTTGTCACGCTCGGTACGAATGTAGAATCTATTGAATATTCTGCTTTCGAAGGGTGTTATAAACTTTACGAGGTGGTGAATAACAGCGATTTATCCCTTGAACCGGGTTCTTACGCATACGGCAATGTTGCGTATTATGCGAAATCGGTACATAAAGGTGAGAGTTGGTTAAAAGATTATAACGGCTATCTCGTTATTACTGCGGATGACGGCGATATGCTCATTGGCTACGTAGGCAGCGAAACAGAACTTGTTTTGCCGAATAAGTTTGTAAAAGATACGTATACGATTGCGTCGTCTGCTTTTGAATACTCGGATATTACTTCTATAACGATTCCTAAAACCGTTACCGCAATCGGTGAAGAAGCCTTTTATTATGCTGCTTTAACAAAGGTAACTTTTGCGGAAAATATTGAGATCGATTCTATAGATGAAAAGGTTTTCTATGGTTGTTATGAGTTGACTTCGATCGTAATTCCGTCGAGTGTAAAAAACATCGGCAAGAATGCGTTTGGTAACTGTAGTTCAATGACTACGATAACCTTTGCGGAAAACTGTCAAGTAGAAAATATCGACAGTAATGCTTTCCGTTACTGCTCTGCGCTTGAATTGATCGTGATCCCATCGAGCGTTAAGACTATTGGCAATAATGCTTTTGAAGATTGCAGTAAATTGACTACGGTGACTTTTGCGGAAAATTGTCAAATCGAAAAGATTTCAGATTACGCTTTTAGAGGATGTAGCACGCTTGAATCGATTGAGATCCCGTCATGCGTACAGGCTATCGGAAAGTATGCGTTTGCGTCTGCGGAATATAGCGGTACGGAGATGAGTTTGAATAGTATAACGTTTGAAGCGGGCAGTAAACTTACCGTAATCGACGACGGCGCTTTTGAGGAGTGCAAGTCGCTTGTATCTTTCGTTTTCCCCGATAGCGTTACGACGATCAACGGGTTTGCTTTTTGTGACTGTGAAAAGTTAATGACGGTAACACTCGGCAAAAATCTTGAAACGATCGAAGATTCAGCGTTTGCAAACTGCAGTAATTTGTTTGAAGTGGTAAACAACAGCAATTTATCCATCGAACCGGGTTCTTTGGACTATGGCAATGTTGCATATTATGCAAAATCGATTCATAAAGGCGAAAGTCAAGTACGTATTCAAGGGGATTACGTGGCTGTTTGTGCGGATGACGGAGATATCCTTATTGCCTATGTGGGCAGCGATACGGAACTTACCTTGCCGAACAAATTTGTAAAAGATACGTACGCAATCGGCGAGAGTGCTTTTGAAGGAAACAATATTGTTTCGATAACTATTCCCGCAAGCGTAACGTCGCTCGGAAAAAAGGCTTTTTACTGGTGCACTGAACTTAAGACGGTGGTTTTTGGCACAAACAGTAAACTTTCCTATATCGGCGTGGAGGCTTTTGGCTCGTGTTCTTATGTAACGAGTGTTACGATTTCGGCGAATAGTGTTGAAATCGACGAAAGGGCATTTTATAGTTGTTCCGAATTGACGACGGTAACCGACGAAAACGGCAAAATCGGGTCTGTAGGAGCGTATGCGTTTATGTTTTGTGACAAATTGACAAGTATAGCGTTTGCGTCAAATACGAAAGCAATCGGCGATTGGGCTTTTAAGGGTTGCGTGGCATTAACGGCGGTTACGTTCGACGATAATTGCCTGTTGGAAACAATCGGTGAATATGCATTCGATTCGTCGGGAATTACCGCGATTACGATTCCGTCTAAAGTGACGTCTGTAGGAGCGAGCGCTTTTAGGGAGTGTAAACAATTAACGACGGTAACGTTTGAAAGCAATAGTCAGTTAACTGCCATTAAAAACAATACTTTTAGCGATTGTGAAAATCTATCGGAGATTGTTATTCCATTGGCGGTGACAACTATTGGGAAAAACGCATTTGCTCGGTCGGGATTGACGAGCTTGACTTTTGAGGACGGTAGCGTACTTACGTCTATCGAAGATTATGCGTTCAATTGGTGTGATAAACTGAATTCTATTAAATTCGGCGGAACTATGGAGGAATGGAACAGCATAACTCTCGGATATGATTGGAATTGGGCAATTCTTGCTACGGAAGTTGTTTGCACCGACGGAACGGTTACTCTTTAATATATTCTTTCAAGGAAATTAAATTTGCGAAACAATAAAAATTTTTCAATAATCGAATAATACAACAGTCCCTCAAGCCTTATCGGTGCGAGGGACTTTTTGTTGTGATTGAATTATTATCCGTAAATCGCCGTATATCTCTATCACGTTTTGATGAAGTATTCGTATACGGAAGATTGTTTTTTATTATATCTCTTGAAAAAGAAATTTTACTTTGCAATTTTAATAAAATACCGTTTTTGTAGAGCGCGTCGGCTCGAAAAGTCGCCGACTTCAATTTCTTTCGTTCGGGATTTTCGTATCTCGAATTATTTTAGGATTCGCGACTTTTATTGTAAATCGCTTAACGTTACGTCTATAATAATCGGGCGGGGATATGCGAAAAAACGAAAAAATACAAAATTCGACAAGAAACGACAATATTTTTGAAAACTATTTTACATTGTTTTTAATTTTGAA
>CAZQAC010000080.1:0-3397 GCA_964591125.1 uncultured Lachnospiraceae bacterium
AACAAACCGTCTTTCGCTTTTACGTCGTAAAATATTTTGCCTGTACCCAAATCTATTTTCTTTACGGTTACATCGTCGAAATAATCGCTGTTTTTAAAAATGTCGTTCAACGCGTTCGCATCGGACATTTTGGTCATGCTTTTGCAATTTTCCATTATCGCTACGCAAAGCTCGGAAATAATTTCGCTATCCTGCGGCAAGGCTTGAAGCCATTTATTAATATCGACGCAAATTTCTTTAAGAGGAAATTCCATAAGCAGTTTTTCAAATAAATCAAGTATGTCCTCTTCAGTCATATTTAACACGTCGAGAGGTATGACCGAAGTCGAATATTTTTGAGATAAAACAGCCGCAAGTTTTTTCGTTTCCGAAGAATCGGGTACTGTTGAATTCAACACAACCACGAAAGGCTTACCTAGCGCCGTAAGTTCGTTCACAACGCGTTCCTCCGCACTTACATAATTTACTCGCGGAATATCCGTATCGATAGAACCATCCGTAGTCATGACTATACCTATAGTGGAATGGTCGTCTATAACTTTCCTCGTTCCTATTTCGGCAGCTTTATCAAACGTCATAACATCATCAGACCAAGGCGTTTTTACCATTCTCGGTTTATTATCGCCGTCGAGATGTCCGTTTGCGCCATCTATTAAATACCCCACGCAATCAACCAATCTCACTCTTACATCGATATTTTCACCAATACGCAAAGAAGCCGCTTCATTGGGAATAAACTTCGGCTGAGTCGTCATAATGGTTTTCCCATTCGCGCTTTGCGGTAATTCGTCGCGGATACGTTCGGATTCGGCTTTATCTGTCATATTGGGCATAACCATTTTTTGCATAAAATTTGTTATAAAAGTTGACTTTCCCGCTCTGACAGGTCCGACCACACCGATATACACGTCTCCGTCTGTTCTTTCGCGTATATCTCTGTAAATATCGTATTCTTCCATAAAAAATCCTCCACAATGATATTACAATATATGCGGAGGATTAAAATTTATTCTGTTTTATTTCTTTTTAGCGTTATTTTCTTTCATATCATTCAACATGTCTAACGAACCGACAACAGATTTTCGCCTATTTTTTCCAAATAAAACGATTTTGTTTTCTCGACCTTCCACCATACGCTGAATGTTCGATTTATGCATATATACAACCAAACACAATATTACAAGCAAGACCAATCCGCCTATTACATCGCCGCGCACAAACTCTCGAACACTCTCAACCAACAGCGGTACGCCAATGCCGACAAAAGATCCCAAAAAGCCTATTTTTGTAATCAACAACACAACCAACAGCAATAAAAAAGACAAAGCAGCCAATATAGGATTCAACACGAAGCAAACGCCTAACGTGCTTGCAACACCCTTTCCGCCTTTAAATTTATAATAAACAGGAAACATATGTCCGATTATTACAAAAAGCGCGCAAACACATGCCCCGACTCGACTGCCTTCAAAAGAACACGCCGTTCCCAAAAAATACCATCCCATCAAAGCCGGAACCGCGCCTTTTATCGCATCCATCGCCAATGTCAACGCACCCCAAAACAATCCTACGCTTCGAATCATATTCATGGCTCCGGGATTTCCGCTTCCGAGCTGCCTTATATCGCATCCCAAAAAACGGCATATAATAATCGCATTGTTGACGCTACCCATCAAATAAGATACTGCAATGCACAAAAAATATGACAGCAAATTAATCATCATACATCCTCGCTTTTACTGTTAAACGTCAAAGTTATCGGCGTTCCCGAAAAATCAAACGATCTGCGCAAACAATTTTCCAAATATCTTTTATACGAAAAATGAACCAAACTCGCATCGTTTACGAAAAAAACAAATTTAGGCGGACATGTCTCAGGCTGAGTAGCATAATATATTTTCAATCGTCTTCCCGATTTCGACGGCGGTTCGGTTGCAGCGACGGCATCCGACACGACATCGTTCAAAACGCCCGTACTTATTCTTTGCGTAGCGTTTTCATAAACTTTATTAACCAAATCAAATATTTTTTCGGTTCGAAGTCCCGTTTTAGCAGAAACGTATATCGATACCAAATAGTTCATAAACGCCAATTGAGTTTTAAGCTCCGCATCTTTCTCGTTAACGGTATACGAATCCTTTTCGACGGCGTCCCATTTGTTCATAACAATAATGTTCGGTTTCCCTTCTTCCGCAACATATCCGGCAACACGCACGTCTTGCTCCGTTATCGGCAAAGAACTGTCAATCACCGTCAACACGACATCTGCGCGAGATATTGCCCAAATAGAACGCATAACGGAATAATCTTCTACCGATTGATTTTCTATCGAACGCTGTCTTCTCATTCCGGCCGTATCTATCAAAACATACTTTTTGCTTGAATACTCAAAAGGAGTATCTATCGCATCGCGCGTTGTACCGGCTATATCAGAAACTATAACTCTGTCCACGCCCAACAATCTGTTTACCAAACTCGATTTACCGACGTTAGGTCTTCCGACGACGGCAATTTTCAAAGCATCATCCGATTCATCTTCGAATTGCTCCGGCAAATGACTTACTACAGCGTCAAGCGCATCTCCGATTCCTATAGCTTGTTCACACGAAATACCGAAAGGTTCGCCCAATCCGAGCTGATAAAAATCATACGTGTCTTCGTTACGATAATTATCCATCTTATTAACCACTAAAACAATCGGTTTTTTCGCCTGTCGTAAAATTTCCGCAACGTCGTAATCGGACGAAACCAATCCCGTTTTCGCGTCCACAATAAAAACAATCACATCTGCGATTCCGATAGCGATTTCAGCTTGCGTTTTAATATGTTTGTACATAATATCGTCACTTTTCAGTTCGATTCCGCCTGTATCTATTAAAGTAAAAGCATGACCGCACCACTCCGCGTCCGCATATATTCTGTCGCGCGTAACGCCGGGCGTATCTTTTACTATCGAAATACGCTTACCGCATACCTTATTAAAAAACGTCGACTTTCCGACATTCGGACGTCCGACTATAGCAACAATCGATTTTCTATTCATGTTATTATTTTAACATATATTTTTTAATTTGTCTATTGAATAATAAAATAAAAGACAAGTTTCCCTGCCTTTTACCTAATCATTTTATCGTTTTAAGCTTAGTCGTTAAGATAATCGTCAAAATCTTTCATGCTTTCCTCGTCATTATCAAGCGCAGCTTCCGTACTCGCTCCTATCGGACGATCGATAAGCATGCGATTCGACACGCTCGACAACATAACGGCAAACACCATCGAAATTACGAATGCGTCGAAAATCACGCCGTTTCCTAAAACAATCGTTTCGCTATTTTTCGTAAAAAATAAAATCAATTGCGCCGACAGATTTCCAAGGATTATTCCGCCGACGGCGCCT
>CAZQAC010000081.1:0-3032 GCA_964591125.1 uncultured Lachnospiraceae bacterium
CCAGAATTATCGGAGTTTTTGCACAAACGTTTTGGTTGATTTATTCGATTTATACGGTAAATTACGGAGCGATTTTATGTAATGCCTTGCTGATTGTTTCCGCGATTGTGGGGCTAAGCATCGATTTGTACGTATATTTGAAAAAACATCGAAATAAAGACGAGGGAGAAGATAAAGGTGTTGAATGAAAAACTCAATTCCAATTTGATTGTTCGAACTCAGCCGCATGCCGATGTCGCAAATATCGTTTTATGGAACGACTATAGAGTTACGGTGTTACAAGACAGACTGTTTCGTATAGAGCACAATCCCGAACGTAAGTTCCGTGACGATGCAACGCAGTCGGTTTGGTTCCGTAATACGCCCGCACAAAGCTTTACCGTATCAAAAACGGATGAATGTCGAATAGATACCGGTGCGTGTACGTTGATTTTGCGCCACAATCGTATCGATTGCACTGTTTTGTCGGGCGGAAAAGAACGTAGAATTAACGGAGTCGGCAATCTATCGGGTACGTACCGTACTTTGGACGGGTGTGACGGAGATTTCTGTAAAAAGGACGGAAAAGAATATAAAATCAAATTAGGTAAGGGCGTTTGTTCCAGGAGCGGCGTTGCGTCGTTTGACGACTCACAGTCTCTTACTTTTACCGAGGACGGCGTAATAAGCGCTGAAAGAGGTGCGGGAACGGATGAATATGTGTTTGTATACGGTAACGATTATCGTAGTGCGGTAAAGGCTCTCTACATGATAACGGGTCGTGTTCCCATGGTTCCTCGTTTTGCACTCGGGAATTGGTGGAGCAGGTATCACGCATATTCTGCCGACGAATATTTGCGGCTGCTAAACCGGTTTGAAGAACGTAATATTCCTTTAACCGTCGTTGCCGTCGATATGGATTGGCACTATTCGGATCATATCGACGACGAACTCGGAATTACGGCAAGCGGAAAAAACACGGAAGATTTCGGCGTAGTCGGCAACGTCGGCTGGACCGGTTATACTTGGAATAAAAACCTCTTTCCCGATTATAAAGATTTTTTGCGAAAAATTCGAGAAAAGAATTTAAAAGTCACTTTAAATTTGCACCCGGCCGACGGCATTCGGTGGTGGGAAGCGCAGTACCGCGAGATGGCTATTGCTACGGGAGTCGACCCGGAAACGTCGAAGCCCGTTCCGTTCGATTTTACCGCTCCCGCATTTATAAATGCGTACTTTTCCATTCTTCATAAACCTTATGAACAAGACGGCGTTAATTTTTGGTGGATTGATTGGCAACAGGGAACAACGTCGGCGATATATGGTCTTGACCCGCTTTGGAGCCTAAATCATTATCATTACCTTGATAATATGTCAGACCATGCCGCTCCGCTCATTCTTTCGCGTTATGCAGGTATCGGTTCGCATCGCTATCCGCTCGGTTTTTCGGGCGATACGGATATTACTTGGAAGACTCTTGCTTATTTGCCGTATTTTACGGCAACGGCGAGCAATGTCGGTTATACCTGGTGGAGCCACGACATCGGCGGTCACTACCACGGAGCTACCGACGGCGAACTGTATACTCGATTTTTACAATTCGGAGTTTTTAGCCCGGTTAACCGTTTGCATTGTTGTGCAAATCCGACAATTACAAAGGAGCCGTGGGCGTATAAAAACGGGACGGGAAAAATCGGAGAAGATTTTCTTAGATTAAGGCATAAATTAATCCCGTATATATATTCGGCGGACTATCGTACGCATACCGAGGGGCTCGCTCTTATAGAACCGCTCTATTATAGATACGACGTTCCCGCTGCTTATGTTTATAAAAACGAATACTTTTTCGGCGAAGAATTGCTTGTTGCACCTATTACGAAAAAGCGTAAAAAGGACGGCTTTGCTCGCGTAAAAGTATGGATACCGGAAGGGACGTGGACGGATATTTTCACAAAGGATCGTTATGTCGTTCCGAGCGGAGGCGCGGAAAAAACACTTTTGCGGACGTTGGATGAAATTCCCGTGCTTGCTAAGGCCGGCACTGTTTTGCCGTTATCTGCGGATGTCGGAAACAGTATAAAAAATCCCGTTGCATTGGAAATTCGTGCCTTTTCGGGGAACGGATCATATACGCTTTATGAAGACGGCGATGCCATAGAAAAAAACGGAGAATTTTTCACCGAATTTTCTATGAAAGCAGAGGACGGAAAGCAGACGCTTGTAATCGTGTCGCACGGCGCATCGGAGGTTATACCTAAAAACAGAAAATTGATTGTTCGCTTTGTCGATATTTCAGACGGAACGGTAACCTTGACAATGGAAGGAAAATCGCATGAGTTCCGAAACGTTTCGAGCGATTGCATTGCTTTGGAATTTTCATTTACTTCGGGGAAAGAATACCGTTTAGAAGTTGCGTATTTTCAGCCGGATGTTCTGCAAGTTTTGAAAGATAGGGCAAAGGCAATTTTGTTGCAAGCAGAAGGAAATAATGCTGCAAAAATGCAAACGTTGTTTTCGCTCGAAGATACGCGTTCCGAAGAGGAATATTATAAAACCGTGCAAAACTGCGGTCTTTGTACGGCGATTAAAGATAGACTTACGGAAACAATTATTTGTGGAAGTAATAGCCGAGAGGTGTAGAAAAAAGGTTATAGAGCTTGATTATATATTGATATATAATCGCTGGTTTTGCCAAAATCACGAAAAACATAGCGGATTTATTACATAATAAAAAACGGCACGGTTGCAAACCGTGCTTTTAATTTGAGAAATAGTAGCTATTTTGTGAGTTTAAGACAAACAAGAATTAGGGTAACTACTTCTTGTTTTTAATGCAGCCTTAATTTTATTTTCGTTTTGAATGAATTGTTCAGAATTCCTTTAAGAAAACAAAAATGATAGGAGTCCGAAACTTCGGACTCCTTCAATGAACTTGCTATTCTAAATTTCGATTTTTGCTCGACTCCTACGAGTAGTTAATATTTTGGGTTCACATTAAGTACGCAGTCGTTTTTAAAATTACGATAATTACTTCATTTTTTTATACGCCGTCC
>CAZQAC010000082.1:0-3015 GCA_964591125.1 uncultured Lachnospiraceae bacterium
CTACGGAACCAAAGGTTGGGGATTCGAACTCCTCATGGTGCACCACTGAAAACGTAAGTTGAATCATTGAGATTTGACCTACGTTTTTTAGTTTATTTTTCGTAAATTGACTAAAATTTAAATATTCGATAATTTTTTTGCGATTTGATTCGAAATTTTTCAATGCCTTATAGAACGAACTCTCATTTTCTATCGTCACGTTATTTTCTTTCGCAATTTCATCGTCCGATTCGGATTTGCATTTCGGATTACTTAATATCATTGCAAAACTTTTTTAATTGAGCGTAACACGACTTACACGATAAATACGTCGAGTCTCCTCCGAGAACGCCGCCGACGACCGTACTCGCTTTATTGAAAAATCAAACAAAAACTTCTTTCGTCATTTTTAATCCGAACGCTTTCGCGACTTTTGTGACGAATAAATCGTACAATTTGCCAAGGCTTTTTTATACGTTGCCTTTTACGCCGTTTCCCAAAGTTTTCGCAACCGATTTCAACACATTCAACTCCGTACATTATTCCGAAACAAAGAATTAACGTGTTTATCGTTTCGTCGTCGAATTTGCTTTACTTTTCTTCCGTATCCATTTGAAGAAACCCGTATAAATACAATAATTTTTGCACTGACTTGTAATAAATACCAGTAATATTGCGCTATATCCGCGATATCGTCGTAACCACCGCAAAACCGCCCGACATGCAAGCGCCGCAGATATACCCAAACGTAATTTCTTTCGAATTTTACAACTTCGTTCGCCAATTTGTCGAGCGACACAAAGCAATTTGCGCCTTCGTCGGGGATTTCGAAACAGAGATATCGATTACTTTTCAACAATTAAAAAACGTCAACGCGACAATTAGAATAAATTCCGAATATAAATTGACATAACGCTCGTTTTGAGTTATAATTAAAAAAATCGGGAGGTTTTTATGTTTAAGATTTTGATAGCGGAAGACGACGGCGAACTGCGTTTAATGTTTCAACGCTTTTTGACGAAAAACGGTTTTTCGGTAACTCCGGTCGCCAACGGAAAAGAAGCGCTCGACGCTTTGGCGGAAGATTTTTTCGATTTGATAATTTCGGATATAATGATGCCCGTAATGGACGGCTACGAATTTGTTCGTTCGTTGCGCGAAAGCGGCGACAACACGCCGGTATTGATGATTACGGCAAAGAGCGAATACGAAGACATGCGTCTCGGCTTTTTATCGGGTACGGACGATTATATGGTAAAACCCGTTAACGTGAACGAAATGCTGCTCCGCATAAACGCGCTTCTTCGCAGAGCTCAAACGACAGGCGAGAAAAAGCAAACGATAGGCGGAACTACGCTCGAATTCGAAACTTTCACCGTTTTTACCGGCGGAGAACAAATTATTCTTCCTCAAAAAGAATTTCTGCTTCTATACAAAATGTTTTCCAATCCGGGGAAAATTTTCACAAAACGACAGCTTATGGACGACATTTGGGGTTATAATACCGATAGCGATCAGCACACCGTCGACGTACATATCGGCAGACTTCGCGAAAAATTACGAGATAATCCCGATTTTGAAATAGTAACCATGCGCGGC
This sequence comes from uncultured Lachnospiraceae bacterium, assembly GCA_964591125.1. Taxonomy (GTDB): domain Bacteria; phylum Bacillota; class Clostridia; order Christensenellales; family Pumilibacteraceae; genus Neoclostridium. The sequence goes on from CAZQAC010000082.1 coordinate 1,579, forward strand.
GTCGGATTCAAGGTGGTAAAAAAATGAAAGAATTAAAGCTCCCGAAATGGAAAAAGAAAAAGAAATTAAGTTTCCATATCTATTTTACGATGTACGTAAGCGTAATAGTCTGCATCTCGATAATCGGTTCTATATGGTTCAAGGAAGCGACAAGCGTTTTTCTTATAGAAAAATTGCATATACCGGAATTCGTAATTCTTTTAATAATGAGTTTAATCGTCGGAACGCTGTTTTCACATTTCGTCGGTAAATTTCTTCTTTATCCCGTAAAAAAAATACGCGACGCAATGAACGAAGTTTCTCAAGGCGATCTATTCGTCACGATCGACGAAAAAAGCCGTTTCGACGAAATCGAAGATATATGTCACGCATTCAATATAATGACCAAAGAATTGCGTTCTACCGAAACGATACAGACCGACTTCGTTTCCAACGTTTCACACGAATTCAAAACGCCTCTTACCTCGATAGAAGGTTACGCAACAATGTTAAAAGACGAGTCTTTAACCGAAGAAGAACGCAACGAATATACGGATAAAATATTGTTCAACATTCATCGAATGAACGAGCTTATTCAAAATATTCTGTTATTGTCCAAACTCGACAATCAGGGTATCGAATGTAAAAAAGAAGAATTCGCCGTCGACGAACAAATCAGAGAAGAAATTTTGGCAAAAGAAACGAAATGGACGGAAAAATCTTTGGATTTCGACGTAAAGCTCGAACCCGTCACATACAACGGCAACAAAGGCTTAATTTCCCACATATGGAGCAATTTGCTCGACAACGCGATAAAATTCAGTCCGTACGGCGGAAATATTTCTTTGGAATTGACTAACCGTAACGGTTATTTATATTTTTCCGTTTCAGACGAAGGCGAAGGAATAAAAGAGGACTCGAAAAAATACATCTTCAATAAATTTTATCAATCGGACACGTCGCACAAACAACAAGGAAACGGATTGGGACTTGCATTGGTAAAAAAAATAACAGACATATACGGCGGTCGTGTCGAAGCGGAAAATTTAGAAACCAAAGGATGCAAATTTACCGTTTTACTTCCTACCGAATAATCTATTCGGCTCATCCGAGACGCGTCTTTCTCAAAAAAGAAAGACGCGTCTTTTTAATTTAGAAATAAAATTCCAAAATTCAACCAAAGTTGAAAATTTGTTGACGAAAAATTGAAACTCGATTGTTTATAATTCTTGCATAATCACTGAAAAAGGAGACACTTACAATGCTTGAATTAAAAAACATTCACAAAGAATACTTGTCAGGCGAAAACACAGTCCATGCATTGAAAGGCGTGAGCTTGAATTTTCGTAAGAACGAATTCGTATCGATTTTAGGTCCGTCGGGTTGCGGAAAAACCACGATGCTGAATATTATCGGCGGTTTGGATCATTATACCGACGGAGATTTGGTAATCAACGG
>CAZQAC010000083.1:0-2991 GCA_964591125.1 uncultured Lachnospiraceae bacterium
CAATCGGCGACAAGAAGATCGACGTTATCAAAGCTGTTAGGGAATTCACCACTTTGGGTCTCGGCGAAGCTAAGGCGCTTGTTGAGTCTATGGGCGTTATCAAAGAAAACGCTACCAAAGAAGAAGCAGACAAGATTATCGCTCGTTTCAAAGAAGCCGGCGCTACCGTTGTTGCCGAATAATTTAATTTTAACAATAAAAAAACAGAACGCAAAATTGCGTTCTGTTTTTTTTTTGCCGCGACGAAAACGATAAAAACTTTCGTTATAATTGAACGGCAGAGAAGCAACGCACGTGCTTGTAAATCTGACATTGTTAATCGATATCGTTTATCAAGATTTATATTATATAGTAAAATATCGATAAACGTTCAAATTTGCTATTGACGCGCTTAAACAGAGTATGTTATACTATAAAAAACAAAAAGGAGAAGATGTTATGGAAAAATTAAGTCTCGACGAACAAATGCGTTTGCTGGTATTAAAAGATAATTTTAGTACGACCGATTTGGACGGGAAATGCGAAACGATTGTTATGTGCGACGGACCGAGCGGCATTAGAAAAGGACTTGTAGAAGAAACGAAGGACGGGGGATTGCACTGCTATCCGTCCGCGCACGTTTTAGCCAACAGTTGGGATAGAGAAATAGTATATAAGGTCGGAGAAGCGATTGCATCCGATTGTATCGACCATAACGTGGATATTATTCTCGGACCGGGGGTTAATATTAAAAGGACTCCGCTTTGCGGCAGAAACTTTGAGTACTATTCGGAAGACCCTTATCTTGCCGGCGAGTTGGCTGCCGAATACATAAAGGGCTGTCAAGATAGAGGTATCGGTACCGCGTTAAAGCATTTTTGCGTTAATAATCGAGAACATGACAGATGCTATCAGGTCAGCGAAGTCGATTTGCGAACGTTGCGTGAAATTTACACGAGAGCTTTTGAGATAATTATCAATAAGGTTCGTCCGTATACGATTATGGGGTCTTATAACCCGGTCAACGGCATTAACGTTTCCGAAAACGAATGGCTGCTAAAAGGTATTTTGCGCGGTGAATTGCATTACGACGGGGTTATTATTTCCGACTGGGGCGCGGTGAAAAATCGCGCGCAAGCTTTAAGGGCAAGTTTAGATATTATGTGTTCTTACGAAAAGAGAGCGTTTACGGAACTGTCGCAAGGACTTGAAGAGGGGATTATCTCTCAAAAAGACGTAGATGAAAGCGTCGGACGTATCGGTAAGTTGCAAACGCGCGTAAAAGAAGGGAAGAAATTGCGTAAAGCGCTGTCAAACGAAGAACGATATAATCTTGCCTTGGAAGGGGCGGAAAAAGGTTGCGTTTTGCTCAAAAACGAGGGCAATATACTTCCTATCAAAGAGAAAAAAGTTTGCTTTTTGGGCGAACTCGTTCATAAACCGGATTATGTGGGCGGCGGTTCTGCGGAAGTTATACTCGATACGCCGTTTAAGGGAATAGAAGAATACGTTAAAGAAATTTCACCCGAAACGGAAGTGGATTATAAATGGCTTTATACGCATACGAATTGCACGCAGAGAATTGCCGGAATAAGAACAGTCAACGTCAAAGAGGCTTTAACGGCGGCTTACGACAGCGACGTTACCGTTTTAGTCGTCGGGACGACCATGAACGACGAAACGGAGAGTATCGATAGGATTTCCATCCGCTTGGACGAGCGTTTGGAAAATTTGATTTTGACCGTGGCGGAAGCGACGGATAAGCTTGTCGTAGTCGTGGAAGCAGGCAGCGCGATTGATATGTCTCCGTGGATAGATAAGGTTTCCGCGGTTGTATATACGGGTTTTGCCGGCGAGGCTATCAATGAAGCGATAGCGAACGTTTTAACGGGGAAAACGAACCCGTCGGGCAGACTTTCCGAAACGTTCCCGCTTTGTCTCGAAGATACGCCTATCGGTAAAGGTTGTACTAATGCCTATGCGGACAGATACAGCGAAGGCGTTATGGTCGGATATCGGCATTACGTAACGAAGAATATCCCGGTATTGTTCCCGTTCGGTTACGGACTTTCATATTCGGAATTTAAGTATAGCGACTTTACGCTCGAAAAAACAGACGAAAGGAAATACGTAGTCGGATTTGACGTACAAAACGTATCGAAAATCGACGGCGGCGAAGTGTGTCAGTTGTACGTCGATAATATAGATATGCAAGTAGAAAGACCGAAGCGCGAATTGCGTAGATTTGAAAAGGTTTATTTGCGTGCGGGAGAAAAAAAGAGGGTTCTTTTCGAGGTGACCGAAGATTGTTTCGCGTATTTCAATACCTGCTATAATTGTTGGCACGTCGATAAAGACAGATACGAAATCGTAGTGGCAAAAGACGCAAATACAGCCGTTCACAAATGGAAGGTTAAACTTTGATCTGGATTTATTAAAAAGTGAGAAAAAAGTTGCAAAGAGTTAAATACGCTTACGCGAGAGAGAAAAAGCAAAATCCGTATATCGGATTTACGGGTTTTCAACATTTTCGTAACGACGAGTTGTATTCGGACTTGATCGTAAAACCTGAAAACAATATGACGGAAACCGAACACGTGGAATGTTATCCCGTCCCGGATTATGTGGAAGAAAAGGAGCGTGCGCAAGGATATTATCCCGATGCTTCCGTCGTATATATCCGTATTTTATGGAAAGAGTTCGAGCCGAAAGAGCGTGAATACAATTACACGTTTGCCCGAAGATATGCCGAGCGGAGAATACGAATTGCAAATCGGTATCGGCGGGAACGGCGAGCAAAGCGTGGCGTTTGCGACGAATGCAAGACAAGACGGCGATTACGCGATTTTAACGAAAGTAAAGATAATATAATCCTTTCGAAAAAGTATAATACGATGAAATAAAAAAGGCGCTCGGCTATAAGTCGAGCGCCTTTCGTGTGATTTAAGTTCGTGTGTTGCGGACTTTATTTGTTTAAGAGCGATAACACGGTATCGCAAACGTTTTCCGCGG
>CAZQAC010000084.1:0-2749 GCA_964591125.1 uncultured Lachnospiraceae bacterium
CCGGGCATTTATACTTGACTCGTATCCCTGATATTTCGTTAGAACAAAGGAACGAAATAATAATGAAAATGGTGGAACGCGGCGTTGCGTGTAACGTGCATTATAAGCCTTTGCCTATGCATACGGCATATAAAAATTTAGGTTTCGATATAAAAGATTACCCGAATGCCTATGCGAATTTTGCCGACGAAATTACTTTGCCGTTGCATACTTGTCTATCCGACGAAGACACGGAATACGTAATACACCAATATACAGAGGTAGTGAGGAGCTATAAGTGAGAATTGTAAAATGGGAACAACTTCCTAAGGAAATGCAGACGGAGGAAGTGAAAAAATATTGGGAAAAACTAAAAAAAAGGAATTGGAATTTATTTTGGAAACGCATATTTGACATAGTTGTTTCTTTGGTTTTGCTTGTCGTTTTATCTCCGCTGTTTCTTTGTTTATCGATTGCGATAAAAATAGACAGCAAGGGACCTGTTTTTTATAGACAAGTACGCGTTACGCAATACGGAAAGGAATTTAGAATACATAAGTTTCGAAGTATGTCGGTGGGGGCGGATCAAGGCGGTTTAGTGACTGTTAAGGACGATTGCCGAGTGACGAAAGTCGGAAAATTTATAAGAAAGTACAGGTTGGACGAAATTTCGCAACTTATAGACGTATTGCAAGGGAATATGTCTTTTGTCGGGACTCGACCGGAAGTCCCTAAATACGTTGAACGATATCGTCCTGAAATGATGGCTACTCTGCTTCTTCCTGCCGGAATAACGAGCCTTGCGAGCATTTTATATAAGGATGAGGCGGAGCTTCTTTGCAAGGCGGAAGACGCTGACGCGGTGTATGTGGAAAAAGTTCTTCTTGCGAAAATGTATTATAATTTAAAAGAACTTGCTAAGGAAGGAATGTTTCACGATATAAAAGTAATGTTTATGACGGTATTCGCCGTGCTTGGAAAAGAGTATAAAGGCGATTACGAGAAAGAATTTCAAAAGAAGGAGGAAATGGAAATATGACCGATGAAATTATAGTATCGGTGGTTATGCCTATCTACAACGAAGAAAAATACATAGGAAAGTGTATTGATTCGTTGCTTTTACAAGATTATCCGATGGAAAAAACGGAATGGATTTTCGTTGATGGTTGTTCAAAAGATAAAACGCTTATTATCTTAGATAACTATAAAAATCGATACCCGGATCTTATAAAGATCGTTAACAATCCGCAAAGGATAGTTCCATGTGCTATGAATATCGGTATTAAGGCTTCTTGCGGTAAATATATCATTCGTCTTGATGCGCATGCGGACTATGCCCCCGATTATATTTCAAAGTGCGTTTATTATTTGGAAAATACCGACGCGGAAAATGTAGGTGGCGTTGCGGAGACAAAATCAAACGGATTTATCGGTAATGCGATTGCTAAAATGCTTTCATCGAAATTCGGGGTGGGAAATTCTCGTTTTAGAACGAACGGCGAGCGCGGATATGTCGATACGGTGCCTTTTGGGGCATTTAAACGAGAAATTTTTTTTAAGTATGGCGGTTATGACGAGAGATTAGTCCGCAATGAAGATAATGAAATAAATTTCCGTATTAGAAAAAACGGCGGAAAAATTTATTTATCGAATGATATACGTTAGAGATTCGATTCACGGAATATCGACAATGGCGAGAAAGAACGGTATGTGGAATATTATTACGATGAAACTCTGTCCCGGATCTATGGGCGTGCGACACTTTATTCCCTTTTTGTTTGTTATTTCTATTTTAGGACTTGTTTTTTTAGGTGTCCTGCATTCTGCTTTTTGGATATTATTAGGGACGGAAATCGCGCTTTATTCTATATTAGACGTTTTTTTCTCTATAAAACAGGCGGCAAACGTAAAAGAGTTTTTTGTATTGCTTGTGCTATTTCCGATTTTTCACATTGCATATGGTTTTGGGTCGATGGTAGGTATTACGAAACTCTTTTCAAAAAAATTTCGAAAAGGGAATTGCACCGATAAGAGCATTTGAGTGAATATACTTTTTGTGTAGATAATCCGACCGTCATGGAATTTACTGCTGTTATACGATGATTACGTTATAAAAACAAGAAAGGAGCATTGCAAATGAACGAATTGCAAAGCAGATTGGTCGACATTTTAAAATGGTTTCATTCTTTTTGTCAAGAAAATAATTTAAGATACTACGTGCTGGGCGGAACAATGTTGGGCGCGGCAAGACATAACGGATTTATTCCTTGGGACGACGATATAGACGTGGGATTGCCGAGAGAAGATTACGAAAAATTGCAATCCTTAACGGATAAAAAAGTTTTTGAAAATAAATTCATCTTGGAACGCCCGTTCGAAAATAACGATTTTATTTATCCGTATTGCAAAATTTACGATATGTCTACAACGCTTATCGAAAACGCAAAGGTAAAAGTAAAAAGGGGAATATATATCGACGTGTTTCCTTTGGACGGTCTTGGAAACAATGAAGTCGAAATAACGAAAAACTATAAGAAGATAAATAGATTAAACGTATTTTTCACGTTAAAAGTTTCCGGATTCCGTAAAGGAAGAAAATTATATAAAAATATAGGCGTAGCTTTATTTCGGCTTGTTCCGCTGAACACGGAAAAACTATTGAAAAAGATTGTAAATGCTTGCGCTAAATATAAGTATGACGATTGTTTTTATTGCGGAAATTTAGTCGGTAATTGGGGAGAACGTGAGATCGTAACTCGCGACGTAATGG
>CAZQAC010000085.1:0-2636 GCA_964591125.1 uncultured Lachnospiraceae bacterium
CAGTTTGATAGCCGAGAAAGCCGAATTCGATATAAATTCGGTTTACGTCGTTGATCCCGAAGTTGACGATTTGACTGAATATTCGGATTTGTTGTATGAATTGAGAAAGTCAAAAGGAATGGAACTCGAGCAAGCGCAAAAACTTGTTAAAAATCCTTTGTATCTCGGAGTGATGCTCGTAAAAACGGGTAAGGCAGACGGAATGGTTGCCGGTTCCGTTAATTCTACGGGCGATACGCTCAGACCTGCGTTGCAGATTATTAAGACTGCACCGGGAATAAAAACCGTTAGCAGCTGTTTTATTATGGTTTTGCCGGAAGGAAGTAAATATGGCGAAAACGGGGTTATGGTGTTCGGCGATTGCGCGGTTAACATTGATCCCGATGCGGAACAACTTGCGTCGATTGCTATTGCTTCGGCGGAAAGCGCAAGAAAAATAGCGGGAATCGATCCGAAAGTGGCAATGTTGTCGTTTTCGACAAAGGGTAGTGCAAAACACGAAAACGTAGATAATGTAGTTACGGCGACAAAGCTTGTCCATGAACAGGCGCCTGAACTTAAATGTGACGGCGAATTGCAACTGGACGCTGCTTTGGTTCAATCCGTAGCTTCTCTTAAAGCTCCGGGAAGCGAAATTGCGGGAAAAGCAAACGTTCTTATTTTCCCTGATTTGCAAGCCGGTAATATCGGATATAAACTTGTTCAGCGTTTAGCCGGAGCGGAGGCTGTCGGTCCGATTTGTCAAGGATTTAATAAACCAATTAACGATTTGTCTCGCGGTTGTTCTGCGGAAGATATCGTAAACGTCGTTGCGATGACGTCGTTGCAGGCTGAGTAATCGGAGGTGAAAAATGAAAATATTAGTTGTTAATGCAGGTAGTTCGTCGTTGAAATACCAACTTATCGAGATGGATAATGAAAGTGTTATCGCAAAAGGCGTTTGTGAAAGAATAGGACAGGAAACTTCCGTACTCGTTCATAAAGGCAAAGGTGAAGTTAAAATGGAAAAATCCATGCCTACGCACAAGGAAGCTATACAGCTTGTTTTGGATATGCTTGTGGATAAGGAATACGGCGTTATTGACAGCATGAACGATATTGCTGCGGTCGGACACAGAGTTTTGCACGGCGGAGAAGAATTTAAGGAAAGCGTGCTTATTACAGAGGACGTGCTTGAAAGAATAGAAAGCAACATCGATTTGGGACCGCTTCATATGCCTGCTAACATAATGGGAATCAAGGCGTGTCAAGAAGTTATGCCGAATGCTCCTCAAGTTGCTGTATTCGATACGACTTTCCATTCTACTATGCCCGATTATGCTTATATGTATGCTATACCTTATGAAGATTATAAGTCTTATAAAGTGAGAAAATACGGTTTTCACGGAACGAGTCATTTATTTATCAGCGGAGCGGCGAGAAGCTTGCTCGGCGAAGAAAATTGTTCTAAACTCATTGTTTGTCATCTCGGAAACGGCGCGAGCGTGAGTGCGGTAAAAGACGGAAAATGCATCGATACGTCGATGGGACTTACGCCGCTCGAAGGTCTTGTGATGGGAACTCGTTCCGGTGATATAGATCCGGCTGTAGTGGAATTCCTTGCCGACAAAAAAGGTCTTGATATTCATGAAATGCTTACTTATCTTAATAAGAAAAGCGGCGTGCTCGGCGTCAGCGGAGTAAGTTCGGATTTCAGAGATCTCGAAGCTGCATATAATGATGGAAATGAGCGAGCTCGTCTTGCCATAGACATGTTCTCTTATCGCGTAAAGAAATATATAGGTTCTTATGCTGCGGCTCTCGGCGGATTGGATTGTATAGTGTTTACGGGCGGCATCGGCGAACATACCGAGATAGTCAGAGAAAAAGTTTTGAACGGTTTGGAATTTTTGGGCGTCGACGTCGATTTAGAATTAAATAACAATGTTCCGAGAGGTGCGGATAATTTCGAAATTTCGAAACCGAATTCTAAAGTAAAGGTATTTATCATTCCGACAAACGAAGAATTGGTTATAGCTCGCGAAACTTTGAGATTAAAATAATTGAAAATCGGAACGATAATTAAAAAGATTTTCTTTCCTGATGATATAAAATGTATTTTTTGCGACGGAGAGATTGTAAAGGAAAACAGGTATTGCTCGTGCGGTAGCTGTTTTCCTGCGTTTAATGTAAAGTTTTGCGATTTGTGCGGAAAAGCGATTGCCAATAAGGCAAATTATTGTCATGATTGCAAAGAAGGTCGACGATATTATTTTGACGGTGCTCGCGCGCCTTTTGTTTATGAAGGTACGGTAAAGAACGTCGTTTATACATTGAAATACGGAAACGGGAAATATTTGGCAAAATTCATGGCTGAGTATATGGCGGACATTTTTTATGAGTCGGGTTGGCAGGTTGATTGCGTAACATATGTGCCCATGAATGAAAAAAGATTGAAAGAGCGAGGATATAATCAGGCTCTTTTGATAGCTCGGCGTTTTTCCGATTTGGTAAACTTGCAGTGCGAGGATTTGTTGGAAAGAAAAATTTATAGCAAAAATCTTGCTCGAATGACAAGAAGCGAGCGGGCGGAAGCGATAAAAGGTTCTGTTTCATTGTCGGATAAAGTAAACGTAAAAAACAAGTCGATATTATTG
>CAZQAC010000086.1:0-2510 GCA_964591125.1 uncultured Lachnospiraceae bacterium
GGGATTTACTTGACATTCGTTACGATAAATTCATTCGCACGACCGACGCAGAACACGAAAAAATCGCTTCTAAAATATTTACCAAATTATACGAGCAAGGCGACATTTACAAATCGGTTTACAAAGGCAAATACTGCACTCCTTGCGAAGCCTTTTGGACGGAAAGCCAGCTCGTTGACGGAAAATGCCCCGATTGCGGAAGAGAAGTTTCAGACGCGGAGGAAGAATGTTATTTCTTCAAGCTTTCCAAGTATCGCGATAAAATAATCAAACTTTTGACCGAAACGGATTTTCTTGAACCGAAAACGCGCGTAAACGAAATGGTCAACAACTTTTTGAAAGACGGCCTTAACGACCTTGCCGTTTCGAGGACATCCTTCAAATGGGGAATTCCGGTCGAATTTGACAAGAATCACGTAATATACGTTTGGGTGGACGCGCTTTCCAATTATATATCCGCGCTCGGCTGTTTCGGAGACGACGATTCTTTGTTCAAAAAATATTGGCCCGCCGATTTACACATGGTCGGTAAAGAAATCGTTCGTTTTCATACGATAATATGGCCCGCCATATTGATGGCGCTCGGTCTGCCTTTACCCAAAAGGGTATTCGGTCACGGCTGGCTCTTGCTCGGAGGCGACAAAATGAGCAAATCGAAGGGAAACGTCGTAGATCCTTATATTTTATCCGAACGTTACGGCATCGACGCGATAAGATATTACCTTTTGCGCGAAATCCCGTTCGGTAGCGACGGAACTTACAGCAACGAAGCGTTCATTTCTCGTATAAACCAGGATTTAGTAAACGATTTGGGCAATCTTGCGAAACGCACGCTTACCATGAATAAAAAATATTTCGGAGGTAAGCTCAACAAACCCGCATCCGTCGATCCGCTCGACGCCGAATTCGTTTCATGCATCGACGCTTTGGACGGTAACGTAGATCGCTTGCTCGAATCTCTGAACATCAATAAAGTTTTAGAAGAAATTTTTGCGGTAATCGGCAAAGCAAATAAATATATAGACGTAAACGCTCCGTGGATTTTGGACAAAGAAGGCAAAAAAGAAAGACTCGAAGTCGTCTTGTACAATTTGACCGAAGCCATACGAGTTTGTTCTACTCTTCTTTTACCGTTTATTACCGTCGGTCCGATAAAGATTTTCGACGGACTCGGGATAAACGTTCCGACTTATTTCGACGATACGCTCAAGTGGGGCGTAGTCGAAAGTTACGCAACAGGAGATACGGACATATTATATCCGCGATTGGATATGAAAAAAGAGCTTGCGGAGCTTGATAAAATCGCACAACAAACGGAGGATAAACCCATGGAAGAAAACAAAGAAACTTTGGTCGAACAGGACGCGGAATATATTACAATAGACGATTTTTGCAAGGTCGAACTCAAAATCGGAGAGGTAATCGCCAGCGAAAAAATGGAAAAAAGCAACAAACTTCTTAAAAACACCGTTAAAATCGGCGAAGAAACTCGTATTATTTTGAGCGGTATCGCAAAATATTACACGCCGGAAGAAATGGTCGGTAAGCGCGTAGTCGTCGTAACCAATCTTAAACCTCGTAAAATGTACGGCATAGAATCATGCGGAATGATCTTATGCGCGTCTATCGGCGACAAACTTACTCTTGTTTCGCCCGAAACCGTTATCGAGAGCGGCGCGGAAGTATGTTAATAGATACTCACGCTCATTTAGGCGGTTCGGATACCGACGCCGAATCGATTATCGCAGATATGGAAAAAGACGGGCTGTCGCGCATAATGGCCGTCAGTTACGATTTGGAATCGTCAAAAAGATCGGCTGCAATCGCAAGAGAAAACTCGAACGTTTATTGCGCAGTCGGAATTCATCCCAACGACAGCCAAAAATTGGATTCCGATCCGTGCGAAACTTTATTCGAACTCGCATCGGACAAAGCCAATAAAGTTGTCGCAATAGGCGAAATCGGTCTTGACTATCATTACGACGGAACGGATCGCGCCGTTCAAAAATATTGGATGGAACGCCAAATAATACTTGCGAATTCGCTCAAATTACCGCCCGTTTTTCATATTCGAGACGCTTACGAAGACATGTTCGAAGTTATGGAAAAAAACAGTAAATATCTTACTAACGGCGGAATCATGCATTGTTATTCCGGTTCTAAAGAAACGACAACGACATTAAGTCGAAAATACGATTTCTACTTTTCGTTCAGCGGCGTAATAACATTCAAAAACGCATGGAAATATCCCGAAATAATAAGAAACCTGCCTTTGGATAGACTGTTGATTGAAACAGATTGTCCGTATATGACGCCCGAACCGTACAGAGGAATTCCCAATAAACCGTCTTACGTGCGATATACCGCAGCGCGACTTGCCGAAATACTCGGAATGACCTTCGACGAAGTCGAAAAATTAACCGCCGAAAACGCGATTCGTTTGCTCGGATTGGACTTAAAATAAGCTAAAAACGAAAATTCAGAAAAGAATAAAACGATCCGCCCGTATA
>CAZQAC010000087.1:0-2364 GCA_964591125.1 uncultured Lachnospiraceae bacterium
TACGGTTTTCCGTCTATTGTTTTTCTGGTATATGTTTTGCCGAATATGATTCCGTCTTGTTTAATATCAGACGGCGATAAAGCTAATACCTCACCTTTTCTGCGCCCGGTATAAAAAAGAATCATAAAAATGGCGTGGTGCACGGGATTCCCGACGACAGAAATAAACCTATCAAATTCTGCTTTGCTCCAATATTGCATTTCGGTCTTCGGGATTCTTCTTTTAGGCTTTTTTACTTTTTGCAGATTGTTCGGATAATTATAGCGGGTTTCTGCCCATGACAAGAATGCGGCTAAACGATTGCGGATCTTCAGTAAATAGGAATATGCGTAATGTTGTTTGTTTCGAGGATTTTTCATTGTCCATAATTCGTCTTGCCAGCGATAAAGTTCTTCTTTTGTTAAATCGTTCATACGCATTTTCCCAAAATACGGAAGGATATAATTTGCAAAAATTACGCGCTTGTCGTATATGGAGCTATCCTTGTTTTGGTTCGGCAAGGACAGTAAATACTCTTGAATCAGATCTCCGACGATTAAATCCTCTTTTTGAGGATTTTTCTTTTTTAAGGGATTGTTTTTCACTAACTCGCATTTAGACGTCACAAAATCCGTATAGGCTTGTTTTGCTAAAGTTTTACTCGTAAAGCCCGATAACTTTTTTTGCTTCTCCGTGCCGTCTAACGTAACAATGCGAAAAACCACGTCATAAACTTTTCCGTGCTTTTTCGTTTGTCGTTCCTGTAAAGCGTATTTTGTTGATGATATGTAATATTCGACCATATATAACGTTCCTTTGCATGGTAATTATATATCTTCATTATTCGGCAGGAGTTCTGATTTATTTTGTGTAGATAATTGTTTTTTGTCCGAAGAATTTAACGGGGAAACGACAGAACGCCCGATTGTTTTTTCAATGCTCTTTCGAGCCTCTTTTGTCGCGTTTCCGCCTTTTTTGGCTATTTCGCGACTTTCCTCAAATCCTTGCGGTTCTTCCTGTTGCGAGAGGGTTGTCGTCGTTGCTTCTGCAAGCATATTGAAGATTAACTCCAAATCGGTCATATTGTCTCGGAGACTTTCTTTTTTCAGACCTTTCAAAGATTTGTATTCCTTGACAGACAGTCCGCTCCATGCTTTCGTCATTTCATTCGTTAAAATAGCATAATCTTTTGATTCCGTTATTCCTCGGTCTTTCCACTCGTCCGTTAGATTGTTCCGAACTTTGATAGACAGCATACGCTGATTGATCCAGTCTTGCGGATAACCTTTTTTTCTGTAATAATCCACGCCGCGGGCTATCGCCTTTTCGGGATCGGCGATCTCGTCCAGCCGTTCCGCGCCGACCTGCGCGAGCCAGACTTTGAACGGCTCGGCTTTCGGAGAGGGGATCGACTGCACAAGACGCAGGATGCCTTTCGTGTTCATGACGTCACGCATGCGCTGTTTTCCGTCTGGCGCCATCATTTTCAACTGACTACAATTTGTAGTCACTTCGCTTCCTTCTTTTTTTAGTCTGGTTTTTAATACCGACCAATATTTGCGTGGCTCGGTGCTTTCCGTTAGAACGGCTACGACGTCTACAACCGAGAAATACCATTCTTCCTCGTCGGCGTTCCAGACGGTGCGGATTTGTTTTTCGTTAAAAATCTGTAATTTTGTATTCATTCGATTCTCCTTACAAGGATATCTTTGTTTCAATTGCTTTAATATCGGATATAACCCATATTCGGGTTCAAAATATCGAAAATCAAAAGGAACGCGATGACAGAGCCTAATCCTATACATACCCAAAATAAAGTTTTAATCCATTTATTCTTTGCTTTAATCGTATCGCGGTACAGCTCTATCAATCGCTCGTAATTATATCCGTAACCGCGCAGTTTATCGTTCTCGTCTGTTTCGGTGAGTGTTTTCGCTTCAACGGTTTCGCTCATAAGTTCGTCCAAGTTTCCGCCCATTGCTTTCACCATGTCGGAAACGGTAATAAAACTCGGATTGTCCGTCTGTCAGGAAAGGATTCGGTTGACGGTTGAAAGGGGAACGCCGCTTAAATCGGCAATTTGTTGACTTGTCAAATTTGATTTGTCTTTGAGTTCTTTTAATTTCTTATATTTTGCCGTGTGCGACAGGATTTTTCGCTCGGCGCAAAATCAAACCCGTATTTATAATTATAACAATAAAAAATATAAAAAAATTAAAATTGGGTATTGACAAAATATGGAAAATATATTATAATGTAATCAGAAAGAAGGAAGGGGAATACAAAGAATGAGGATTTTAATCAAATCGGATTGGTTAAAAATATAAAAGAATAAGGGAAATATACCGATGTGGAAGAAATGAACGTAAAATTATTGATGAAATA
>CAZQAC010000088.1:0-2252 GCA_964591125.1 uncultured Lachnospiraceae bacterium
CGTATTCGAGCGCGGTAACGAAATCGTCGTCCGTCATCTGAGCCTCGTCGTCGCCGGTCGCGCGCAAACTTGCCTGTCTTTCGAATCTTTCTTTTTGATCTATAGGATCGTTAAGCTCGCTGTAAGCGTTTCCCATTTCGCGAGCATAAATAAAGAATTCGAAACGATAAGTCATACGCGGATCTTCCGAACTGCGTTTTGCAAGCGGACTTTCTTCGACCGGGTAATCGGTGATAAATACAGGCTGAATCAACTTCGATTCTACTAACTGATCGAAAGTCGCGTATACGATATTGCCCCAAGCTTTTTTGTTTTCGTCTATTTCGACGCCGAGCGATTTAGCGGCTTCCAAAGCCTCTTGCTCGTTCATCTTATCGTAATCCACTCCGGTATATTTCTTTACCGCGTTAAGCATGGTAAGTCTTTCCCACGGGGAAGTGAGATCGATTTCGGTATCTTCGTACACGATTTTATTGCCGACGCCGGCAGCGTTTATAGCAGCGCGGAAAATTTCTTCGGTAATGTCCATCATGTCGTGATAATCGGCGTATGCCTGATACAATTCCATCATCGTGAACTCCGGATTGTGCTTGATGTCCATTCCTTCGTTACGGAACATTTTTCCTAACTCGTATACTTTACTGAACCCGCCGACTATAAGTCTTTTTAAATAAAGCTCGGGCGCAATACGCATATACATATCTATATCCAGAGTATTGTGATGCGTAATGAACGGACGCGCGCTCGCTCCGCCCGGTATAGTATTCAACATTGGCGTTTCTACTTCTATGAAACCTTTTTCGTCAAGCAAATTTCTTATAGCCGAAATAATCTTGCTTCTTATGACGAAATTCTTTTTAACCTGCGGATTCGCGATAAGATCGACATAACGCTGACGATAACGCAAATCGTTGTCTTTAAGACCGTGCCATTTTTCGGGCAACGGCAAAAGCGCCTTCGAAAGCAAAACCATTTCCGAAATTCTAACGGATATTTCGCCTTTGTGAGTTAAGAACACTACGCCTTTTACGCCCACTATATCGCCTATATCGATGGTTTTTTTCCATGCCGCATATTCTTCGGCTCCGAGATTGTCTATTTGCACGTAAATCTGCAAATCGCCTTCTTCGTCGAGTATATGAGCAAAACTTGCTTTTCCCATAACTCTTTTCGAAATAATTCTGCCCGCTACCGAAACTTCTTTTTCGTTAAAAGAATCGAAATCGGACTTTATCTCCGCAGAATTACACGTGCGCAAAAAAGTCGTTTGCGCATACGGATCTTTTCCGGCTTCTTTGAGCGCAGCCAACTTTTCGCGTCTGATTTTCATTTGTTCTCCAAGATCTTCGTCCTGAACGATTACGTTATTTTCGTTTTCCATATTTCCTCGCTTTGACGGAACTTGTCCGTAAATCTCAAAATCCGCCACGACAACCTTATCGGGCTAACGAGCGGATATATTTTTATAATGCTTTTTCTATATTTAAAATTCTGTATTTAGTCTTCGAATTTTTAATCTCGAAATTAGCGACTTCTCCGACTTTTTTGCCGAGAAGAGCTTTGCCGAGCGGAGATTCGTCGCTTATTATCTTAGGAACAGCGTACGGATCCGCTTCGTATTTTCCTAAAAGCTTGAACTTCTTTTTCTCCTGCGTTTTCATATCCTGAATAGATACCATACAACCTATTTCGACCTTATCGTAACTGTCTTTTGGAACAATCACAACATGATTTTTTTCGTCGAGAACGTTGGTAAGTTCGCTTATTTCTTCTTCGACCTTACGCTGATGTTCGCGCGCTATATCGTATTCGGAATTTTCTGAAAGGTCGCCGAACGAACGAGCTTCTTTTATTTTTTCGACGGCATCGCGTCTTCCTTCGTCGACAAGCCATCTGAGTCTTTCGGAAAGTTCCTGCTTTTTAGCAAACGTTATACTTATCATTTTATACTCCTTTAAGCGACAAACTCATGCTTGATGCTTATATACAAAAAATCCAATCGTTCGTTACGCAAGCCGTTACAATAAAATAACGTCCCACGCAAATTACGCAAGAACGACCGAGATTTCATATTTACTATATTATACACCGACGTTTTTAAAATGTCAATCATTTTTTGTTATTTGTAAGTGATTTTAATGAAAATACTGAAAAGTAATAGTAAAATCCACACTTTTTGAAAATTTAAGGAATATCGGGGAAAAGGTGGATATTTGTAATACAAACTTCCCATACGGTTTTTCGATTTTGCC
>CAZQAC010000089.1:0-2023 GCA_964591125.1 uncultured Lachnospiraceae bacterium
ATACAAGGTATAAGCGATTTGGTCGTTACTCCCGCGCTTATAAATCTCGATTTTGCCGATGTTTGTGCGGTTATGAGAAATAGTGGCGTAGCTCATATGGGTATCGGTAGAGGAAAAGGAGAAAAACGTGTTCTCGAAGCTGTAAAGCGCGCAGTATTCAGTCCTCTTCTCGAAACATCTATCGAGGGCGCGTCTAAGATTATATTGAATATAATGGGTTCTCCTGATGTTACGTTGAACGAAATTAACGAAGCGACGACGTTGGTTCGTGAAGTTGTTCAACCCAACGCTAATATTATCTTCGGTGCCGATATTCGCGACTCAATGAACGAAGAAATTATGGTTACGATGATCGCTACGGGCTTTGAAGAAAAAGCAACTACACCGCAACAGCAACCTAAGCAGAAATCCGTCTCCGAGCCGGTAGATCTTTACGGTGCGCAATATGACGATATGCTAAAACAGCGTTTCGGTGCGCAGTTTACGGAATTCGGTCAGACGACTCGTCAAGCCGCCCCTGTAGAACCTCAGCCCGTAAGACCTCAGCAAACTACAGGTGGAGGAATGAGAGGATCTCGCGTAGAGATTGATGATGAATCTATGCCTGAGTTTTTAAGAAAGCTTAAAAGATAAAATATATTAATCGGAATAAATTCATTTTGTTTTTTGAAATGTATCTCTTTAAAGTGTATAGCTTTTTAGAGATGCATTTTATTTTTTGTTGGAATATTTTTATAAAAACTGAAATATTTTGCAACAGAAATGTTTTATTATTATCGCATTATGACGGTTTACATAGAAAACGTAATAGCCGATAATTTTGTGATAACGTATTTAATTTCTGCGTTGTCGTATAGGATTTGCGGAATAAAAGTAAAAAAAGTCAGATGCGCTATAACCGCTGCAGTGGGAACAGTAGTCGCTTTGTTGTACCCGTTCGTTAAAAATATTCGACTAATGCTTTTAATAAAAATCGGTCTTTACATAATTTTGTGCAGTATTTTGTATTTCGGTAAACATAAAAAGTATTTGCCGATAGTATTTATGGCGTTAACATTATTTTTCGGTGGAACAATCTTGGCAATTTATTATTGCTTCGGAGGTTTATCGGAAATTTTTAGCGAAGGTGCATATGATTTTTCTATAGGCGCGATAATCGCGTCGGCGTGGTGTTTGTTTGAAATTGTTAAAAAAGCTTGCGATAAACTTGTTAAAAAAAGAGATGTTGCGATAGGTTTTTGCGAGCTTTTGATAGAAATTAACGGCAAAAGTAAAAAAGTTAACGCTTTTATGGATACAGGCAATAGAGTTTACGACAAAAAAAGCGGTTTACCGGTTATTGTTATTAAACAAACGAGCTTGCTTGATTTGTTAGATGCGAATGAATTATTTGCTTTGCTTGCGCGTAATTACGAAAATTCGAAATATTATGCCGGAAATACGACAATAAAAGGGATAGGTTCGCAATCGATTAAGGCGATTTTAATTCGTCCGGATAAAATTATTCTTACTTTAAACGATAAGAAGAAAATATTTGAAGATGAAGTTTTGTTGGGAATGATTAATTTTACGATAGACGACAGTAGCGAATATGATGCCATTTTGCATCCGGCAATGATTTTTGGAGGCTCGATATGAAAATAATTGAATTAATCGGTAAATTTCTTAAGAAAATATTTAAGAAAAAAGAAGATAACGTGCTTTTTTATATTACAGGTGAAGGAACTTTGCCGTCGCCGTTATCCGAAGACGAAGAAAAACAAGCAATTTTAAAATTAAAAAACGGCGACAATGAAATACGTCAGCTCTTAATTGTCCATAATTTAAGATTGGTTGTTTATATTGCAAAAAAATTTGATAATACGGGTCTCGATTCCGACGATTTGATTTCTGTCGGAACAATAGGTTTGATTAAAGCGGTAAACAGCTTTGATCCGGATAAAAACATTAAATTGGCGACTTATGCTTCGAGATGCATAGAAAACGAAATATTAATGTATTTAAGACGCATGGTACGATTAAA
>CAZQAC010000090.1:0-1987 GCA_964591125.1 uncultured Lachnospiraceae bacterium
AATTATCCGAGCAAATAAATAAAATCTAAGGAGCAAAAAAATGAACAAAACCAAATAAAAACAAGAGGCTATCGAAAGAATGAAACCCTTTTTTAACGGAATTAAATAAAACGGTGAATAACTTTCGAAAGTGTGTTTAAGCTTTTTAAATATGTTCTCTGTTTGACATAATAGATTCGCGCGTTATCGGAGATACGAAATACCCTGCCTTTTCTGCATGAAAAATCTCAACCAAACGTGTATAAATCTTGTCGGTAGCGTCGTTCGGAATACCGCCGCCCATACATAATTCATAATCGCCGATTGCTCTCAAATAAAGAATCTCATATCGCCAATCTTTTTTTGCACATTCTGGCAGTTTTTCATTTAAAGCTACAAATCTGCCATAAACTTCTTTAACTAAATCTTTGTTTTCAATCAAAAACGTATGTAATTCTTTCGGCTGACCGCTCGGATATTCCATATTTTCGCCTTTGGAATTTACCACCGCTCTCGGCAACGTTTTTTCCAATTCGAAAACCAAATCGGTTAATTCGTCGGCAAATTCCGCTCCGACCAACGAAGAACAGTATTCGCGCACGATTTCTTTTACGTCACAATTCTTGTCGCGGCATTTTTCAAGACAAATAATCTTATTTACGTCCTCGAAAATACCCTCCGAATATACCATGCAACCGTTACAATAAGTAGCGAAATAATCGAGCTCGCTTGCGATTTTCATCGGCACGGGTGCGGCACCGTAACCTCCCCACGGCGTTACCGCCATACTGATTTCGGGGAAAGATATCACGGGCACTTGGCTTTTTACAAGCTCGAGCGAAGAATGATTTTCATTGCTTATGACATAATCAAACCATACGTCCTCGTTTTTGAAATGTCCGAAAAAACTTTCGTATTCGCATTTATTCGCAATAAAACGGTCAAAAAACCAAGTAGATATTCCTACTTTCGTATCGGGATATTTGTTTTTGATTATAGCCGCAAGCTCTTTGGATAAATCGTAAAAGCCTTTACCACCCCACGGATAGCATTTTTCACACGAACATCCGCCTTGGTCGTACGGCCATAACGTAATATAATCGACGCCCACGTCGGAGAACGCGTTTAACAGATCCTCTAACGCTTTTATTATCAATTTTTTTCCTTCTTGATTCGAAGGGCAAATCTCCGTATTGAAAAATCCGCACATTCTTGACGAATACAAGCCGCTTTGCGTGGAATTTTCGGCAAGAACCTCTTGCGGCGCGCCTTCGTAATACTCGTTTGCAAGCTTAGTAAGCGCGGTTTTCATTCCCAAACTTCTTGCCTTGGCAAAAATCTTCTTCATTCTGCCTATCATTTCCTCTGCTTCGAGCGTTTCGATGCCGTAAAAATGGTGCATGTCGAACCACAACCATACGCACGACTGTCCCCAAAGCGCAAGCGATTCGATATATTCCAAAATTTCGTTCATCGGCGCGCAATGATAATAATTGTGAAAATGATTGGCAAAATAGATTGCTCTGACTTCTTGATCGAAATGACGAGAAGTCGAAACCGCGTCATCAATTCCACCGCGGATCAACTTTCCGACCGCAGCGTTAAAAGCCACTGCGCTATTCCCGAAAACAAATATCGAATCGGGATTCTTTTCTATTCTGTAATCGTCTCCGCTCAAATTTCCGTCTTCGGAAAAAACAATCGACGTCTCCGCATTTTCACAAAATTCCAAGCCCTTTGCGTATTTTTTCAATAAATACAATCCCGAATTCGCTTTCTCGCAAACGTTACTTTCTATTTTTACTTTTCTCATTATTTTTCTCCGATAGGTTATTTAAAATTAACATTGATATTATACCCCCCCCCGAAAAAAATTGTCAAGTAAAACAGCTGTAAAATAATTTTTTGAGCCAATATCGATTTTGATGTGATTTTCGTCCTTCGTCTTTTAATCGTTCCATAAACTTATACGCCGTAGAAACCGCGCAATTCGCATTTTTCGCTATCT
>CAZQAC010000091.1:0-1885 GCA_964591125.1 uncultured Lachnospiraceae bacterium
TTTCGCTTGCAAAATTATATGAAATATTGTAACATATAATAACCATAAATATGATTTTTGATTTTTTGTTAAACGATAAAAATTTTTTATAATAGAAGTTTTAGAACAATAAATTTCATCGTAAATTAAAAGGAAGGAGAATAAATATGCTTGACACTAAACTTGAAACTTTGCTTGCGGTTGCGGAATATAAAAATTTTACTAAGGCGGCGGAAGTTTTATCGCTTACGCAGCCTGCCGTCAGCAATCATATAAATACGTTGGAAAAAGAATGTAACGCAAAGTTGTTTTTAAGGGGAAAAGGGGATGTTATTTTGACGCAGGAAGGTAAAATTGCGGTAACTTACGCACGCCGTTTAAAAGCCTTGCACGAAAAAATGTTGCTTAAAATATCCGACGAACAAAAACATATTTCTAGGTTAAGGGTGGGTGTTACACATACGTCCGAAAACAATAAAATTACCGAAGTTTTTGCAAAATACGCCAACGAATATTCTAAAACTACTATAACGATAATTACTGATACGATAAATAATCTTTATGAAATGCTTGAAAATTACGAGTTGGATATAGCGATAGTTGACGGAAAACGCAATTCAAACAAACTTAATTATTTAATGCTTGATACCGACTATTTGGTTTGCGTGTTAAGCAACGATAATCCGCTTTCCAAAAAATCGATGATTACGGTAGGCGAATTAAAAAAGCAAAATCTTATTTTAAGATTGCAGTCGTCTGCTACCCGTCATTTGTTCGAAGCGACGCTTACCAGCATAAACGAAAATATAGCGGATTTTAACGTTTCGCTCGAAGTCGATAACGTTGCGGCGATAAAGGACTTAGTTCGTAAAGATTTAGGCGTTTCTATTTTGCCGCAAAGCGCTTGCATAAGCGAC
Organism: uncultured Lachnospiraceae bacterium; assembly: GCA_964591125.1. GTDB lineage: Bacteria > Bacillota > Clostridia > Christensenellales > Pumilibacteraceae > Neoclostridium. The sequence continues at coordinate 897 of CAZQAC010000091.1, forward strand.
GCAAGAAAAGGTAAACTTTCAATTATCCCCGTTGAAAATCTAAGTATGATGAGAGAAATGAATATCGCCTACGGTAAAGATTTCAATTATCCTGAAATTTTAAGCGATATTGCCCGAATTTATAAAAATACAGTGAAAAAATAAAAAAAACGGAGCGAAATTTTCGCTCCGTCGTTATTTTAGTCTTCGTCGGCTTCGTCTTCGAAATCTTCTTCGTCTTCTTCCTCGTCTTCTTCGAAATCAGAATCGTTAAGGTCGGGAATTTCAAAATCGTCTTCTTCTTCGGGACTTTCTTCAAATTCTTCTTCCTCATCATCTTCTTCGTCTTCGAAAAGTTCGCCTGCTTCTTCTTCCGCAAGTTTAGATAAAGAAAGCATTTCTTCGTCGGTTTCTTCTTCCTCGTCTTCATCGTCGTCGAGGTAGTTCTTCCATTCTTCGTCGTTTTCCATATCGACTTCGTCTTTCTTAAATTCTAATTCTTCCCTGCACTTAGCGCACATTTCTTCGCCTTCCCTAATATAAACCTGTTTGCAAATAGGGCAAAGGTCCATAGGTTCGTCATCGTCTTCAACGGCAAACACAAGTTGCGGGCCGAGTTTAAGTTCTGCTTTGCATACGTCGCAATAGCCTTGACTTTTGTGGATATAGTTAAGTTCACATCTAGGACATTTAATATAATCGCCTGCCATAATTTTAATTCCTTCTTATTTAATAAACTAATATATAATACGCAATATTATGCGTAAGTTGCAAATTTTTTTATTTTATTACGCTGAATTTTAACTCCGCTTAAACATTCTTTTCTTGTCGTTCTAAACGCAGTGAAGAATCCCCCTACTGTCATTCTGAAGTCCGTCGGTTTGGCGACGGACGAAGAATCTCTCGGATTTTCTTGTTTGTAATTGCATTACTACTACACTTACATTTTAGATACTTCGACAGGCTTTTTCAAAGCCTGCTCAGTATGACAGCGTCGAAACGCAACTTTT
>CAZQAC010000092.1:0-1845 GCA_964591125.1 uncultured Lachnospiraceae bacterium
GTGAAACGTAGTCCGTTTGGTTCCGTAATATGCTTACACAAAATTTTACGGTATCAAAAACTAACGAGTGTCGAATGGCTAACTTATTCCGTGAAAAGAATATCGTTTAGAAACGTCGTATTCTCGGCAAAATGTTTTGCAAATTTTGAAAAACACGGCAAAGGCAATTTTGTCGCAAGCGGAAGAAAAAGTTCCGACGAACAAAAACCGTAAAAGGTTAAGTTTGTCGGAACTTTTATATTATCTCGAAAAAGCCTGATTACGGTTAAAACCGCAGTCGGGCTTTTTTCGCGCTTTCCGAGCGTGCAGATTTATTTGTTCGATCGAAACGTTTTCAAAGCAGATAAATTAGCTCGCGTGTGCCGTCGTTTTTTACGCGTTGAACTTTACGTCGCCCGAGTTATTATTGAAACTGTTGGTTATGCGTAACGCTTTTTTATTGTCTATGTATGACGTGCCGAGGATTTCCGACGGGTCGACGTCGAGAACGACGCAAAGATTCGCGAACGTATCTAAGGCTGGCATAATATCGCCTTTTACGTAGTGAGCGATCGTCGACTGCGATAAGTTTAATCGTTTAGCGATCGCCGTTTGCGTCATTCCGCACGTTTTAATATGTTCTGCAAGTCTTTTCTGAATTTCGCTTAAAACTATCATCTCGATTGCTCCTTTATCCGTTATATTTTATGATTTTTAATCATAAAAGACTTGACTTATGATTGCTAATCATATATAATGCAATTAAAAATATGATTAAAAATCATAATACGGATTTGTAAAAATCGGAATTTCAAGCGTAAACTACACCAAAAATACAATAACGTTCGGATTTTTAAGAGACTGCGGTTTAAAGGAGAACTATGGAACAAATTGCGGAAATTATCAAATACGAAGGGGATAATAGCACTTTTATACGGAAACATCCTTGCGAGGACTTCAATAGTTTAACGCAACTTATCGTTCACGAAAGTCAAGAGGCGATTTTCTTTATGAACGGACAAGCGTTGGATGTATTCGGCGCGGGGCGTTATACGTTAGAAACGCAAAATATTCCCAAACTCGGAAAATTATTAAACAGAACGACGGGCGGCGAAACGCCTTTTCATTGTGAAGTTTATTTTATCAACAAAACCGTTCAAATGGCGATTAAATGGGGTACGGATAGCAAGATCCGATTCATTGAACCGAGTACGGGTATTCCGCTTGAAATAGGTGCGTGCGGCGAGTTGAATTTAGAGGTGTCGGACTCTCGAAAGTTGCTTGTAAAACTCGTAGGCACTATGAACGGCATTGCTTGGGGTGATGGCGGATCAGGGTTTACCAAGTCTATTCAGAATTGTTTCCGTCCGCTAATTTCTACCGCGGTAAAAGCGCATTTGCCCGGTGCTATCAAAGCGCAGAATATAAACGTTCTTGAAATCGACGAAAGTTTGGAAATTTTATCAGAGGTTCTTCGCAAGAGCATCTTACCCGGGTTCGAGGAATACGGCTTGACCGTTCCGCAGTTTTATATTTCCAATGTGGTTTTACCCGAAAACGATCCTAACTTCCGTCGCCTTCGCGAATTACATACCGTTTCTTTCCAAACAAAAATGATTCAGGCAGAGGCGCTTGTAAAATCTGCGCACGCCGATGCGGAAGCGACCGTAGTTGCCGCGGAAAGAAAAGCGGCTTTAGAGCGAGAGACGACCGCAACCGAACTCGCAAGACGTGAAGCGGAAAGAGACGTTATTCGCGCACAGGCCGAAGCGCAGGCTACCAAGATGGCAGGTATGGCAGAAGCCGAGGTCATGGCGGCAAAAGGTTACTCGCAGAGAGACGTGCTTGCAGCCGACGTTCAAAAAG
>CAZQAC010000093.1:0-1825 GCA_964591125.1 uncultured Lachnospiraceae bacterium
GGTTTGTTTTAGAAAGCGTTATCCGATTCTTGCGGAAGTGAAATTAGGGATGATTTCGCTTTGATGTCGTATATGAAAGATTTGGTTTACGCCAAGAAGGAGTATGATAAAATAAGCGAAGCGTTAGAAAGCGTCCGAGCGACGGGTTACGGAGTTGTAAAACCTTCGCTGGAAGAAATGACTCTTAATGAACCCGAAATAGTGAAGCAAGGTTCGAAATACGGAGTTAAATTGCGCGCTTCGGCACCGTCATTGCATATCATGCAAGTAGACATAAATGCGGAAGTAAGTCCCATTATGGGCGCGGAACAGCAAAGCGAAGAAATGGTTCGAAAAATGTTGGACGGATTTGAGGGAAATCCGAAAGGCATTTGGAATAGTGACATGTTCGGAAAATCAATGCATGTGTTGGTAAATGAAGGACTTAACAACAAATTGACGAATATGCCCGAAGAAGCTCAAAAGAAAATGCGCAAAACGTTATCGCGCATTGTTAACGAGGGGAAGGGCGGAGTAATTTGCATTCTTTTGTAAATCCGATTAAATAAGTCGACGTCGTTTTATGTTTTCTTGAAAAAACAGATTGATTTTTTTGAGACACATGATAAATACGTTGACTTTTTTTGTGTTTTAATGTATCATGTTCTTATGGATAAAATTATTTTGGCGTCGAACAACAAAGGTAAATTAGCTGAGATTCGACAAATATTAAAAACAAAATATGAAGTATTGTCGCTTAAAGATTGCGGTATCAAAATCGATATAGAAGAAACGGGTAATACTTATGAGGAAAATGCGAAGCTTAAAGCAATAGCTGTTTATGAGATTGCGGGGATCCCGGTAATAAGTGACGATAGCGGATTATCTGTGAATGCGTTGGATGGTGAGCCGGGTATTTTTTCTGCCAGATATGCTGGAAAAGAACATGATGACGATGCGAATAACGCTAAACTCTTATTGAGATTAGAGGACAAAGCCGACAGGACGGCGGCTTTTGTGTGTTGTGCGGTATATTATGACGGGAACAGAATGATTTCCGCATTCGGCAAAGTCGAGGGCAGAATATTGTATAAAGCCGAGGGGGACGGCGGTTTCGGATACGATCCGTTGTTTTTTTGCGATGAGATAGGTAAAAGTTTCGGCGTCGCTTCGCCTGAAGAAAAAAATTCCGTAAGCCATAGGGCGAGAGCTTTTGCGGCACTTGCAGATAAAATATGAGAAAAATTTGCGTGATATCCGATACTCATGGTCGATTGGATAATATAAGACGAATAATGCCTGTTATTAATTCTTGCGAGAAACTGATTTTTCTCGGCGATTATACCAGCGATTTATTTAAGCTGAAAAACGAAATAACAACAGACATAGAGGCAGTAAGAGGCAATTGCGATTTAACTTCTCCGTATCCGGAAAAAATTATTCTCGAAATTTTCGGAGAAAGATTTTTTATTGCGCACGGACATAAGTTTGGGGTAAAAAACGATTTAACTAGAATTGCTTACGAAGCCGAATCTGAAAATTGTTCGTTCGTTTTGTACGGACATACGCATGTTGCCAGTGAGGACGATTTTGAGGGAATAAAACTCATAAATCCGGGCAGTTTAGGCGAACCGAGGTTCGGTTTACCTTCTTACTGTATGATTACTGAAGAAAAAGGAAATATTTTTACAAAAAATATTTCAATATAGGGTAAAAACTGTTGACAAAAGAAAAAAAATATGGTATTATTTTTAAGCATGTGTGGCGTATATGCGGGTGTAGCTCAATGGTAGAGTTCCAGCCTTCCAAGCTGGCTGCGTGGGTCCGATTCCCATCACCCGCTCCA
>CAZQAC010000094.1:0-1760 GCA_964591125.1 uncultured Lachnospiraceae bacterium
GAATCCACGATGGCGATTGCCGACAGAATTTACAGAGTGGAAAACGGAAAAATGGCGGAGGTAGTTTAACAAATGAACGAACAATTTGAAAATAAAACAATAGAAGAAGCCGCTTCCGCCTTGATTGAAACGGCGGAGCAAACGCAAAACGAGCCTACCGTGTATTCGTCGAGCGTTAAATCAAAAGAAAAAGAAACGATAGGCAACGGAAAACTTTTTCAGAAATATAAGATAAAAGACATTGTGTTTTTGGCAATCATCACCGCTTGCACGTTGATTACGGGTGCGGTAATGCCGTTGCTCGTCAACGTGCCTTTATTCGGTATCGTACAGTTGGGGCTGGGACTGCAATTTTCGATTTTTCCCGTTATCGGTATGATGAAAGTGAGAAAGCCGGGCGCATTGTTTTTTCAATCGGTATTTATTTCCGTGTTTCTGATTTTTATGTTTCCGCCTATGGCAATGATTGTGTTTTGCGGACTTATTGCCGAAACGATTGCTTTATTGATTTTTAGAAGTTATCAAAACGATTGGGCGTGCGTGCTTGCGGGAACTTTGTATATGCCGATGACCATTCCGTTTTTGTATTTATATTATCGTGCGTTCTACACGGTAACGGGCAGTGAAAAAGCGGCGGTTTCCATGTTCCTCGGCGGAACGAATCCTTGGGTAGTCGTCGGAATTACGGCCGCGGTGATTGCACTTTGTTTCGTCGGCTCGATCGTCGGAATGTTGATCTCGCGAGAACTGAAAAAAGCGGGAGCACTTAAAAAATGAGTTTTTGCACCTTTAAGAAAAAGATATATCCCGTTTTTGCCTTTATAGCAAGCCTTTTGTTTATCGTATTCGGATTGATTACGGCAAGAAGTATGGTGTGTTCGTTCTTTTTGCTCGGCGGTTATGTTTGGCTGTTTGTATTCGGTTGCAAAAAGGGTTGTTTGCGAATTTTAATGCCGTTTATTTTTGTCGGCGGCATATTCGGGTTGATTGCCTATTTTGCTTATGGGAAGGATGTAAATGCCGCACTTGCGATGATCAATCGTTTCGGTTCTGTGTTTTTGGCGGTTGCGGTCGGAACGAGCGTAGAACCCGTCGATATGACCAGATGTTTATCGACTTTGAAAACGCCGAGGAGCGTTACGCTCGGAATGTTAATTGCAACTTCTTTTCCTCCCGTGCTCGGTGCGGAGATAAAGCGAGTGCGCGAGGCGATGAAAACAAGAGGTGCAGGCAGCGTTCTGAATCCGAAAATCTTTTACAGAGCGTTTTTAGTACCGTTTGTCATGCGACTTGTCAATATTTCCGATACGCTTTCGCTTTCGGTGGAAACACGCGGATTTTCGCTTGAAAAAAGACCTTATACAGTATATAAAAAGGAAATGATTACATTGTCCGACGTTCTGTTTTTGACAGGATTGATCATCGGTGTGGTTTTAACGGTGGTGTTATGAGCGGTATTGCGATAGAATGTAAAAACGTCTGCTTTTCCTATGACGGCGAAACGGATATTTTGGAAAACGTAAACTTTGCGTTGCGTTTCGGAGAAGTCAATTTGTTTTCGGGGCATTCGGGAGAAGGAAAAAGCACCTTGCTCTATATTTTAAGCGGAATAATTCCGAATGTGACCGACGGAAAACTGTCAGGTGACGTGTACATAGACGGCGAAAATATCATAGGAAAGCGGCTCGGTGAAGTGTGCCGTAAAGTCGGCGTGGTTTTGCAGAATGCGGACGAGCAGATTATTCAAAAAACGGTGGAGG
>CAZQAC010000095.1:0-1751 GCA_964591125.1 uncultured Lachnospiraceae bacterium
TACGGAGCAGGGCAAGTTCCACGTTTTCAAGAACGGTAAGATTTTCTATGATATTAAAATCCTGAAAAACGGTTGCAATATATTTTTGACGATATTTTTCCCATTCGAGTGCACCGTAATGAGAAGTTTCCTCGTCGTTTAGGTACAATTCCCCTTCTTCATAACTATCGTTTGCCCCGATTACGTTCAAAAGCGTAGATTTACCGCTGCCGCTCTCTCCCTCTATCGTCACGAATTCGTTATAATCGAAATCAAGGTTGATACCACGAATTCCGATTGTCAACATATTGCCGGAATCGTATATTTTTCCTATATTTTTTAATCTTAACAATGACATAGTTTCTCCGTTCTCGTAAAAGTTAGTCTACGCTAACCGTTGAGCTTTAATGAAAGGTCAATGCAAGTTTTGCCGACCTTTCATATACTTTTTTTAACAAGTTAGTCTACGCTAACTTGTTCCTCTTTTTTTACCGGTCTTGCGACCGGCATTGTTTTCATACTATTTCACAATATGTATTTATTATATCAAAATTATAGAGATAAGTCAACGACTAACACCTCATATAAGACATTTTAGCCTACACTAACTTTTGAAACGTTGCCGAAAAATTCTCTTACAAGCATTTTTTCGCCTATTTGATAGGTTTTTCCGTCTTTAATCCAAACAGCTCTGTCGCATAAAGCTTCCGCGCAACGCACGTCGTGTGTAACGGTAATCATTGTATTTCCTGTTTTTTGATGAATTTCATTGAGAATATCCACCATTTCACACAAGCCTTTATAATCCTGCCCTACCGTAGGCTCGTCCAATATCAAAACCTCGGGAGCCGTCGCAACGACTGCCACAATCGACACTCTGCGCTTTTGTCCTTCCGACAATGACTGCGGATGTCTGCGATACAGTTTCTTCACTCCGAACGCTTCCGCAATTTCGTCTGCATATTCTTTGGATTTTGCACCGAAACGAATTTCTTGCTCCACCGTGGGCATAAACAGTTGATAATCGGGATTTTGATATACCACGCCGACTTTTTGATACCACTTTTTATTTGCTTTGCTCTTTTGCCCGAATTTTTCGTCTATATTCTGCGTTATTTCTCCGCCCGTGACTTTTTCAAGCCTTGCAATCAGTCGCAAAAGCGTGGTTTTTCCGCAACCGTTTTCGCCCAAAATCACCGTTCGACTGCCTTTATAAATCTCGGCAGAAACGTCTTTCAATATTTCCCTTTGTTTTACCGAAAACTCTACGTTTTTCAAAGAAAAAATCGGCAAATTCGGCGTATATTTCGGACAAATATCCTCAATCATTGCCGTTTGCGAAGACAAATAGGTATCTTTGTTTTCGATTTCCTTTACCGTTTTCTCCCCGACGTGAAAGACTTTATCGACAAACGGCAATACCATGTCCAACCTATGTTCGATTACGATCACGCAATAACCGGATTTTGCAAGGGTTTTCAACGTCGTCATTAACATTTCCGCACCGTCGGTATCGAGATTGGCAAGCGGTTCGTCTAAAATAATGATTTTCTGTCCCATCGCAAGGGTGGAAGCCGTAATCAAACGTTGTTTTTGTCCTCCCGATAACTTGCGACATTCCCAAGACTTTTCGAGTTTCATAAGCGAACATACGGTAGCGATTTGTTTTGTAATTTTATCGGGAGAAAAATTCAAGTTTTCACAACCGAACGCAATCTCGTCCTCCACCGTTTTTTGAATAATCTGCTCGTCCGCATTCTGCAAAACCACGC
>CAZQAC010000096.1:0-1725 GCA_964591125.1 uncultured Lachnospiraceae bacterium
TAATGAATATAATATCGCAGTTAAAAAACAATCCGAAAATAAGCGCCGCCGATAGCGGCGAATCTTTTTTTAAGGCGGCGAACGGAAAAAGCGACGTTATATTTTTGCTTAACGGAGATATATGCGATCTTAAAAAAAGCGTATTGTACGCTCATGACAGAAATAAAAAAGTATTCGTTCATTTCGATCTCGCGAGCGGATTGGGAAAAGACGAATCGGCTGTTAAATTCGTAGCCGATTTCGTTAAACCGGACGGAATCATTTCGACTAAAACTTCGATTATACGGGCGGCTAAACAAAAAGGATTAATGACTGTTTTCAGAGTGTTTATTATAGATAGTCAGGGCATAAAAACGGCAATTTCGAACATAGAAAAAACAGAATGCGATTTTGTGGAAGTTATGCCAGGAATTATTCCGAGTATTATAGAGACGTTTGCTAAATTAAATAAAAGACTCATTGCGGGCGGACTTATTTGTACGGAAGAAGAAGTGAACGCGGCGTTGAAAGCGGGTGCGATTGCCGTTTCTACGAGTTGCGAAAAATTATTAAATTAAAAAAAATTATTCTTATATAAATAAAAAAGAAAGTCGGATTAAAATTCATACTTTCTTTTTTTAATCTCAAATTTGTGATTAATAAAAAAAACAAAGGAAAGTTTTGGTATTAATATTATTATTTGTCTAAAAAAAGTATTATAATAAAAAATACTTGTATGAATTTTTTTGATGTGATATAATATTTACGATGCGATTAACCGATCGGTAAAATCGCGAAAAGGAGATAATAATGATATATACGATAACATTTAATCCGGCAATAGATTATGTCGCGAAAGTAGACAAGCTTACTTTGGGAGAAACGAATCGTACCGTCGGCGAAGTAATTCATCCGGGCGGAAAGGGAATAAACGTTTCTATTGTTTTGAAACGTTTGGGCGTCGAAAATCGTGCGATCGGATTTGTAGGTGGTTGGACGGGCGAAGCATTAACCGAAATGATTTCAAAAACTGGCATAACTGCGGATTTTATTCAAGCAGAGGGCATAACTCGCATAAACGTAAAAATTAAAGAACGTCTTGAAACCGAAATTAACGGAAAAGGTGTGGTCGTCGGTGAAACCGAAATTAACGAATTATATAATAAGTTAAATGCCGTTTGCGACGGAGATTGGGTTGTACTTGCCGGCAGTATTCCAAGCGGAATGAAAAAAACTCTTTATGCCGATATAATGGACGATCTTAGTGACAAAAAGGTTAATTTCGTTGTGGACGCTACGGGCGACGCGCTTATAAAAACATTGCCGTATAAGCCGTTTTTGATAAAACCGAATACGCAAGAGCTCGAAGAAATTTTCGGCGTTAAAATAGAAAACGAGAACGACGTCGTAATTCAAGCAAAAAAACTATTGGAAAAGGGAGCTCGCAACGTAATAGTTTCTATGGGCGGGGACGGAGCGATTATGGCGTCAGAAGACGGCAAAGTAATGAAGCTTTCCGCCCCTAAAGGCAAAGTAATAGATACCGTCGGCGCGGGCGATTCGCTTGTAGCCGGTTTTATTGCCGGATATATAAATTCGAGTTCGCTCGAACGCGCGTTTGTTACCGGTGTGGCTACGGGTTCGGCAACGGCATTTTCGCCTTGGTTAGCAGAAAAAAAACTTGTCGAAGAATTAATCGAATTTACGCAAAAAAACATAAAATCGTATTAAATTCATCGATTATTT
>CAZQAC010000097.1:0-1602 GCA_964591125.1 uncultured Lachnospiraceae bacterium
TCAGACTATACCTTATATATTAGAGCGACGTTGTGGTTATATTTCGGGTTTCCGCATGGATTCGAACCATCGACATCCAGCGTCGGAGGCTGGCGCTCTATCCAACTGAACTACGGGTACATATAAAAGCCCTTACCGATAAGGGCTTTATTTATGAAATTTTGATTTTGTTATTCTTTTTCGTCAGAATCGACGTCGGACTTAAATAATTTTGCTATTTTGCTTTCGGGTTTAGTTTGTTCTATTTCGGGCTCGGTTATTTTAGTAACCTTAATTTCCAAAACCTTTTTCACGGTCGATTTCGTAACTTCTATGGCTAGGTCTTTAAAATCAAACTTAGTGCCTACGGGCGGAATTTCGCCAAGTTGTTCGATTATCCAACCGCTTACGGTGTTTGCGTCAAAATTATCTTCTTCGTTTTCAATACCGTAAAGTTCAAACATATCGGAAAGCGTTGCTTTTGCGTCTATTACGGTAACGTTTTCGCTAATCGGGCGGAAGAAAGTAACTTCTTCATCGTGTTCGTCCCAAATTTCGCCGACTAATTCTTCCAAAATATCTTCAAGCGTCACTATGCCAAGCGTCCCGCCGTACTCGTCCAAAACGATTGCCATATGCGTTTTCTTTTTTTGAAGTTGTTTCAGCAAAGCGGAAATTTTTACGTGTTCAGTCGTATAAACGACAGGTTGCAACAGCCTTGAAATATCTTTTTTGCCTGCAAGATACGCAAGGAAAAATTCTTTTTCGTGAAGAATACCCACGATAGAATCGATAGTTTCCTTATATACGGGAATACGTGAATATCCGTCGTTATCGAAAAGTTGTTTTATTTTATCGAGCGGAGTAGTTATTTCAACCGCCGTAATATTAACTCTCGGAATAAGTATATCGCCGACTTCCAAATCGTCGAATTCTATGACCGAACGAATAAGGTTCGTTTCGTCTTTATGCAAAGTGCCATCCTCTTGCGCTTCTTCCACTATCGTCATAATTTCATCTTCTGTAATAACTTCTTCGTTTTTAAGTTTAAATATCTTTGAGAGTATGAATTTATAACCTGAAAAGAATAAATTTATAACGTAAAGCAAATATGTAAAAAACATCAGCAGCGGATAGCCTGACATAGCAAACTTTTCAGGATAAACTTTCGCAATCATTTTAGGCGTAATTTCCCCGACGATTAAAACGGCAACGGTAGAAACTATCGTGGAAATAGTTACCGAATCCACAGGAGAGTTTTGCAAAAGTTTTGCAAACATAACGCCGCTTAAAGACGTCATTGTGATATTAACCATGTTGTTGCCTATTAAAATCGTCGAAATAAGTTTATCGTAGTTTTCCGCTAAACGCAATGTTTTCAGCGCACGTTTATCATTTGCGCTCATAGAACGCAATTTTATTTTGTTGGCGCAAGAATACGCCGTTTCCATTGATGAGAAAAATCCCGATAACAGTAAAAGTGCGATTATCGCAATCAGTAAAGGGACTGTTTCGCCGTCCATAAATACCTCACATATAAAAATATTAAAATAGATTTTAACATATTTATATAAAATAATCAAGTATTTTTATTAATTGCTATGTGATTTATTAACAGTTTTT